>SEEV01000668.1 GCA_004211695.1 Rhodococcus sp. (in: high G+C Gram-positive bacteria)
GAACCGGTCTCGACCATGGCCGTCGCGATGATCGTGAGCGAACCGCCGTTCTCGATGTTGCGCGCAGCACCGAGGAAACGCTTCGGCGGGTAGAGCGCGGTCGAGTCGACACCACCGGACAGGATGCGTCCCGAGGCCGGCGACGAGTTGTTGTACGCGCGGCCGAGGCGGGTGATCGAGTCGAGGAGGACGACGACGTCCTTACCGGCCTCCACCAGGCGCTTCGCACGCTCGATGGCGAGCTCGGCGACCGAGGTGTGGTCTCCCGGCGGGCGGTCGAAGGTCGAGGAGATGACCTCGCCCTTCACCGACCGCTGCATGTCGGTAACCTCTTCCGGACGCTCGTCGACCAGCACGACCATGAGGTAGCACTCGGGGTTGTTGGTCGCGATCGCATTGGCGATGGCCTGCAGAACGCTGGTCTTACCCGCCTTCGGCGGGCTCACGATCAGCGCGCGCTGACCCTTGCCGATCGGCATCACCAGGTCGATGACACGCGTGGTCAGGATGTTCGGCGTCGTCTCCAGACGCAGCCGCTGGTTCGGGTACAGCGGGGTGAGCTTGCCGAACTCGGGGCGCTTCTTGGCCGCCTCCACGTCGCCGCCGTTGACGGTGTCGATGCGGACCAGCGGGTTGAACTTCTGCCGCTGGTTGGCCTGATCACCCTCGCGTCCCACCCGGACGGCGCCGGTGATGGCGTCGCCGCGACGGAGACCGTTCTTGCGGATCAGGTTCATCGACACGTAGACGTCGTTCGGTCCGGCCAGGTAGCCGGAGGTCCGGACGAACGCGTAGTTGTCGAGGACATCCAGGATGCCCGCGACCGGCTGCAGGACGTCGTCCTCGCGGATCTCGGTCTCGCGGACGTCGCCGCCACCGCCTTCGCCACGGTCGCGTCCACGACGACGTTCGCGGAAGCGACGTCCGCGGCGCCCGCGACCGCCTTCCTCGTCGTCGCCGGGGCGATTGTCGTTGTTCCGCGGGCCGGTGTTGCCCTGGCCACGCTCACCACGGTCGCCGCGGTCACCACGGGTGTCGCGGTCACCACGGGTGTCACCACGATCACCACGGTCGCCGCCGCGCTCACGTCGGTTGCGGTCGCCGCCCTGGTCGCCGGCGCCGTCCTGCTTGGCGGGCCTCTCGGCGGAATCCTGGCGGTCTTCGGCCTGCTTGCGCTCGGCCTGCTGCGTGTCGGTGGCAGTCGCCGAGGCAGTGTCCTGAGCGTTGCCGCCCTGGTCACCCTGCTCGGGTGCACCTGCGCGACGCGCGGATCCGCGGCGCTGACGCCCACGGCGTCCGCCGTCGGCCGTGTCGGTGTCGGCGGCTGCGCCGTCGCCCGTCGCGGCTTCGGTCGTCTTGGGCTCGGCGGCCTTCTCGGTGGTGTCCGGCTGGGGAGTCACTTCGAGTTCGGTCTGCGCCGACTGTTCGCGCTTCGCGCGCGTCGCCCGGGTCTTGGGAGCGGCTTCGGTCACGGCAGCAGCCGGGGCCGCAGAGCCGCCCTGACGCTCCTTGATCGCGGCGATCAGGTCGCCCTTGCGCATCCCCGAGATGCCCTTGATGCCCAGCTCACCAGCGAGGGTGCGAAGCTCGGTCAGCACCATTCCGGACAGCCCGGCACCTCGGCGCGCCTCGGCGCGCTTGGTGGAGGCCGTCACGGCACCGGTGGCGGGTGCGGTCGATGACGCCTGTGAAGAGTCGCCTGCCTGCGCGCCAACGGTATCCACCGAGGAGGCGCGCACAGGAGCGGCGATGAGGTCCGTATCGGTCACGGAGGTCCTTTCCTTCTCAACCCCGATTGACCTGGAGTAATTGCCCTGGTGAAGCACCGGCGTCTGATGCGCACGATGTACGGACATTGCCCAGGATAGCTGTGAACGCCCGTAGGGGCAAGGAGACGCCCTTACGGCGTGTCAGCTGGTCCGGACGCCGTCCGCGACGGCCAGTTCGAGCACCTGCAACCCCTCGGCCTCCGCCCGCGCTCGCAGATCCACGGGGAAAGGTTCCGTGGTCAATGCGAGGACCGTCGGTCCCGCTCCGGAGACCGTGGCGGCGATACCCGCCTTCCGGAGGATGGCGATCCATCGGGTCGTCAGTGGAAGGGCGGGAGCGCGCTGCGTCTGATGCAGTCTGTCCTCGGTGGCCGCCATCAGGAGGTCGGGACGCTCTGTGAGCGCCACCACAGCGAGGGCTCCGCGGCTGACGTTGAACGCGGCGTCCCGGTGGGGAACGGTCTCCGGCAACAGACCCCGCGTGTGCGCGGTCGACGAGCGCTCCCCCGGCACCAGTGCGACGACGCGGATCGAGGGGTGCACCTTCAGCGCGACGGCCGAGTAGACGTCGGTGGCGGTCGGCGCTCCGTCGGCCTGCTCGCCCGCACAGCTCCACGACACGACCGCACCGCCGAGCACGCTCGCCGACGCGTTGTCGGGGTGGCCTTCGAACTCGGACGACAGCTGGACGAGCTGATCGAGCGACAGCCCCAGTTCGGGGTCGAGCTTGGTCGCCAGCCCATTGGCGGCCGCCAGTCCCCCGACAACGGCGGACGCGGAGGAACCCAGGCCACGCGAATGGGGTATCGCATTGCGGCACACCACATCCAGGCCCTCAGCCCACACCCCGGCCGATTCCAGGCCGCGTTCGATCGCCCGGACCACGAGATGGGACGGGCCCCACGGCACGTCGTCGGCACCCTCGCCCTCGACACGGATCTTCAGCCCCGAACCCGTGGTGGTCACGGTAATCTCGTCGTACAACCCGAGAGCGATACCCAACGTGTCGAAACCCGGGCCGAGGTTGGCGCTCGAGGCAGGGACGCGTGCGGTCACGGTGAGGCCCATGGGGAGGGTCTGTGTCATATCAGCGGTCTGGTCCTGCGGCGTGGTGGGCGTGGGCGCCACCACTACGCCAGCTCGAGGGCCGAGGCGACAGCGACAGGGTCGACCGGAATCGGCTGGACCTCAGGCATACCCGCCAGCGCCGTGTCGGGGTCCTTGAGGCCGTTGCCGGTGACCGTGCAGACGACGGTCAGCCCGGAGTCCAGCCAGCCCTCCTTGCGGGCGGCGAGCAGACCCGCGACGCTCGCAGCGGACGCGGGCTCGACGAACACGCCTTCGGTCCGGGCGATCAGGCGGTACGCCTCGAGGATCTCGTCGTCGGTGGCGGCCCGGAAGGCGCCGTGCGACTCCTCCTTGGCGGCGACAGCGCCGTTCCAGGAGGCGGGCGAGCCGATGCGGATCGCGGTGGCGATCGTCTCCGGGTGCTTCACCGGTGCGCCGAGGACGAGCGGTGCGGCGCCGGCGGCCTGCACGCCGAGCATGCGGGGCTTCACGCTGGTGAGGCCGTCCGCGTAGTACTCGGAGTACCCGCGCCAGTACGCGGTGATGTTGCCCGCGTTGCCGACCGGGAGCGCGTGCACGTCGGGGGCCTTGCCCAGCGCGTCGCAGATCTCGAACGCCGCGGTCTTCTGGCCCTCGATGCGGACCGGGTTGACCGAATTCACGAGTCCGATCGTGGGGAACTCCGCGGTGGTCTTGCGGGCCAGTTCGAGGCAGTCGTCGAAGTTGCCCTGCACCTGGATGATCCGCGCACCGTGCATGACGGCCTGCGCGAGCTTGCCCATCGCGATCTTGCCCTGCGGCACCAGCACGGCGCAGGTCATCTTGGCCTTGGCGGCGTACGCGGCGGCGGAGGCGGACGTGTTGCCGGTGGAGGCGCACAGGACGGCCTGCTGACCGCGGGCCAGCGCGTCGGTGACGGCCATCGTCATGCCGCGGTCCTTGAACGAACCGGTGGGGTTGAGCCCCTCGACCTTCAGGTAGACGTCGCACCCGGTGAGCTCCGACAGGTGCCCGGCGGGCAGCAGCGGGGTGCCGCCCTCGCGCAGGGTGACCGTCTTCCAGTTCGGTCCGATGGCGAGGCGGTCGCGGTAAGCCTCGATCAGCCCCGGCCAGGGGGTGTGAAC
>SEEV01000669.1 GCA_004211695.1 Rhodococcus sp. (in: high G+C Gram-positive bacteria)
AACTTCCGCGTCGACAAGCAGGCCAACCTGCACTTCGTGATCGGCAAGGCATCGTTCGACGACGCCAAGCTGGTGGAGAACTACGGCGCCGCGCTGGACGAGATCCTGCGTGCGAAGCCCTCCTCCGCGAAGGGCCGCTACGTCAAGAAGGTCACCGTTTCGACCACCACCGGCCCGGGCATCCCGGTGGACCCGAACCGCACCCGCAACCTTCTCGAGGATGCTGACGCGTAAGTCTCGCTTCACACAGTTCGGCTGGTACGGAATCTTCCGTACCAGCCGAACTGCTTTTCCGGGTCAGTCTTCGTCTTCCGGTCCCGGTGCGGGCATCTTCCGCCAAGCGAGCATCACGGAATCCGTGCGCGCCGGCGCCCACGGCATGAAGATCCCGACGACCACCGCGCAGACGACGACGGCGCCGGCCGCGACGAGCGACGCGGTGTGCGAGCCCTGCAGGACCGTCGTCTTCATGGTGAGAATGAGATTTTCACGCTGTTGTTCGAGGAACGGCGGGATCTCCCGTTTGCGGATCTCGAGCACACTCAGAACCGTGGCCCCTGCGAACCCCTTCTCGTCCTCGTTCATGAACGTCGCCGGAATCCGTTCGAGCAGCGGGCTCATCGTCGTGGCGTAGTACGACGCGACGATCGATCCGAGCACGGCGACGCCGAGTGTCCCCCCGATCTCCCTGGTCGTGTCGTTCACCGCCGATCCAGCTCCCGCCTCGTCGAGGGGCAGTGACGCCATGATCGATTCGGTCGCGGGGCCCTGCACGATGGCCAGCCCGAGTGCCATCGACACCATCGACGGCAGGACATCCGTCAGGTAGCTGCTGTCGACGGCCACCTGTCCGCCGAGGTAGAGGCCGACTCCGGTGAGGAGAAGCCCGAACACGATCACGGGAGTCGTCCCGATCCGCTGGGCGAGGAGTGTGGCGACTGGCGCGCCGACCGCCACGGACACCGCGAACGGCAGCGATGCGACACCGAACTCGAACGGTGTGTACTCGCGAACCCCCTGGAAGTACTGGGTGATCAGGAACAGGAAGCCGAACATGGAGAAGTAGCCGATCGCGATCGCGAGGGCGGGCAGCGAGAACCTGCGGTTGCGGAACAATCGCAGGTCGAGGATCGGGTGTTCGGTGCGCAGCTCCCAGCGGACGAAACCGAGGAGGACGGCGATCGCGAGGGCGACGGCGCCGACCGTGACGGACGACGTCCAACCGTGGTGAGGGGCTTCGATGATCGCCCACACGAGCACGGTGATTCCGATGATCGAGGCGGCGATTCCGACGAGGTCCATGCGTCCGACGACGGTCGCGCGCGACTCCGGCACCAGCGACAGCGTTGCCGCCGCAGCGATGACGGCGATCGGCACATTGATCCAGAAGACCGAGTGCCAGCTGAAGTGCTCGAGCAACCAGCCGCCGGCCATCGGCCCGATGGCGATCGCGAACCCGGCCATCGCGGTCCAGGCGGCGATCGCCAACGCCCGTTCCCGCAGGTCGGTGAAGATGTTGATGATGAGGGCGAGGGTCGCGGGAAAGACGGCGGCGGCGAAGACGCCCATCGCCGCGCGGGCTGCGATGACCTGGCCGAGACTCTCGGCGTTGGCGCCGGCGATCGACATGGCGGCGACGCCGATCAGCCCGATGACCATGACGCGTCGCCGACCGTAGCGGTCGCCGAGGTTGCCGAACGCCAGCAGCAGGCCGGCGAAGGTCAGGGTGTAGGCGTCGACGACCCATTGGAGCCCGCTGACGCTGGTGCGGAGTTCGACACCGATGGAGGGGAGTGCGACGTTGACGATGGTGTTGTCGAGCACGACGAGCAGTTCGGCCAGGCAGATCACGGCGAGCGCGAGGAATCGCCGCGTCCGTGACCCGGCCACGACGGCCCGGGCTTCGAGGATTGTCATAGGAAGAAGCTAGACCATATGTGTGACGTGACGTAACAGGTAATTGACCGAGGGGTGAGTCTGATGAGCCACACCACCGCATTGGCAGTGATGCTGGTCACTCGCCATGAGGCCGGTGTGGGCCGCGATTTGGCGGTAGCGCAGGACATGCCGTAATCTGTCCTGCGGAGTTCAATGCAGTATTCGAACTTCACCCCAAATCATGTTCTACCCAAGACCGTTGGTGATCGCCCCCGCAAGGGTGCGATTGAAAGTCCGGGAATGTCCGGCGGCCCACGCAGGAGGACGAGGTAGGGGGATGCGTATCGGTCGCGCGTTTGCGTGCTGACCGAATGGCTTCCTTTCACGCCCCGTGTGCCCTGCACCGGGGCGTTTTGCATGTCGTGGATTGTGCGCTCCGGGATTCCCGGCGGTGCGCAGCGGCTCCGAAGTGGGATAACGACTGTCATGAGAGGAGGCGAAGTATGGCAAAGCCTGAGAAGGTTTCCGCGGTTGCGGAGATCACCGAGCAGTTCAAGGGTTCGACCGCTGCTGTGATCACGG
>SEEV01000670.1 GCA_004211695.1 Rhodococcus sp. (in: high G+C Gram-positive bacteria)
TGTCAAGGGACATGAGGGCGTCCCTGTAGGCGGACAGCTGGTGTCCCTGTGCGCGGACAGCTGATCTCCCTGTCGGCGGTCAGCTGATCTCCCGCCCGGGTCAGGTCAACGGCATCACCCCGCGTCCGGCGGTAGCGTCCTGCAACCGCAACGAGGTGCCCTCGGTGATCACGACATGCGCATGGTGCAGCAACCGGTCGACCGCCGCGGTCGCGAGAGTCTTCGGCATGATCGTGTCGAACCCGGACGGGTGCAAATTGCTGGTCACCACCACACTCCGCCTCTCATAGGCGGCATCGACAAGACGGTAGAACGCCTCGGCAGCGGCCTGACCCGACGGCAGCATCCCGATATCGTCGACAACGATCAACTCGGCACGAATGATCTTGGTGATGGTCTTGGTGATCGACCCGTCCACCGCGGCCCGCCCGATCGCCGCGGTCAACGATTCGAGACTGAACCACGACACTCGCATCCCCGCATCGATCACCGCATGCGCAAGCGCCTCGACGAAATGTGTCTTGCCGGTCCCCGACGGTCCGCTGATCGCCAGGTTCTCGGCGCGCTTCACCCACTCCAACGTGGCCAGGGCCTGCTGGGTCGGCGCCGGGATCGACGAATCCTGTTCCCGCCATGAAGAAAACGTCTTCCCAGCAGGAAGGCCCGCGGTTTTGCGGCGCATCGCCTTCGTCGCCTCGTCCCGGCCACGGACCTCCTCGTCGAGCAGCACCTTGAGGACCTCGGTCGGATCCCACCGCTGCGCTTTCGCGGTCGCCAGCACCTCCGGTGCAGCGGCGCGGAGGTAGGGCAGCCGCATCCGCTTGAGCACGGCAACGAGGTCGTCGGGCAACGGCGGCGCAGTCGGGCTCATGACCCGACTCCGGTTCCGGCGACACCGAATCCGGCCCAGGCCGCGGTGCCGGGCTGAACCGAATGCGCCTCGTCGGCGATGACGAGCCCGGACTCGGCTGCGGTCGCGGTGTGGTGCGCGACGATCGCCGACAGGTCCCCCTCGGCGAACCGACCCGCGTCGGCTGCCACCGACAACGCCGCATCGACGACCTCGACGCCGACGAACGCCGCCAACTCGACCGCAGCGGTCATCTTCGCCCGGATCCGCACCGTCCCGGCCGCCGACGCCGCAACCAACCAGGTATGTGCCCCGGGCCCGAGATCGAGGAACCGGGCCTCGGCCGCGGAGCGGGCCTTCGGGACCGGCGGCTTCGGTGCACCGCCCGGTTCTTGCGGGTGGTCGGGGTAGTGCGCCGGATCGATCCGCGGGTTCCCCGGTGTCGACAGTAAATGCCTGGCAACCTCACTCAACCCCCTCCTGTGTTCAGCCCAGTCCGGGACCTGGTGCAGGGCATCGAGATCGGCGACGACGACCAGGTCCGTGCCGGCAGCGCGCACCCACACTTCGGTGCCGACCAACCCCGGCGGCGTCGAATACCGCACCGACCCGAACCGGATCGTCTGATCGGTGCCGACACTGCGGGTCGTGCCCAACGCCAGAGTGTGCGGCGCGGACGGCAGAGTGTGCAGGCGGCCGCGTTCCTCGGCCAACGCCTCGTTGGGGATGCGGGCGCTTTCACGGTGCCGACGGGCGTTGACCGTGGCGCAGAACCGCTCGCAGGCCGCCTCGAGGTCGGCGAACGAGGTGTACTCCGGCAGCAGGTTCGCGTCGGTGGGCACCAGATCGGCCTTCGCGATCTTGACGGTGGCTTCGCTGCCGCCCTTGGATTCGGGGTCGTAGGGCACGCAGGTGTGCACGGCCATGCCGTAGTGGCGGGCGGTTTCGACGATCTGCGGGTGCCGCACCGGGATTCCGGCGACGTGATCGATGCTCACGGTGCGTGGATTGTCGGTCAACGCGTAGGTCGGCACCCCACCGAAGCGGCGCACCGCGGCATCGAGGCACGCGATCAACGTCGGAAGGGTTTGATCCCACACCGGGATCACGACGCGGTAGCGTGACCACGCCAACCAGGCGCAGAACAACAGGGTCGAACGCAGGATCCCGCCCGGGCCGGGCACTTTCGGGCCGTCACCCCAGTCGAACTGCATCCATAAACCCGGGTCGGTGATCCACGGCCGATAAGTCCGGCGGTGCCCGGCCTGCCATGCTGCTTTCGCATCCGCGACGGCGCGTCGGGTGGTGCGTTCGGTGCCGTCGAAGCCGAGGGCGACGAGGCGTTCGTGGACGATGTCGGCGCGGACCCTGCCTTTGCTGCGCTCGACCCACTGCTCGATCTGGGGTAGGTGCTCGTCGATGATGCGGGGTCGCCGCGAGGGGCCGGTCACCGGCATCCCGGCGTCGCGGGCGGTGACGTAGCGTCGGACGGTTTTCGGATCGACCCCGGCCAGCTGCGCGGCGGAGTGCGCGTTGCCGGTGGTGTCGTAGGCCTCGAGAATTTCCATGATGTCCCTGTCAGACTTCTTCATGCGTCCCTCCGGTGGG
>SEEV01000218.1 GCA_004211695.1 Rhodococcus sp. (in: high G+C Gram-positive bacteria)
CGCTGATCGAGATCCGCATGCCACCGCGTCGAGAGCTTCTCCCAGTCCTTGCGGTTCGGCGTGCGGCCCTCCGGCAGGGTCGCGAGGGCCTCCCGGATCTCGGCGAGCGGAATCCCGACGCGCTGGGCGATGCGGATGAACGCCACCCGCCGCAGGGTGTCCCTGCGGTAGCGCCGCTGGTTGCCCGACGTCCGCCTGCTGGTGATCAGCCCCTCGCGCTCGTAGAAGTGCAACGCCGACACCGCCACGCCACTGCGCTCCGACAGTTGTCCGGGCGTCAGTTCCTTCGCTCTCCACTCGGGCATCTCCACGACGGGCAACCTTTCACCGGGTTACCTCAACAATACTCGAGGTCAGTCGCGGCGGAGATGGCCGTGGAGGTGGTGGGTGAGCGGCGTCAGGTCGTGCGCCATCCACAGGTCGTACGTGAGGTCGCCGCCGCGCACCGACAACTGTCGCCGGATGCTGTGCACTGGTTTGGCGTCCGGCGACGCGCACAGCGACACCATCGACAACTCGATGATCCCCTCCCGGATCTGACCGCGGTGGATCTCCGCGAAACCGGTGGGCTGGGCGACGACAAGTTCCGCCTCGTCCTCGGCGACGAGCCGCAGATACCCCGACTCCGAATGCAGCGGCCGCCCGCTGCCGACCTCCCACGTCCGAGACCGGTACGCCAGGAACGGTTTACCGGTCGGGGAGAACTCGATCTCCTCGGTGTACGCGAATTCGTCGATCGTCGGGTAGGCCCCCTCGCCCTCGCCGCGCCAGAGACCGGCGAACGGGGCCAGCGCGTCCGGCACGGCGGGGAGTGGCGGTGCGTTGGCAGACGAACTCGCCGCCGCATCCGAGTGCGCCGGCGAGAGAGTCGAGTTCTCGTCCATGAGATACCTCCGCCGTTTCACGGTACTCGCTCGGGAAGCCGAGGGACACGTTCGGCGGCGGAGTGTTTGAGCGTGCCTGCCGGGCTCGCCGGCATTACCGTCTAGACATGAACGCGTCCGGTTCTGCACCGCTGGGGGCCAACTCCGAAGTCGGGCAGCTTCGTGCCGTCCTCCTGCACCGTCCCGGGGACGAACTGAAGCGGCTGACGCCCCGCAACAACGACCAACTCCTCTTCGACGGACTGCCGTGGGTCGACCGCGCGCAGGAAGAGCACGACGCGTTCGCCGACCTGCTCCGCAGCCGCGGCGTCGAGGTCCTGCTGCTGTCCGACCTGCTCACCGAGACACTCGGTGCCAGCGGCGCCGCCCGCATCCACGGCATCGGCGCGGCCGTGGACCCACGCAAACTCGGGCACACCCTGGCGCAGGAACTGGCCGCCCACCTCCGCGGTGTCCCCGCAGACGAACTCTCCACCATCCTCACCGCCGGCATGACCTTCGACGAACTCCCCGTCGCCGCCAACACGGCGTCGCTGGTCCGACGCATGCACCACGGCGGCGACTTCGTCATCGACCCGCTGCCCAACCTGCTGTTCACCCGGGACTCGTCGTTCTGGATCGGCCCCCGCGTCGCCATCACGTCGTTGGCGCTGCCCGCCCGCGTCCGCGAGACATCCCTCACCGACATCATCTACGCCCACCACCCGCGTTTCCGCGGCGCCCGGCGCGCCTACGAATCTCACACCGCCCCCGTCGAAGGCGGCGACGTCCTGCTCCTCGCGCCGGGCGTCGTCGCCGTCGGAGTGGGTGAGCGCACCACACCCGCCGGCGCCGAGGCGTTGGCGCGCAGCGTCTTCGAAGACGAACTCGCACACACGGTGCTGGTGGTGCCCATCGCGCAGGCCCGCGCGTCCATGCACCTCGACACCGTGTGCACGATGGTCGACCACGACGCCGTCGTGATGTACCCGGTCATCCAGGACACGCTGTCGGCGTTCACGATTCACCGCGAGGACAAGGGTGTGTCGATCCGCGGAGCCGATCCGTTCCTCACCGCCGCCGCGGAGGCCATGGGCATCGGCAAACTGCGCGTCATCGACACCGGACTCGACAACGTCACCGCCGAACGCGAACAGTGGGACGACGGAAACAACACACTCGCGCTCGCACCCGGCGTCGTCGTCGCGTACGAACGGAACGTCGAGACCAACGCCCGGCTCGAGGCGTCGGGCATCGAGGTGCTGCGAATCGCAGGTTCCGAACTCGGCTCCGGCCGCGGCGGCCCCCGCTGCATGTCCTGTCCGGTGGCCCGCGACCCGCTGTAGGCGGCTCCGCCGCCCGTGCGTGGTTGACGAGTGCAGGGACTCCTCAACCGCGCACGAGCGCGCAGCGCCTAGAGGACCTCGCTGACCTTCGTCGCCGGGCGGGCGAGGACGGTGCCCTTGTCCGTCACGACGATCGGCCGCTCGATGAGGATGGGGTTGTCGACCATGGCTTCGAGCAGTTCGTCCTCGGACGCCTGCGCGAGCCCCAGTTCCTTGAAGACGGCCTCCTTCTTGCGGATCGCCTCGCTCGGCTTCAGCCCGGCGTCGTCGAGAAGTTTGCGCAATCCGTCCCGCGAGGGCGGGGTCTCGAGGTACTTCACGACGGTCGGCTCGATGCCCGCGTCCCGGATCAGTCCGAGGACGGTGCGGGACGTGTTGCAGCGCTGGTTGTGGTAGATGGTCGCGGTGTTCGCCATATCCGACATTCTGCACCGTGGGAACAAAGCCGCCCGCACGGAGCGCTGCACTAGGGGTAGTAACTCGTGAATATCGACGAAAGAGGGAGATCGATCATGGCCGAGCACACGGACACACGTCCGCGACGCATCGTCATCGCGGGTGGACACGGGAAGATCGCCCGTCACCTCATCAAGATCCTCACGGCGCGTGGAGACCGTGCGGTCGCGTTGATCCGCAACCCGGACCACGAGCACGCGGTGGCGGCGCTCGGCGCCGAACCGGTGGTGATCGACCTGGAAACGGCGAGCGCGGACGACGTGGCGAAGACCCTCGTGGGTGCGGACGCCGCCGTGTTCGCCGCCGGCGCAGGTCCCGGCAGCGGTGTCGCCCGCAAGGACACCGTCGACCGCGGGGCCGCGGTCCTCCTCGCCGACGCCGCCGAGAAGGCGGGTACGCGCCGATTCGTTCAGATCGGTTCCTTCGGGGCGGGCGAGCCGATTCCCGAGGGCACCGACGACGTGTTCGCCGCCTACCTCGTCGCGAAGACGGCCGCCGAGGAAGATCTGCGCGCCCGCACCTACCTCGACTGGACCATCGTCCGTCCGGGCGGTCTGCTCGACGACGACCCGACAGGTCACGTCACCCTCACCGCGCCTCCCCTCGAACGGGGCACCGTCACGCGCGCCGACGTCGCCGCGGTGGTCGTGGCGCTTCTGGACAACCCGAACACGGCGAAGAAGACGCTCATGCTCACGTCCGGTCCCACGCCGATCGATCAGGCCGTCGCCGCACTGTAACCATTGCGGCGCCGCAACCGCGCAACTACGGTCTGATACAACGCCTGGAACAACGGAGGTGGCGACGGCCGTGTACATCGACATCGATCCGGATTCGTCGACCGCCCCGTTCGATCAGTTGCGATTGCAGATCATCGAACAGGTGCGCAGCGGGCAGTTGATCGCGGGAACGAAGATCCCCACGGTCCGCGCGCTCGCCGTCGAGGTCGGTCTCGCGCCGAACACGGTCGCAAAGGCGTACCGGGAACTCGGCGAGCAGGGTGTGATCGAAACCCGTGGCAAGCAGGGCACGTTCATCGCGAGCGGCGGTGACCCCATTCGCGCCGGGGCCGAGAAGGCCGCAACAGGCTACGTGCAGTATCTGCGGAAGCTGGGGATATCCGACGAGGAGATCCTCGGCTTCGTGCAGTCCGCGCTCCGCGGCGCCGAGTGACGACGGCGCCGTATCCAGAAGGTGTGACCCCATGAGGTGTGACCCAGAAAGGTAGACGCTCGGTATGGCTTCCGCACTCTTCCGCGACCTCGCACTGCTGATCGCACGGATAGGGCTGGGCGTGGTTTTCGTCGCGCACGGCTGGCAGAAGTTTTTCGACTACGGGGTGAAGGCCACGCAGGCGTCGTTCGCCGACATGGGCGTTCCGCTGCCCGACATCTCGGCTGTTGCGGCTGCCACTGTCGAGCTCGCGGGTGGATTTGCTCTCATCGTCGGCGTCGCGACCCCGGTTGCCGGAATTCTGCTGTTTCTCGACATGCTCGGCGCGCTGATTCTGGTGCATGCGGACAAGGGTGTCTTCGTCACGAACGGTGGGTACGAACTCGTCGTCGCGCTCGGCGTCGGGTCACTACTTCTGGCTGTGATCGGTGCCGGACGGCTCAGCATCGACGGGCTTCTCGGAAGAGGCTCGGGATGGGGCAAAATCGCAGCGTAACGATACCGCCCACGGGGTATCGATTCGGTGTGAAGCGGTGGGCTAGCTTGCTTTTACCACCGAAAATGACCAACGTAGTTGTTCATGGCAATGAATACTGATCTGCCTGATCAAGGTTCCGAGACCGCGGACGCCGACGTCGGCGGAGGGCTCAAACGGGTCGGTGTACGCACCGATTACGTCGTGTTCTCCGTGGCCGCCGCTGCGGTCTCGGCAATCGTCGTCTGGGGGCTCCTGTCCCCCGACAATCTCGACACCACGACCGGTAAGGCGCTCGATTGGCTGGTCACCGACATGGGCTGGTTGTTCGTCCTGTCGGCGTCCGGGTTCGTCCTCTTTTCACTGTGGCTCGCGTTCAGCAAGTTCGGTCACATTCCGCTCGGCAAGGACGGCGAGAAGCCCGAGTTCCGGACGGTGAGTTGGATCGCGATGATGTTCAGCGCCGGGATGGGCATCGGACTGATGTTCTTCGGTGTAGCCGAGCCGCTCGCGCATTACGTGACACCCCCTCCCGGGTCGAACGGTGGCATCGGAACTGCCATGGCCACCACCATGTTCCACTGGAGCCTGCACCCCTGGGCGATGTACGCGGTCGTCGGACTGTCGATCGCATACGGTTCGTACCGCAAGGGACGCAAACAACTGTTCAGCTCCGCGTTCATCCCGCTGCTCGGTCGCCGCGCGGAGGGGCCGATCGGCAAGTTCATCGACGTGCTCGCGATTTTCGCGACACTGTTCGGCACCGCCGCTTCGCTGGGCCTCGGCGCACTGCAGATCGGTTCCGGCTTCCAGGTCGTCGGATGGATGTCGCAGGTCAGTACCTTCCTGCTGGTCGCCATCGTCGCCCTGCTGACCCTGGCCTTCGTGGCGTCCGCCGTGTCGGGTGTCGCGAAGGGCATCCAGTGGCTCTCGAACACCAACATGGTGCTCGCCATCATCCTGGCTCTGTTCGTGTTCGTCGTGGGTCCGACGGTCCTGATCCTCAACCTGCTGCCGACGACGATCGGCGCGTACGCCGCGCAGCTCGCGCAGATGTCGGCCCGCACCGGGGCATCGTCCGACCCGGCGACCGGTGAATGGTTGTCGTCGTGGACCATCTTCTACTGGGCGTGGTGGATTTCCTGGACCCCCTTCGTCGGCATGTTCCTGGCGCGCATCAGCCGCGGCCGGACCATCCGCCAGTTCGTGGTCGGCGTGATCGTGGTGCCGAGTGCCGTGAGCCTCGTGTGGTTCGCGATCTTCGGTGGTGCGGGAATCAACGAGCAGCGAGACGGAATCGACCTCGCCGGACAGGACACCCAGGAGGGGCAGCTGTTCGGCATGCTCGACCACCTGCCGCTCACCGGCATCACCACCGTCCTCGTGATGATCCTCGTGGGAATCTTCTTCGTCTCCGGAGCGGACGCCGCGTCGATGGTGATGGGCACGTTGTCGCAGCGTGGGTCGCTGGAACCGCAGCGCTGGGTGGTCGTGTTCTGGGGTGTGCTCACCGGAGGCGTCGCCGCGCTCATCCTGTGGACCGGTGGTGACACCGCCCTCGACGGACTGCAGACGATGACGATCATCGCTGCGGCGCCGTTCGTCCTCGTGATGATCGGGTTGTGCTTCTCGCTCTACAAGGACCTGTCCCGCGACCAGCTCATCGTCGACGGCCGGGAAATGCGGAGGGAGATGCGGAGTGTGGCGGCGAAGCGTCGTCGCGACCGGATCCGATCCCGCTAGAGGAACAGTCCGCGAGCCGCTCGGTGTCCCCACGGGACCCGGGCGGCTCGACTCAGGTGGGAGGGTGTCAACGCCAGCTGGGGAGCCACAGTTGATGCTGCCACGTCTCCGGGGTGATGGGGACGGCCGTCAGGATCGGCCACAGCCAGATGAAGTTGGCCACCACCAGACCCACGTACAGGCAGACGGCGAGCAGACCGGTGGTGCGTCGTTCGAACGACGCCTTCGCGCTGCCCAGGATATCGCCGAGGACCAGCGCGAGACCCATCACCATGAACGGCGCCAGCGCCACCGCGTAGAAGTAGTACATCTGGCGGTCCAGGGTGGTCAGCCACGGCAGGAACGCGGCGCCGTACGCGGTGAGGACGGTGGCGTAACGCCAGTCCTTCCGCACCACCGTCTGCCACAGGGCCCATCCGAGCATCGGCAGCGCCAGCCACCACATCGCGGGCGTCCCGATGAGCATGACGGCCTTGACGCAGCTCGACGCGCCGCAACCGGTGACGTGATCACCTTCGGCGAAGTAATACAGCATCGGGCGCAGACCCATCGGCCACGTCCACGGCTTCGACTCCCACGGGTGATGGTTGCCCGCGGAATTGGTGAGACCCGAATGGAAATCGAGGACGTTGCCGCTGTAGTACCACAGCGACCGCAGCGCGCCCGGCACGAACGACCAGGTGCCGTCCGTTCCGATCTCGTTGCCGACGGCATGCCGGTCCACACCGGTCTCGCTGGCGAACCACGCCCAGTAGCTGGCGAGGTACACGAACAGCGGTACGACGACCAGTGCGTACAGTGCGGGGCCGACGTCGCGGACGCCGGCGCCCAGCCACGGGCGACGCACCCCGTAGGCGCGTCGCGCCGACACATCGAATGCGACGCTGAGCAGCCCGAAGAACGCGATGAAGTAGATGCCCGACCATTTGGTGCCGCACGCCAGACCCAGCATGATTCCGGCGCCGAACCGCCACCACCGCACACCGAGCCGCGGACCCCAGTCGCTGTCGTCGATCCGTCCCTCGTCGTAGACCCGCGCCATGCGTTCGCGGACCTGGTCACGATCCACGACCAGGCAGCCGAGAGCGGCCACGGCGAACAGCGCCAGGAAGATGTCGAGCATGCCCAGCCGGGAGGAGACGAACGTGACGCCGTCCGCGATCAGCAGGATCCCCGCGAGGCCGCCGATCAGCGTCGACCGGGTGAGCCGGCGGACGATGCGGACCACCAGCAGGATCAGGATCGTCCCGGCCACCGCGGAGGCGAATCGCCAACCCCAGCCGTTGTAGCCGAAGATCGCCTCACCCATCGCGATCAGCTGTTTCCCGATCGGCGGATGCACCACCAGCCCGTAACCGGGGTTGTCCTCGAGCCAGCCGCCGGTCAGCACCTGCCAGCCCTGCGGCGCGTAATGCTTCTCGTCGAACACCGGAGTGCCCGCGTCGGTGGGGTACCCCAGCATCGTGAACCGGGTGATCGCCGCGATCGCGGTGACGAACAGCGTGACCACCCAGCCGCGGGCACGGTCGACGGGACCGAAGTCAGGAGGCGGCACGAGCGGAGCCGGACCCATCACGGAAGGCTGTCGTGCGGAGGGCGTCGGTCGCTCGTCCGTCAGCATCGTCACGCCGCAATCGTAGGCTGTGGGTCATGACTGGTCGCCTAGTGCTCGCCGCAACACCGATGGGGGACGTGGGTGACGCCTCGCCGAGGCTGCGTACGGCGCTGGAAACAGCGGACGTCGTCGCTGCCGAGGACACCCGCCGCACCAAAGCCCTCGCCTCCGCGCTCGACGTGACCATCACCGGGAAGGTCGTCAGCTTCTACGACCAGGTCGAGACCGCCCGACTTCCGGCGCTCGTCGCGGACGTCGCGTCCGGCAAGACCGTTCTCCTCGTCACCGACGCGGGCATGCCGTCGGTGAGCGATCCCGGGTACCGGCTGGTGTCCGCCTGCGTGGCCGAGGATCTGGCGGTGACGTGCCTGCCCGGACCGTCGGCGGTGACGACGGCGCTGGCACTGTCCGGGTTGCCCGTCGAACGGTTCTGCTTCGACGGCTTCCCGCCCCGGAAACAGGGGCAGCGCAAGACGTGGCTGCAGGCGTTGGTGGCCGAGCAGCGGGCCTGTGTGTTCTTCGAGGCGCCGCACCGGCTCGCCGACTGCCTGGCCGACGCCGTCGAAGTGCTCGGCGGCACCCGCCGCGCCGCCGTCTGCCGGGAACTGACCAAGACGTACGAGGAGGTCCGCCGCGGCACCCTCGCCGAACTCGCCGAGTGGGCCGCCGACGGTGTCCGCGGCGAGATCACGGTGGTGGTGGAAGGCGCCACCCTCGTCGCGTCCGACCCCGCCGACCTGGTCGACGAGGTCGAGCGACTCGTTGCGGACGGCACCAGGCTCAAGGATGCGTGCGCGCTCGTCGCCACCACCGGTGTGTCGAAGCGGGAACTCTACGAGACAGTCCTGGCGTCCCGGAAAAATTAGGGCGTCAGCGTCGGAGGGCGCGCTCGCCGGGAGCCAGCGAGGCGTCGTCGGCGGCAGCCTGCCCGGCGTACCAGCCGTTGGCGTCGACGGCCCGGCCACGCGCCTTACGGGTGCGCGGGAACAGGCGGTCGAACTCGGCGTCGACGGCCTCGGACTTGGTGGCCAGAATCGGGAGGAGGTCGTCGACGGGGATCGACGCCTCGTCGGCCGCCTCGGCCGTGGCCCTGCTGTCGGCGTCGCGCAACCGCTGCCCGATGCGACTGGCGAAACCCGCGAGGAAACCCTTCCGGAACGACGTGGTGCGTGAACCGCTGCGACTGTCGGCGTCGGCGAATTGCATTGCGCGCGTGGCCTGCACCAGCAGTGAGGTGAACAGCATGTCGACCTGCTGGAGGTCGAGTGGGGTTCCGACCACGGTCGCGATGGCGAGGGAGCTGAACCACACCGTGCGCACCCGGTTGGAATCGCCGATCTCGGTGAGGAGGTGCACCTTCTCCTTGACGTACGGATTCTCCAGGTGGATCCGCCGACTGTGCACCGCCGTGTTGCCGGCGCCGTTCTGGGTGTGGAGGAGGGCGGCGTTGATGGCGTAGCGCGTCATCAACTCCTGCGCCTTCGCCGTGAAGGTTTCCGCCTCCTCCGCGAAATCGGTGGCCTCCGCCTTGGCGAGGAGTCCGCGAATTCGGTTGAGCACCTTGGCGTCGGCCTCGGTCTCGCCCGACATCGCCATCGCCGGGTCGGCGACCCGCACGACCGGCCACGTCGACGGCGGGGGAGTGAGCACCGTCCAGCCGGGCAGGTTCGTCCACGTCACCGACAAGTCGGTGAGTTGGTACACGGAGTGATATGGGTCTTCGAACAACAACCCGGCGGCCAGCGCCCTGACGTCGGGACCGTCGACCGGAACCCGCGCCGCCAGACGCGACGCGCCTGGGTGCTGCTCCCCGATGGTGCGGAGTTGCTCCACCCAGTCGCGCGGTGCCCGGTGCGCGGCACGCGTGCGTTCCGCCTCGTGCAACACCACAGCCGCCGCGAGCGCCGCGTCGGACGGCTCCTTCGATCTCCGCGCCAGATGCAGGACGTCGGCGGGCTGCCACCCACGCTCGTACGCGGCCGACAACTCACCCATCAGGGTGTGGACCGCCGCCGCGGCCTGAGGGCTCACTTCGTCGTCGAACACGCGCGCTCCGTTCCGGAATCCACCGTGAAAAGATCGAATGTATGTTCTATTCGGCGTCATGAGGAGAGTGTGCATGCAGGGTCCGACAAGAACGGACCGTTCATGCTGAGTGTCGTTGTAGTGCACTCGGCATGAGTGTCCGGGTTACCCCGGCCACGTTCACCACTGTGTGGTGTTCCCGCAGCAATACCGTCTGCCCGCCGGGCGGCGGGTCTTATGGTTGGTTTCTGTCGGGCGTCTTTTACGTCTCGTCCGCAACTCGCCGAAGACGCACCACCGTCAACAACCGCTGCGAGTGCAGCGAGGTTGAGGGCCGCGTTGTGATCACGATCGGCGCGGAATCCGCACGTCTCGCAGGTGAACACCCGAATTTTCAGGGGCAGTTTGGCTTTCACTGCCTGACAGTTCGAGCAGGTCTTACTCGACGGATACCACCGATCCGCCACGTGCAGTCCGGTGCCGGTCCACTCGGTCTTGTAGGCCAGTTGTCGCCGGATCTCGGCGAGCCCGGCATCATGGAGGGCCCGATTCAGCCCGCGCTTGTAGGCGCCACCGGAGCGGGTCATTGCCGCGATGTTGAGGTCTTCGACGACGACGGTGTCGAAGACCCGCACCAGCCGGGTGGTGAGTTTGTGCAGGTGATCGCGGCGCGCGTTGGCGATGCGGGTGTGCACCGCCCGGATCTGTTCCTGGGTGCGCAGCCAGCGCCGGGAGGGTTGTTGACCGGTGCGACGATCCGGGCCGGCACGGCGGGACGCGCGGCGCCCGAGACGACGAAGTTGTTTCGCCTGCTTGCGGGCGTGTTTCGGATTCTCGATCATCTCCCCGGTCGACAGGACCGCGAGGTGTTTGACCCCCACATCGACTCCGACCACACCACGATCACCGGCGGCGGTACCGGTGGGTGGGAGTGCCCGGGCGGGGAGCGTGATTTCGACGGAGAACGACACCTGCCATCGGCCGCGTCGATACGACAGGGTCGCCGACCGAATCCGCGCCGTCCCCGCCACCGTTTTGCGTGCCAACTTGCGGGTCGATTCGGCAGACCGGACCGCCCCGATCCGGGGTAGTTGGATGTGGCGTCGATCCCCGCCGTTGGTGACCAACCCGAAACTGCCGGTGGTGAATCGGCACGACAGCGACGCTCGTTTGCCCTTGAAACGGGGGAATCCCATGGCGCCTTTTCGTTTTCCGGAGCGGGCGTCGGACCAGTTCGTCAGGGCGGCAGCGCAGTTCGCGATCCCGGAACTGTAGGCCTCTTTCGAGTTCTCCGGCCACCACGCCTGCCCGGTGTCGGTGTTGACGGCGACGTCGTTCTTGACGGTGTTCCAGTGTTTGCGCAGGCTGTACGCCGACCAGGACACCGGCGGCGTCAACTCGGCGTCCGGGATCTCGTAGGAC
>SEEV01000219.1 GCA_004211695.1 Rhodococcus sp. (in: high G+C Gram-positive bacteria)
GGGCACTTCGGCGCCGGCTGCATGCACATCCGCATCAACTTCGACCAGCGCACCGAGGAGGGCCGGGACGTGATGTCGCGGTTCATCCACCGCGCCGCGGAACTGTGCGTGCGGTTCGGAGGCTCGATGTCGGGGGAGCACGGCGACGGCCGCGCACGGTCGGCGCTGCTACCCATCATGTACACCCCCACCATGATGGCGGCGTTCGCCACGTTCAAACGGCTCTGGGATCCGGCGGCCGTGCTGAACCCGGGCAGCATCGTCGACCCCGAACCGCTGCTGGGGAGCCTCGCCCTCGACGGCGTGAATCCGCGGGCGTGGCAGACCAGTTTCGATCTCACCCCCACCAGCGACGTTCCGGTCGCGCCGTTCGTCCACGCCGTCCAGGGCTGCATCGGCGTCGGCCGCTGCCGCGCGTCGACGGGTGGCGTGATGTGCCCCAGCTTCCGCGCGACCGGCGACGAGAAGGACTCCACCCGCGGCCGCGCCCGCGCGCTGCAGGAGATGGTCCGCAATTCGCCGACCGTGGCCGACGGCTGGCGGTCCGAGGACGTCAAGGAATCCCTCGACCTGTGCCTGTCCTGCAAGGCCTGCTCCACCGACTGCCCGGTCGGCGTCGACATGGCCACCTACAAGTCCGAATTCCTCGACCACCACTACCGCGGCCGCGTGCGTCCGCTGTCGCACTACTCCCTCGGCTGGCTGCCGGTGTGGTTGCGGATCGCGGAACGCTCGGCGCCCGTGGTGAACCGGCTGACCGCCGGCCGGCTCGCGAAGGTCGCGGCCAAGCTCGGTGGGCTCACCCCGCATCGGTCGATGCCGGAGTTCGCCTCCCGCAAGCAGATCCGACGCGAAGTCGGGGAGACGTCGGGGAACACCACCGCGGACGTCGTGCTGCTCGCTGACACGTTCACCCGTGGATTCCGGCCCGAGGTGGTCGGGGCCGCGTCGCGGGTGCTCGCCGAGGCCGGCCTGAGCTCGCAGTGCCGCAGCGACGTGTGCTGCGGGCTCACCTGGATCTCCACCGGACAGCTGAAGCAGGCGAAGAAGACCCTCGCCAAGGCGGCCGAAGTCCTCGACGACGGCACCGACCGCCCGATCGTCGTCCTCGAACCGAGCTGCGCCGCCGCGTTCCGCAAGGACCTCCCCGAACTCGTCCACACCGACGCCGCACGACGCGTCGCCGCCCGGATCCGGAGTTTCGCCGGCGCCGTGCTCGAGCGCACCGAAGCCGGATGGAGCCCCAGCGTGCCGGTGCCCGAAGACGTCACCGTGCAGACCCACTGCCACGAATACGCGGTGTTCGGTGCCGCCACCCAGCGGAAGGCGTTGCAAGCAATCGGGGTGCCGCGCGTGCGGGAAGCCACCGGATGCTGCGGCGTCGCAGGAAACTTCGGATTCGAGGCCGACCACTACGACCTCAGCATGCAGGTCGCGGAGCAGGCGCTCGCCCCCGCCCTCCGCGACAGTCCCGAAGACGTAGTCGTACTCACGGACGGCTTCAGCTGCCACATGCAGGTGCGGCAACTCGAACCGGACCGATCGTCGCAACACCTCGCCCAGCTGCTCGATCCCGCACCGCCGTCGAAACCCGATCACCAGAGCGGAGACTGACATGTCGCAGTTGTCGATGACCCCTGAACAGCGCGAGAAGTTCCTCGCCGACGTGCACGTGGGGGTGATCGCCGTCGACCGCGACGGACGGGCCCCGCTCGCCGTGCCCATCTGGTACGGCTACGAACCCGGCGGCGACGTCTACGTCTGGACCGGGCGCGGGTCGGTGAAAGAGCGGCTGATCCGCGCCGCCGGCCGATTCAGCCTCGTCGCCCAGCACGAGAAGCCGCCGTACAAGTACGTCAGCGTCGAAGGTCCCGCGGAGTTCGACGAATCACCCACCGTCGACGACATCCGCGGACTCGCCGCCCGCTATTTGCCCGCCGAAGAGGTCGACGGGTTCGTCGAGCAGGCGTACGACGACAGCGCCATCATCATCCGCATGCGGCCGGAGCACTGGCTGAGCGTCGACTACGGCAAAGGCGCGTAGCGCCCGTGCGTGGTTAACGAGTCCCTGGACTCCTCAACCACTCACGGGCGGCGGAGCCGCCTCCGTTCAGCTCACGCTGATTCTGACGATGGCGGTGGCGCCCGAAGTGCGGAAGCGTTGAAGGGCAGTTGTTCCGCATCGACAGGAGCGCCCTTCATGACCGATCTTCTCGACCTGAGCACCGACGTCCTCGTCATCGGAGGCGGCCCTGCCGGAACGTGGGCCGCTCTGCGCGCACGGCAATCCGGGGCGGACGTCGTCCTCGTCGACAAGGGGTACTGCGGAACCAGCGGCGCCACCGCGCCTTCGGGCACCGGCGTCTGGTACGTCGACCCCGACCCGTCCGCGCGGGCGACGGCCAAGGCCAGCCGCGAGACGCTCGGCGGGCATCTCGCCGACCACCACTGGATGGACCGCGTCCTCGACCAGACCTACGCGAACATGAACCTCCTCGCCGAGGAAGGTCGGTACCCGTTCCCGGTCGACCCCGACACCGGCAGGCAGATCCGCACCGGACTCCAAGGGCCCGAATACATGCGACGCATGCGGGCGTGGATCAAGAAGGCGGGCGTCCGGATCCTCGACCACTCACCGGCCCTCGAACTGCTCGTCGACACCGACGGTCAGGTCCGCGGTGCGGCGGGCTACCAGCGTCACGACGACCGCGACTACCGGATCACCGCGGGCGCCGTCGTCATCGCCAGCGGCGGTTGCGCATTCCTGTCCCGCGCCCTGGGCACGAACGTCGACACCGGTGACGGCGCGCTGATGGCCGCCGAGGTGGGTGCCACGTTCTCCGGCATGGAATTCTCCAACGCGTACGCGATCGTCCCGGCCAACTCCACCATCACGAAGACCGCCTACTACGGCTACGCCACCTTCTTCCACGCCGACGGACGTGTTCTCGAAGGCGCCGGGTCCACCAAGGGTCGGTCGGTGATCGCGAAAACGCTGCTGTCCGAGCCGGTGTTCGCGCAGCTCGACCGCGCCGACGACGAGGTGCAGCGCCAGATGCGGCTCGGCCAGCCCAACTTCTTCCTGCAGTTCGACCGTCGGGGAATCAACCCGTTCACCGACCGTTTCGAGGTCAGCATGCTCGCCGAGGGCACGGTCCGCGGAACCGGCGGCATCGACGTCGTCGACGACACCTGCGCCACCTCGGTGCCCGGGCTGTTCGCCGCAGGCGACGCCGCGACCCGTGAACGCATCTGCGGCGGTTTCACCGGCGGCGGCAGCCACAACTCGGCGTGGGCGATGTCGTCCGGCAGCTGGGCCGGAACCGGGGCCGCGCGCTGCGCGCGAACCGAACGTCGGGCGCGGGCGGGCGAACTCCGCCATGCCGGCCGGGCCGGGTTGCGTCCGGCGGGGCGGTCGGGGTTGGAGGCGTCCGCCGTCGTCGCGGCCGCGCAGGCCGAACTCATTCCGTACGAGAAGAACTACCTGCGGGACGGTGCGCGGGTGCAGGGTGCGCTCGACGAGCTGGAGTCGCTGTGGACCGCAGTGTCGCTGGGGCTCGGCGGGGACACCGGCGACGAGCGGGTCCGTGCCCGTCAGGCCGCCGCGATCACGGCGGTGGGCCGGTGGATGTACCACTCGACGCTGGCGCGGACGGAATCCCGGGGAATGAGCAAGCGCGCCGACTATCCCGACCTCGACCCCGCACAGCACCACCACATCCTCACCGGCGGGCTGGACGACGTGTGGACCACCACCGGCGCCGCGCACAGTGGGCTCTTGGGAGTCGCCTCGTGATCGAGGTGCTGCTCGTCGAGGCGTGCATCGGCTGCGACAAATGCGTCGACGCGTGCCCCACCAACGTGTTCGACCGCACCGCGTCCGGCATCCCCGTGATCGCGCGGCAATCGGACTGCCAGACGTGCTTCATGTGCGAGGCGTACTGCCCCGTCGACGCCCTCTACGTCGACCCGCAGTCCACCCCGCTCGTCGACGGGCAGAACATCCCGGAAGACCACATCGGCCGATACCGCGAGAAGCTCGGCTGGGGGAAGGGCCGTGCGGCTGGCTCACTCACCGCCATCGGGCCGTCCCTGCCGCACGGTGCGCCGCCGCCCAGGCTCCGCCCGTGAGTGGTTAGCGAGTCCCTGGACTCCTTCAGCACTCACGGGCGGCGGAGCCGCTAGATTGGAGGTACCGGATCCGTCGTCACCTGGTGCAGGGGTGCGCATTGCAGAATTCGAAGTCGACTCCGATGACCGTGCCCGGACTGCGGGTGTACCGGCCCGAGTCGCCCGCGGCGCGGGCGGCGCTCGTCGGGGCTGCCGTGGTGGTCGGCATCGTGCTCGTGTGGATGGCGGGACGGTCGGGGCCCGTGCGTCCCGCGATGGTGGCGGCCGGAATCGCGATGCTGTTCGTGGCCCGGGGCCTGCACCTGCGACGGCCGATCACGATGACGCATTCGGTGGCGGCGGTGCTGTTCGTGGCCGCCGCCGATGTCGCATATACGAGCGCACATCCGGCTCCGGGGTTCGTCCTCCTCGTGGCCACCGGACCCGTGCTGATGCTGCCGGTGCGCAGCGTGCCGCAACCGGAGGACCGCGCCCGCATCTTCGCGCTGATCCAGCAGACCGCGGAAGACCCGCTGTCGCCGTTCGCGCTCAATTCGGCGAAGTCGTACTACTTCAACGCGGCGGGGACCGCGGCGATCGCCTACCGGGCGCGGTCCGGGATAGCGGTCGTGTCCGGTGATCCCCTGGGCAACGCCGTCGAATTCGGCGCGCTCCTCGACGAGTTCTCGGAGTTCGCCGCCGAACGCGGTTGGCGTGTCGCGGTGCTCGGCGCGGGGGAGCGCGTCGGCAGGCTGTGGGAGACCGGCGGCGACACCCGAAAGCCGTTGAGGGCGGTCCCCATCGGGCGCGACGTGGTGATCGACGTGGGACACTTCACCCTGCACGGCAGAAAATTCCGCAACCTCCGGCAGGCCGTGCAGCGCACCCACAATGCCGGGATCACCACCGAGGTCGTCCCCGAGGCGGCCCTCGACGAACCGACGCGTCGGGAGTTGACGGACATCGTCGACGACGCCCGCGCCGGGCATCAGCGACGCGGATTCTCGATGATCCTCGACCACCTGCTGGACGGGACGCTTCCCGGACTTCTCCTCGTCGTCGCCCGCGATTCGACAGGGCGTGCGGTCGCGTTCCAGCGCTACGGAACCGCGGATTCGGCGCGCGAACTGAGCCTCGACGTGCCGTGGCGCGGCGACGACGCACCGAACGGCACCGACGAACGGATGACCGTCGACGTCATCCGGTACGCCGAGCAGACCGGTGCGCGGTACGTGTCGCTGTCGTTCGCGGCGTTTCCCGAACTGCTCGACCCCCACGCGCCCGGTGCGGGAGCCCGGCTCTTCCGCCGGGTCCTTCACCTCGGCGACGTGCTGATCTCGCTGGAGTCGCTGTACCGCTACCTGGGCAAATTCCATTCCACCGGGAACCGGCGCTACGTCCTTCTGCGGTTCCGCTACCTGCTGCTCGTGGCGTTCGCGTGCCTCACGTTCGAGTTCGTGCCGCACCGCGAGCGAGGCTGAGACCCGAGGTCAGTAGTCGAGTTTCTTCTCGTTCGTCGCGGTGAGCGCGTCGACGACGGCCGCGAGATCGGACTTGGAGACGTCCGGAGTGTCCTCCTTCGGTGTCGATCGCGGCGCCTTCTCCGGTGGGGACTGCTTCTTGCCGGGCCGTTGATCCGTCATCTGTACACCTTCGATACGCCGAACCGGGCAGGGTTACTCACCAGTACACCGTCGGGGTGCAGGGTCCGCAACTCGACGGGACCCTGATGTGACGTGGTACACGTCGTGCGAGTTACCGGTCAGCTATCCAGCTGCGGCGACAAGTGCTCGTGGACGGCGATCCAACCCGCACTTTCGTGGCGCCGGAACATGATCGTCTCGCGTTCGTCGAGCTCGACCGTTCCCGTCGAGTCCTGCACCGTGGTGCCGACTCGGTGCGTCAGCACCGCGACATCCGGGGCCGGGAACGTGACGTTCTGCTCGCGGGACGTGCACCCGAGGACGCGGAACCCGTCCGCCTCCCACTGCGTCCACAGGTCCCGGTAGGCCTCACGACTCGGCAGCGGCACCGGGTGGGTGTAGAAGACGAACGTGGCGTCCGGGCTGAACGAGGAGAAGTAGGCGGTCGTGTCGTGCTCGCCGAACGCCCGGATCAGAGAGTCGATCGCGTCCTGGACGTCCGCTGTCGTCGTGTCAGCCATGAGTGTGGGTCTCCTCGAGTGCCAGGGCGGCTTCGCTGTCTTCGATGAACCGTTCCTCGGTGCCGAGGTCGAGGGACCGGGAGAGGAACCAGTACACGATCCCGGACACGGCGAGGCCGACCGCGAACGCGACGTCGACGTCACCGAGGGCGGCGGCGACCGGTCCGACGTAGAACGGCAGCACCATGAACGGCACCGAGGCGACGATGCCGGCGAAGAAGGCGGTCATGCCCCGCCACGACCACATTCCGTACAGCCCGTCCGGCGTGAACAGGTCGGTGATGGCGTAGTGCCCGCGGCGCACGAAGAAGAAGTCGGTGAGATTGACGGCGGTCCACGGCACGAGGAGGTACAGCATGATCAGCAGCGTCGTGTTGAGGACGGTCGTCGAATCGGTGAACAGCAGGCTCAGCACCAGCCAGACCGCCGCGAGCGCGAGCACGGTCACCACCCGGATCCGGCGGGACGGGGTGACCTTCCGGAAGGAGTCGATGCCGGTGATCACGGTGAGCATGCCGCTGTAGGCGTTCAGGCCCATCGTCGCCACCAGCACCAGCGTGGCGACGAGCGCGAGGACACTGCCGAGGAACGGGACCACCGAGTTGCCGGCGTCGTGAATGCCGGCCAGCGCATCGGTGGCGCCGAGCCGGGTGGCCATCCAGGCGCCCACCGGGATCAGCCAGACCGGCGATGCGGAGGCGCCGACGAACACGGCCGACACGATTGCCGACGTCCGCGTGTTGCGCGGCAGGTACCGCGAGTAGTCCGACACGTACGGCGCGTAGGTGATGTTGTAGGACGCCGCGACGCTGAACTGGGCGACGAATGCCAGCAGCGTGAACCCGCCCGTCGCCGCGCCCGCGTCACCGCCGGCGTGCCCGAACACGACGCCCCACGTGAGGATCGCCCACAGCGGCAACGACAGCCAGAACAGCACCCGGAACGACAGGTGCAGCAGATCGTGACCGTAGATCGCGAGCAGCGTCGCGACCGCGGTGATGACCACGGCGACGACGGCCGCGTTCCACCCGAAGATGCTGTGCAGGCCCGTCTTGATGATGACGACGTCCACGACGTTGAACCCGACGTACGTGAACAACGTCCCGACGAGCGCGAGCACGACACCGCGGTAGCCGAACTGTGCGCGGGACTGCACCATCTGGGGGAGTCCCAGGACCGGTCCCTGCGACGCGTGGAACGCCATGAACAGGGTTCCGAAGAAGATGCCGAGAATGCCCGCGACGACGGTCCAGCCCAACGACAGGCCGAGGGCCGGGCCGACGAAACCGATCGCCACGGTGAAGGGCTGGAAGTTCCCCACGAACCAGAAGGGTCCCTGGTCACGGACCTTTCCGCGGCGCTCGTCCTCGGGAACGTAGTCGATCGAGCGGGTCTCGATGCTGCCACCGAGGGTCGCGGCGGTGTCGCCGGAGTGATCTGTCACTGGAACTCCTGGAGGGTGATGTGGCTCTGATCACTACTCTGCGCAGTGCGCCGCCCCGGCACCAGAGGCGAGATGTACAGTTCGTCTATTACGGTTGGGCTATTCGTACAAGGAGTGCCCCGGTGATCACCGTCCAGGACGTCCTGACCGCTCCCACACTGCGGCTCACGTCGATGACCGGGTCCGCGGGAGTGGACACCCCGATCACCGCCGCCCACGTGTCCGAACTGACCCGCCCGCGGGACTGGCTGCAGGGCGGGGAGCTGCTGATGACCGTCGGTCTCATGCTCCCGATGACCGAGTCCGGGTGCCGCGACTACGTCGGGGACTGCGTCGCGGGCGGGGTCGCCGCCCTGTGTCTGGGGCTCGGTCACGGGCTGCCGTACCAGGCGCCGCCGGAACCGCTGGTCGAGGCGGCCCGTGAATTCGGCGTCCCGCTGCTCATCGCGCCCGACTCGGTGCCGTTCATCGCCATCACCAAGTGGATCTTCTCCCGCATAGCCGAGGAGGAGAAACGCGCGCTCGAGGACGCCATCGAACTCAGCTATCAGCTCACCGCGGTCGCGGCCGGACCGTCGCCGCTCAGCGGACTGCTCGACAAGTGGCGGTCCGTCAGCGGCTCGGTCTGTGCCGTGCTGGACGCGTCGGGCAGGGTCGTGCAGCTCTCGGACGGCGTCGACGAGGCGTTCCTGCAGGACGCCGTCGACCAGGTGGACCGCTACACCACCCGGGCGAAGGGCTGGCGAGCGTTCGGCGGCGCCGGTCGGCGGGAACTCGAACTGCACCCCGTCCGCGTCGACAACCCACTCGCCTTCGTGGTGCTCGAACGGTCGGCGCACAGCGCGCTGCGGCACGCGTCCAACGTGCTCGTCTCGCTCCTGTCGCTCGAACTCGAACGCCGTCACGTGGCCGGTGAACCGGAGCGCCAGCGCCGGGCGGCGGCGCTGGCGCAGCTGCTCCGGCCAGGGCTCCGGAGGGAACGCGCGCACCAGATCGCGGCCGGCATCGGGCTGTCCCGGGATCCGCTGCAGATCGCCGTGGTGCGCTCCACTCCCGAGACGGCACCAGATCTGGCCGCCCGGCTCGGTGCCGCACTGCCGGATTGTGTCCTGAGGCAGCGTAATTCGGACATCGAGATCGCGCATCCCGAGTCCGCCGGGCTAGCGGAACTCCTGTCGGGCGTCGCGGAGGGCTGCGCGATCGGGATCGGCGCACTGGTTCCCGTCGACGCGCTGGCCGTGTCGGCCATGCAGGCGCGATCGCTCGTCGCGGTCAGTGCGCGACTCGGCCGCGCCGTCGACGCCAAGGAAGGGGAGACCGTCCAGTTGCTGCTGCGCCTCGGCTCGGCCGACGTGCTCAGCGGTTTCTCGACCGCGGTCCTGGCGCCCCTCGACCAACTCGAGTCCCGCGAACGCGTCGAACTCCAGCGCACGCTCGAGGAATGGCTGCGAGCGAACGGTGCGTGGGACCCCGCGGCCGCCGCCCTGTCCGTGCACCGCAACACCGTCCGGAACCGGATCGACAAGATCGCGGCGCTGACCGGGCGGAACCTCGATCAGGCCGACGACCGGATGGAGTTGTGGCTCGCGCTCAAGGCCCGGGCGGTGACACCGTCCACGGACGAACCCGACTGACGGTCACGCCCGCACCAGAATCTTGACCGCCGTGTCGTTGTGCTCGATCAACGTCGTGAGGCCCTCGGAGACCAGGTGGTCGAGTTCGATCCGGCCGGTGATGAACGGGGCCAGGTCGATCACCCCGCTGCGCACCATCTCGATGACCGCTTCGTGATCGCGGACGTAGGCGATGGTGCCGCGCAGGTCGATCTCCTTGAGGACGAGCTTCTGCATGTCGACCGTCGCGGGCTTGCCCCAGATCGACACGTTCACCACGACAGCCGCGGGCCGGACCGCGTCGAGGATCGTGTCGAGGACGGCGTTGACGCCGGCGCACTCGAAACCGAGGTCGGCTCCCACGCCGCCCGTCAGTTCCAGGACACGGGCCTTCACATCCTCCGACGACGGGTCGATCACGTGGTGCGCGACCCCGCTGGACAGCGCCTTCTGCTTCCGGGCGTCGCTGAGTTCGGTGACGATCGTCGTGACGCCCAGGCCCTTCAGGACCGCGGCGACGAGGAGTCCGATCGGCCCGGCACCGCCGACGAGCGCGACGTCACCCGCCTTGGCGCCACTGCGGACCACCGCGTGATGCGCGACGCTGAGCGGTTCGATCAGGGCCGCCTCGTCGAGCGGGATGTCGCCGATCTTGTGCACCCACCGTCGGTCGACCACCACCTTCTCGCTGAGTCCGCCTCCGCCACCGGCCAATCCGATGAAACCCATCTTCGTACACAGGTGATAGTTGCCCGCCTTGCAGGACGCGCACTCGTTGCACACGAAGTACGGCTCCACCACCACGTTGTCGCCCACGGCGACATCGGTGACGCCCTCACCGACCTCCTCCACCGTTCCGGAGAACTCGTGCCCCATCGTCACCGGCGCGTTTTCGTGCGACAGCGGATGCGGATGCCCCGGCGGGGAGATGAAGATCGGGCCCTCCAGGTACTCGTGGAGGTCGGTGCCGCAGATGCCGCACCACGCGACCCGGAGTTTCACGGCGCCCGGCCGCAATTCCGGTTCGGGGATGTCGTCGATCCGGATGTCGCGTCGCCCGTGGAAGCGTGCTGCCTTCATGAATCCGCCCTCACCTCGTTGTGACCGTGCTGATGAGCCGAACGGTACGACGCGGCAACCAGGCTGGGAAGAGTTGCAGTGCGTTGCAATCCGACGACGTCTGTGTGACGTTCACCGGCGGATAGCTGGTTTGGCCGGATCTGCGGGTACCTTCGAAGGGAAAGAACAGTTCGACCTGGGGGAGTGAGGCATGGCACGCATACGCACGGCGGCTGAAGCCGAAGTCAACGCCGCCGAGCAGATGCAGAAGCTCGGTTACGGCGACGCCACAGCGCTACTCGGAGGCGCCGACGGCGGCATCGACGTCTACTCGTCGCGCGCGTACGCGCAGGTGAAATGGCGTGGCGGCAGTGCGGGCAAGTCGGACCTCGCGAACCTCTACGGCACCCGCGGAACAAGCCACGCCCGCAAACTCCTGTACTTCTCCGGTCCCGGATACACCGACGACGCCGTCGCCTACGCGGACGCCGTCGGCATCGCGCTGTTCCGGTGCGAACCCGACGGCGAAACCCCGCCCGTCGGCGCCCACGCCCCGAAACTGGTGGCAGCCGCGCGTAACTCGACGGTTGCGGTGGCCCCGTCCCCGCCGCCCCCACCCGAGCCCGAATCGCCGGCGCGCATCGTCGCCCGCAACGCATGGGCGATG
>SEEV01000671.1 GCA_004211695.1 Rhodococcus sp. (in: high G+C Gram-positive bacteria)
GTGAAGGACAGCGTTGCCAGCATGATGGCGCCGGCGAACGCCAGCCCGAACGAGAGCCCGAACGATCCCGCCGCGGAATTGACGCTGGCGGCCTCGCTGATCCGCTCCTCCTCGATCGGGGCCAGTGTGTAGTTGTTGAGTTGAGACACCAGCAACCCCAACCCGGATCCGGCGATCACCAACGGGATCACCAGGCCCCAGCCGAACTCGGCGCGCGGCACGATCGGGATCAGCGCCGCGATCCCGATCGTCAGAAGCACGAATCCCCACCGGATGATGCTGCTCGGTCGCCGGTCGCCCGCCTTCTTGCCCGCGAGCACCGCCACTGCGAACATGCTGAGCGAGAGAGGTGCGAGGGACAATCCCGCCTGCATCGCGTTGTACTCGAGCACCATCTGCAGGTAGATCGGCAGCGCGATCATCGTGCCACCCAGGGCGATCTGCTGGAGCATCTGCCCCGAGATTCCCAGTCGGAAGACCTTGGAGCGGAACAGATCCGGGTCCAGCAGTGCCGGCTTCCCTTGACGCTTGCGCCGCACGAGCCAGTACGCCAGCACGGCCATCGCAATCGCACCGATCACCAGGAGCGCACCAACCGACTCGCCACCCTCCTGCCACACCAGGATTCCCAGCACGATCCCGCCCATCCCCAGAACGGAGAGGACCGCGCCCACCAGATCGATCACCCGGGGCCCCGTGTACGGCACATCGCGGACCAGTTTGATGCCGGACAGGACGACCGCGATGATGACGACCTCGAGCACGAACCCGACGCGCCACGAGAGGTAGGTGGTGATGAAACCGCCGAGCAGCGGTCCGACGGCAGCGGCGATCGCGGCCGCCGCCCCGACCAGGGCGTAGACCTTCTTCTGAGCGGCGCCTTCGAAGTTACCGTGGATGAGGGACTGCATGGCGGGCAAGAGGAGTGACGCGCCGATTCCACCGAGTATCGCCCAGAAGATGATGATCGCGGTCAGGCTCTGTGCGAGCGCCATCGCGGACGCACCGATGGCGTAGCCGAGCAGGCCCAGCACATACGCCCGCTTGCGTCCGATGAGATCGCCGACCTTGCCGCCGATGAGGATGAACGCGGCGGAAACCAGCGCCTCGAGTGCGATCGCGGCCTGGACGCCGCTGACGGTCGTGTCGAGGTCGCGAACCACCGACGAGATCGACACGTTCATCAGCGACGTGTCGACGACGAGCACGAACATCGCCATCGCCAGCAGCAGTCCGAGCAGGCGTTGCGGGCCCGCTGCCTTCTCGGAGGGATCGCTGGTCGTCGGTCCTTCGGTCATCACAGAGCCACCGCCGCGGCTGTCATGACGTCGATCCGGACGGGCGTGTGAGCGCGAGACCGTGTCGACCTGCCGATCGGTCGCCCGCGCAGACCTGCGGACACGAGGTGGGTCGGTAATCGACGGCGAGCCACCCAAGACGTCACGGCCACCTCCTGCGCGCACACCGCCCTGGTGAGGTCATCGGGCCCGGGACGGGAATGGGTGGGGTAGACGCGAGCGCGACGTCGATCCCGCAACACTGAGTGTCTCATGTGTGGGGCGACCTATCTAGAATTCAAGCCCCGGGCCGGGCATGAGCCAAGCGTCGTTCCATACCCGACGCGCTCGGATGATTTCAGAAGCCACAGAGCCGTTCCGAGGACCGATCGTCGCAACGTCGAGCCGAGACGGGCCGGCATCGTTGTTGGTTTCTCCTCGGTTCGGACCGGCCGCCTGCGCCGCGGCGGTGACGGGGAGTACACACCTCGCCGAGGTCAGGAGTCGTCGTGCCCAAGCTGGAGATCAAGCGCAAGTCCGAGCTCTCCCGGAAAGAGGTGTCCGACCGGCTCATCGCGCTCGGGCGGGCCCTCGCGAGCGGCTCCGAGGTGGAACTGGGCTCGGGCGGCGACTCGATCGAAATCGTCGTCGCCGCCCGGGTCCGGTGGGAGCTCGAGATTGAGGTCGACGGCGACGAGACCGAGATCGAAATCGAAATCAGTTGGCGCGACGATCCGTCCGAGGAGTCGACGGCCGGCGCGGAATCGGAATCGGAGAGTCCGCCTCCGGTCAAGGGTCCGGCTCCGGCCAAGACCACCGCGCGTCGTGGGCGGCCGCGCACGGCCACCGCCAAGTGATCTGTGCGCGGCGCCGCTGAGCCGGTACCCGGTGGAATCGTTACCCGGCGGGCGGCAGCGCGGCGGGTACGGCGGACGGCGAGACCGATTCGGTGATGTGCCGGCGGGCTGCTTTCTCGACGAGGAGAGGCACGAAGTCACGTACTCGCCCGTTCACGAAGCGCTTGTGCATGTTCCGCACGGTGTTTTCGATGTCCGCCGGTGGGATCGAGGGGTAACGCGTGATCAGGCGGGCGATGACCTGTTCGATCTGCAGCATTTCGTCATCTCCGCGCATTCATTCATCGTCTGCCCCGGAACGGAGAAG
>SEEV01000672.1 GCA_004211695.1 Rhodococcus sp. (in: high G+C Gram-positive bacteria)
AAGTGGGACCTCGTCGCGTGGGGCATCGAACTCGGCACCGCGTACAGCGAACTCACCGACCCCGTGGATCAGCGGAACCGGCTCACCGAGCAGTCGATGCTCGCCGCCGGCGGTGACGAAGAGGCGATGGAACTCGACGAGGACTTCCTGCAGGCCCTCGAGCACGCCATGCCCCCGACCGGTGGGCTCGGCATGGGCGTCGACCGTGTCGTCATGCTCATCACCGGCGGCAGCATCCGCGAAACCCTTGCCTTCCCCCTGGCCAAGCCGAGGCAATGATCGCCCGTGGCCGGGTGGCCGTCGCGGCGCTCCTGATCCTCGGCGCGGTGGGGTACGCGTCGTGGCTGCTCGAGTTCGTTCTCCACACCGGCATCGATCCGCTGCGGGGGTTCGCGAGCGAACTCGCCGCCGCGGACCAGCCGTACGGATTCTGGTTCCGCACCGGCGACCTGCTGACCGGGTGCATCGTCGCCGTCGCCGGGGTGCTGGGACTGTCGCGGTACTCGCACAGCTGGGTGACCGCGGTCGGGTGGATCGCATTGATCGTGTTCGCGCTCGCGACCATCGCGGATTCGCGCCTGCCGATGAGTTGCGCGGCCACCACCGACGCCGTGTGCGCTGCGCGGGAGGCCGCCGGGCACCTGCCGCTCACCCACGACCTGCACGCCGTCACCAGCGCGACCGCGTCGACGGGAGGGGTGGTGTCGACTCTCGCGTTCCTGTTGGCCGCCTTCCGCTACGGCTGGCCGACCTGGTTGAAACTGACCGGGGTGGCCGTGGCGGTCGTGTTCATCGGCGGCACGGTGTGGACGCTGACGGCTGCGGGACTGCGCGGCGAACAGGACGCGTGGCTCGGGCTCGGGCAGCGCGTCCAGCTGCTCGCATTCTGCGGGTGGCTGATCTTCGTGGCGCTCACGGTGATTCACGTCACCCCGGAAACGGATGGTTCCACGTGAAACGTCCTGGGGAAATGGTCGCGGGAGTGCACGTGGTGGTCGACGGCGAAGGCCCACCCGTCGTCCTTTACGGCGGCCTCGGCGGTAACTGGTTCGACTGGGACGACGTGGTCGAGCTGCTGTCCGGGAGCCATCTCGTCGTGCGGATCGACCGACCCGGGTACGGATTCAGCCCTCCGTCCGCCGAGCGGCCGTCCGACCGTGGCGAGGCCGAGAGAATCGCCGACGTCCTCGACGCCTTGCACGTGACCACCTCGGCGGTGCTGGTCGGCCACTCCCTCGGCGGCATCTACGTCGAGGCCTTCGCCCGGCTGTATCCGGAGCGAACCGGCGGCGTGATCCTCCTCGATGCGACCGTCACAGACCATCCGCACCGGGTGGTCCCGACCCGGTGGCGCGTCAGCATGGGTCGCCGGGTGGCCCGAACCGCGAGCAGGGTGGGCCTGCAGCAGCTCCTCGGCCCCACCGTCCGACGGATCCTGAACCACTCCACACCCCCGGACGGGATCGCGCCGGACACCCGGCACTGGGTCGAACGGATCTACCGCGAACCTGCGTACCTCGAATCGTCGATCGTCGAGAACGCGTCGTACCCGGCACTGGCCCAGGAACTGGCCGCGCTCCGCGAGACCACGACGATGACGTCACCCGTCGTCGTGGCGGCCGCGCACACCGGACGCCGCACACCGTGGGGGTCGGCGTGGATCCGCATGCAGAGGCAGTTCGCGGAATTCCTGGGTGCCGCGTTCCGGGTGGTGCGGCCCGCCCACCACCACGCGATGATCGATCAGCCCGGCCAGATCGCGGCGCTGGTGCGGGAGCTGGCAAGCTGATCGACGTGCAACTGCTACTGATCCGCCACGCGCTGCCCCAACTCGTCACCGCGTCCGACGGGCGCGCGGACCCGGCACTGACGGAGGAAGGTCACGCTCAGGCGAAGCGCCTGCCCGCGGCACTGGCCCCGTACCGCATCGCCCGGATCGTGAGCAGTCCGCAACGACGCGCGCTCGAGACGGCCGCCCCGGTCGCGGACGCACTGAACCTGCCCGTCACCGAGTACGTCGGGCTCGCGGAGTACGACTACGACCTCGACCACTACATCCCGTTCCACGAGGCGGAGGCACTGGCGCCGGACGCGTTCGCCCGCATCCGGGCCGGCGAGTTCCCGAAGTCCGTCGACGCCGACGCGTTCCGCGCCCGCGTGTTCGACTCGCTCGGCCGCGTCGTCGACGAATCCGCCCCCGAGGACACCGTCGCGGTGTTCGCGCACGGCGGCGTCATCAACGTGTTCCTGCAGGACCTGCTCGGCCTCGACCGGCCGCTCGTGTTCCCCATCGAGTACGTGTCCGTCACCCGGGTGCTCGTCTCCCGCAGCGGTGAGCGGCGGGTGGCCTCGGTCAACGAAACCGGTCACGTCAGGGACATGCTGCGTCGCTAGAACCTGTCGCTAGAGGCCCGGAATCCGCGGCAGCGGGGGAAGCGG
>SEEV01000673.1 GCA_004211695.1 Rhodococcus sp. (in: high G+C Gram-positive bacteria)
GACTTCCGTCATACTCGTTCATAGGGGCCTCCTCCGTCGTGACGAAACCTTGACACCCCCAGCATTCGCCGGGAACTACGAGGAGCGGGAGGCCCCGCCCCTTTCATCGCATCAGGTCATGGTCGTTTCTCCCGGTTGACCGGGATGATCGGTAGCAGGGTCGCGGTCGGCGGGGCGCCGGTCTCGCGTGGCGTCGTGCCGGTCGGGGTTGGAACGTCGATCAGTCGCTCCAGGAGGTTGTCGAGGGCGGTTTGTCCCTCGTCGACGGCGGCGCGCTCGTCGTCGCTGAGTGGGATGGCGGCGAGCATGCGCTGGAGATTGTCCTTGGCCTCCAACAGTTGCCCCTTGCCAGATGCCTTGGGGGCGTAAAAGTCACAGCGCGCGCACGCCATCCTGTGTGGGCATTGCTCGAAAAACGTGTAGGTGCAGTACCCGTGTCCGAGGTCGTAGTACTGCCACGGCTCGTCGCCACCGGCGGCGCCGGAGGTGACGGCATCACGGTCGATGAGGACCTCGATGGTGCGGACGTTGCGGGAGAAGTATCCGGCGTCGGTGTAGGCCCGTGTCAGCGTGGTGGGGCTGATTTTCGCGTAGTACTGGGTGGATTGTGGCGAGCGGTGGCCGAGCCAGGCTTGCAGTTCGAACAGGGTCATCGGCTCTTTGGCGTTGTAGAGCTGGCTGGCGATTGTGGATCGTGCTCGGTGGCTGGTGATGTTCCCTCGGACGTCGGTGGTCGGGACACCGGCCTTGTGGCAGAGCATCGGGATGACCGTGTTGTTAACGCGGTGCCGGTCTTGTGCGCCGGAACATCGAGCAGGCAGACCGCGTCACGCGCCAGGACCTGATCGGAGTCGCCGGCGATGGGTGTGTCGTCGTGCTGCCAGCGGATGCAGCCGACCCGCAGGCGGGCGATCTCGTCGCTGCGCAGTCCGGAGAACAACCAGGACAGTGTGATCGCGTGGACCAGTTCGAACGGGTAGAAGTGCCCGGATTGTGTCTCGGGGAGATCGGCGTGCGACAGATTCAGTCCCGCCCAGAGCAGCTTGGCCCAGATCTCGTCGGCGATCACCCGAGGGTTCGGACCGAGCAGCGCTGTGATGCTGCGTGGAGTGGCTAGTGCACGCCCAGGGTCGAAGCGTCGGGGCAGCCATTCCCATTCCTGACAGTCGGTGAAGAACCTCCGGATCGCCGAGAGGTGACCGTCCTTGGTCGAGGCCTGAAGCGGCTTGCCGATGCGCTTTTCGAGTCCGGTGGTGCGGTGCACGTAGTCGCCGACGTTCATCCGGTCCAGCGCGGCGACCCAGGTCGCGCAGGTCTGCCGGGTCCACGCCGTCGGATCGGCGGCGTCGGGATGCTCGGCTGCGATCCAGCGGCCGATCTTGAGCAGGCGGGACCGGACGTTGCCGCGTGCCCGCGGCGTCAATGTCGAGGTCGCGTACCAGCGGTCGACCCACTGCTGCCAGATCTGCGCCCCGCAGGCCGCCCGAGCAGTGCCACGACCGGTCGTCGCGGGCGGCGGGTCACAGAATCCCAGAGCATTCACCGCCCGCTGCACTGCATGCAGAGCGTTGAGCCGTGCGCCGTCGAGCAGTCCGTCACGGCGGACCCGATCGAACAGGTCGGTGCCAAGGTCCTCGAGGTGGGGGCTGCGGTTGAGCAGGAACAGCTGGCAGATCACCATCGGTAGCAGCGTGTCGTCGTCACGTCCGAGCCGGTAACCCCACTCGGCGAGCACCTTACGAAGCCGGGCGATCTCGCCGTTGACTCGGTCGCGCCCGAAGATTCGCCGCGACAGGGTCAGTCGTTGGAAGCTGCCGAGCCGGTGGAACTCAGTGAAGGTACCGAGCAGGTAGGCGTGCCCGGCGAGGTAGGGGCGGACCTCGTCGCCGGCCCAGGAGGGTGCGTTCAGGTGGAACTCGGCCTGGTCACGGCCGAGCAGATGGATCCATTCCTCCGAGGTCCAACCCCAGAAGGTCCGCCGGACTTCGGCGCATCGCACCAGCAGCACCGCGACCGCATCGGCCATGGCGCGCCGCCGATGGGCGGTGGCCGGGGAATCCAGTCCCGCGTTGACCGTTTCCAGCGGTCGCAGCAGTCGTCCGATCACGCGCCAGCCCGGCGCGTTCGGATCGTGATACTGCAGCCGTCGCAGGTTTCGTATGCCGAGTTCGCCGATGGCCCTGACCTCGTCGTCTCGGACCTCGATAGTGGTGTCGAAGTGATGCGCGACGAGCGGTGAGCACCAACGTGATTCGGAGTCCGGGTTGACGTTGCCCGACAGCGGCGCGGTCACTGCGGCGTTCCTGCGGTCGCGGCGTCCATGCCGGTGAGCATTGCGATGCGCCAGGCATGGATGTGGTCCATCCCGCGGCCGAGCTTGTCGGCCAGATCCCGCCCGGACAGGTGGATATATCGCAGCGTCGAGTCCGTATGGCGATGCCCGGCGAAGGTCGCGATCGTGTGCAGTTCCCAGCCCATCCGGGCCAGATCGGTCAGACACAGGTGCCGAGTGGTGTGCGTGGAGAACCGCGGAACATCGGCGGTCAGGGCAATCCGTCGCACCACCTTCGACCACGTCCACAGGCTCAATGGCTGGGCGTGATTGCGGCGGGACTCCGACAGGAACAGCGGTCCGCGTGCCCGGCTCAGGCTCGCCCGGTGTGCGAGATAGTCCGACAGCAGCACCCCGGTCGGAGCCGAATACGGCACGACCCGCTCGAGCCGGTTCTTCGTCGTCTCCGCCCTGATCCGCAGGGTGCGGTGGGCCGGGTCGAGATCGCCGGTACGCAGCGAGCACAGCTCCTCACGGCGCAGCGCGGCATCGTAGGCCCAGGACTCCTGACATGGTGCAGGAATTGATGTTCGGTCACCGGTGGGGTTTGGTGCTGTAGCGCAGGGCGAGGGCGGTGCCGGGGTAGACGGTGTTCGTGTCGTTGAGCAGCTGGCA
>SEEV01000220.1 GCA_004211695.1 Rhodococcus sp. (in: high G+C Gram-positive bacteria)
GCGGGATTCGCCGAGCAGAAACAGCGAATCGGTCGGTGCCATCGGTAACAGCATGCGGTGTCCTTACCGTTCCCGAAACGCGATCCACCTGCGCGGATCCATTCCCCCCGGAACTGATGCTCTCAATCCAAGTCTTCGTGCCCCGAGGTAACGGTTAGGTATGTTTCACATCACAAACCGGTCTCGCTGTTTTAGTTGTACAGCACAGAAGACGTTTCCGCCACCGGTAGAAAATTGGGTGAATCGAGCCCGACGGAGCAGGTCAGTTGTCCAACCCGGCCGCGAGTGCTTGACGGCTGGCGTGGACGTGAGGCCCGTGCCGCTCGCCCCATGTCACAACAGTTCAATCTGATTGCCCGGCGGTGACATTGGGCGACGGGCGACGGGGCGGAGGGCACCGGGGTCCACGTCGGCTGAGCTACGGTCTGCCTATGGACGACGAGCACGCAGTGGGCACGACCGGCGGTCCGGTGCGGTATGAAGGCGGACTGCCGGGACTGATCGCGCGCGCCCGCGTGCTCGCCGACTCGGGTCAGCGCCGGCTGCTCGGCATTGCCGGGTCGCCGGGCTCGGGCAAGAGCACCGTCGCCGCGGCGGTGCTGACGGCGCTGGGATCGTCGGCGGTGGTTGTGCCGATGGACGGATTCCACCTGTCCGGTGCGGAACTGTCCCGGCTCGGCCGGACCGGACGCAAGGGCGCACCCGACACGTTCGACGCCGACGGCTATGTGGCGCTGCTGCGCCGGCTGCGGGAACCCGGAGGTGAGACGGTGTACGCCCCCGAGTTCCACCGCGAGGTCGAGGAGTCCTATGCCGGGTCGATCGCCGTCCCGCCGCACATTCCGCTGGTGATCACCGAGGGCAATTACCTCCTCCTCGACGAGCGGCCCTGGTCGGCGGTGCGCGATCTGCTCGACGAAGCGTGGTTCCTCGTCCCGGATCACGACGAGCGAGTGGCGCGCCTCGTCGAACGGCACATTCGGTACGGCAAGCCCCCGGATGAGGCCCGAAAGTGGGTGCGGCACAGCGACGAGAGGAACACCGCGTTGGTGTGGCCCAGTCGCGCCCGCGCCGACGTCGTCGTCCTCGGCGACCCCGTGTGACCGGTGGTTCAGATCAGGTAGTCGATCTGTTCCATCCGGCCGCTGGACAGTGAGCGGGTCGCGGCCTCGGCGATCGCCTGCGCCTTCAGGGCTTCCGACAGTGTCGGACCGATGGCGGCGCCGGTCTCCAACGCGTCGACGAAGTGGTCGAGTGCGGTGCGGTAGCTGGCCCGGATCCGTTCGAACCATCCCGCGTGCAACCCGTCGTCGACGACGCGGCCTGCGCTGTAGCGGGACACGGCCCCGGCGCGCTGGCGTCGCGCCTCGACCATCCCCGTCGAGCCGAGCACCTCGATGCGTTCGTCGTATCCGTAACCGATCCGGCGGGTGCAGTCGATCTGGACGAGTGCGCCGCCGGGCAGACGCAGGGTGACGGCCGAGGTGTCGACGTCGCCGTAGTCGGCGAGGCGGGGCTCGGCGAGCGTCGATCCGGTCGCGAAGACCGACTCGGGGTCGAGTCCGGAGATCCACCGGGCCAGGTCGAAGAAGTGGACGGTCTGGTCGCGCATCTGTCCGCCCGACACCGCGATGTAGTCGAGGGGCGGCATCGCCGGGCCCCGGCTGGTCATCTGGATCAGCTCGACCGCGCCGATCTCACCGGACGCGACCACCTGCTGGAGTTCGGCGTAGTCGCGGTCGAAGCGGCGGTTGAAATCGACCATCGCCCGGAGTGATCGGGTTTCGGCGAAGCGGACGATGTCGACGGCCCGCGCGAGGTCGAGATCGATGGGCTTCTCGCACAGGGCCGGGATTCCGGCCGTCGCCGCGCTGCGGAGGTGTTCGGCGTGGGTGTCGGTGGACGACGCGATGAAGACGGCGTCGATTGCCGTGGGGTCGAAGACTTCCGTGAGGTCGGTGGTCGCGCGACTGCCGTGCCGCTTGGCGAGGTCCGTCGCGCGCGCGAGATCGATGTCGAAGACGAGGGCCAGGTCGACGTCGGGGTGCGCGGCGAGGTTGGCGCCGTGTACTCCGCCGATGAATCCGGCTCCGATGAGGGCGAATCGTTGCATGTCAGATACCGACCTTGTCGAGTGCGAAAGCGGGAACGACCCAGGCCGAGTCGGCGTCGTGGGAGGCGGCGGTCGCCTCCACGAACTGGACGCCGATCAGCCCGTCACGCCCGGTGGGAAAGGACAGATCACGGATGGTGGTGGGGTTGCCGTCGCGGCGGGCGCGGAGTTCGTCGGCGAGATCGCGGTAGAAGTTCGCGAACGCCTCGAGGAAGCCCTCGGGATGTCCCAGGCCGGGCCGGGTGAGCCGGGCGGCGTCCTCGGACAGCGCGCGCATTCCCTGCGCGAGGATCGTCGTGCCGCCGTCGAGGTCGCGCACCGTCAGATGGTGAGGGTCCTCGTGTCGCCATTCGATGCTCGCGATGTCGCCGAAGACCCGGATGCGCAGGCCGTGCTCGTGGCCGGTGGCGGCCATGCTCGCCCACAGCGTCGCCGGTGCCCCGTTGGAGAGGGTGAGGCGAACGGTGGCGTTGTCGAACACTCGGCGGCCGGGGACGAGGGTGTCGAGTTCGGCGGACACCCGGATGGCTTCGAGCCCGGTGATGTATCGCAGCAGGTGGAATGCGTGGGTGCCGAGATCGCCGACAACGCTGGGGAATCCGGCGACGTCGGGGTCGGTTCGCCAGCGTGCCTGCCGGTGCTCGCCGAGTTCGAGTGGTGTTGCGGCCCAGCCGGACGCGTGCTCGACCGTCGCGAATCGGATCTGCCCGAGGTCTCCGTCGCGCACCATCCGGGCTGCGTGCCGGACCATCGCGTACGCCGAATAGCAGTGCGGGACGGCGAGGATCGCGCCGGACGACTCGGCGATCGCGACCAGTTCCGCAGCCGACTCGGAGTCACGGGTGAGGGGCTTCTCGCACACCACCGAGATGCCCGCCTCGAGGAAGGTGCGCGCGATGTCGAAGTGGCTGTCGTTGGGGGTGGTCACGGTGACCACGTCGACGCCGTCCTCGCGTGCGGATTCCCGCTCCGCCATTTCCCGGTAGTCGCGGTAGATGCGGTCGGACGGCACGCCGAGACTCTCCGCGATCTGCGCCGACGACCCGGCGTCTCGCCCGAAGACCCCCGCGTGCAGGTCGTATCGATCGTCGAGGCGCATCGCGTAGCGGTGGGTCTTACCGATGTCGGCCCCCTGCCCGCCGCCGACCATGCCCGCGACCAGTCGCAGGCTTCCTTGCTTGCTCAACTCGGCTCCTACTGAGGGGTTTTCACTGCGAGCACCGGGATCGGCGATTGCAGGATGAGTCGCTGGCTGACACTGCCGAGTAGGGCCTTGCCGACCGCGCTGCGGCGTTTGACCCCGATCACGAGCCGTTGGATGTCGGGCCGGTCCTCGAGCAGGTCGAGCACGGCGGTCGCGGGATCGCGGTCTCCGCGGCCGATCCGGTCGAGGACGGTCACGCCGTCTTCGGCGAGGGTGTGGACGTCTTCGGGTTCGGTGAGGGAGAGGTTCACCACCAGGAGGTCGGTGCCCAGCATCGCGGCTTCCTTCTTGCCGGCGAGGAGGGCCTCCGATCCTTCGGACGTATCGGTCACTGCTACGAGCACTGTCATGGGATCAACCTTTCAGGGAACGCGGTGCGGCGACTGTCACGAGTAGTCGCGCCGGAACTGGTCTTCGAGTTCCTCGAGCGAGCGGCCGCGGGTTTCCGGAACCTGGGTTTTGATGAAGATCAGAGCCAGCACGCCGAGGCCCGCGAAGATGAAGAACGTCGCGCCAATTCCCAGCGCGGCCACGACAGGTGGGAAGAGCAGCGCGACAAGGGCGTTGGCGATCCATAGCATGAAGATGCAGACTCCGATGGCGAAGCTGCGGATCTTCAGCGGGAAGATCTCCGACAGCATCAGCCAGACCAGCGGTCCGATCGTGCCCTGCATCGAGAAGACGAACAGGACCACGAACGTCAGGATCAGGTAGGCCTTGAGGGTGCCGTCGGGCAGCAGGAACGCGGACAGGCCGACGAGCACGTGGAAGGTGGTGGTGAGGGTGAAACCGCCGATGAGCATCTTCCGGCGATCGATCCGGTTGATCAGGGCGATGCCGGTGAGGACGCCGAGCACGCTGAAGAGGCCGTTGAGGGTGTTCGCGACGATGGCGGCATTGGAGGAGAATCCGGCATCGCCGAGCAGTTGGGTGCCGTAGTACATCACCGAGTTGATGCCGGTGGCCTGCTGGAACACGCCGAGGCCGACGCCGATGAAGATGAGGCGGCGGATCCACTTCACCGACAGGTCGGCGGCCCCGCCGGTCTGCGAGAGTTTCTCTTCCTCCGCGAGCGCCCGGACTTCCTCGATCTCGGCACGTGCCCGCTCCGGGGACCGAACCTGGAGAAGCACGGCGAACGCCTCGTCGTGCCGATCCTGCGACATGAGCCAGCGCGGGCTCTCGGGCATCCGCAGCATGCCCACGAACAGCACGAGGGCCGGAAGGACGGCGACCAACAGCATGAAGCGCCACACGTTCTCGTGCTCACCCCAGATGTTGAAGATGACGGCGTTGATCACGAACGCGGCGAACTGTCCGACGACGATCATCACTTCGTTGCGGGAGACCACGCTGCCACGCTTCTCGGTGGGGGACAGCTCGGAGAGGTAGACGGGCACCGTCGCGGATGCGCCGCCGACGGCGAGGCCGAGGATGAAGCGGAAGAGTGCGAGCACCTCCCACGAGGGGGACAGCACGCAGCCGATCGTTCCGATCATGAAGATGATCGCGAGCACCAGGATGTTGTGCCGGCGTCCGTACCGGTCGGACATCCGACCGCCGATCAGGGCGCCGATCGCGGCGCCGAAGATGAGAATGCTGACCACGAAACCCTCGGTGAAGGACGTCAGCTGGAGGTCTTCCTTGAGCGGTTCGAGCGCGCCGTTGATGACTCCGGTGTCGTAACCGAAGAGCAGGCCGCCGAAGGTGGCGACGACGGCGATGACGCCGAGTCGGTGTGAGTGCCGCCCGGGGGCGTCGGCAGTCAGGGGCGGACGGGTAGTTCGGGTGAGATCGCTGGCCATGAACATCTCCTCGACGTATTCCATGTACAGAACACGTAATGTGTTTATGTCCGAACAAAGCTAACCCATTGTGACTCGGGGCACAACGGGAAGCCAATCATCGGGCGGGGCACATGGCATGCTCGGCCGTCCTCTACCGACGAGTAATAGAACGCATGATCTGTTATTGTTCGGCGTATGCCCAGGCCACGCGTGCACGATCTCGACGACGTCCTCGACGCCGCCGAACGGCTGGCGGTCGAAGGCGGTCCGAGCGCCGTGACGCTGCGCGCGGTCGCCGCCGCCACCGAGATGTCCAACGGCGCGATCTATCACGCCTTCGGGTCGCGGGGAGGGTTGGTCGGGCGCGCGTGGTTGCGGGCAGCGCACCGGTTTCTCGACCTGCAACAGGGATCGGTCGAGGAGGCGCTGGGGCAGGACCGCGCAGACGGCAGGGCCGCCGCGGTGGATGCCGTCGTCGCGGCCGCCGACACCCCCGCGGTTTTCGCGGAGCGGTTCCCACAGTCGTCGCGGTTCCTTCTCACCGTGCGCCGCGACGAACTGCTCGGATCGGACGTGCCCGAGGACGTCGCCGACGAGTTGACGCGGCTCGATTCCGTTCTCGTCGAATTGTTCGTCCGGTTGGCGCGGGCGCTGTGGGGACGCAAGGACGGGCGCGCCGTCGAGGTCATCGAAGCATGCGTCGTCGGACTCCCCACCGGACTGTTGCTCCAGGCCAAGCGAAAACCGGACGCCGCGATGCGTCAACGACTGGAAACGGCGGTCCGCGCCGTCCTCACCCTCGACCCCCCGCCTCCGGGGAAACGTCACGACAGCAACAAGAAAGGCATCTGATGACTGCCACGCTGACCCACCGGGACAAGATCGCCGTCCTCGACTTCGGCGACGACGAGAACCGGTTTTCCCTCGAATGGCTGGACACGGTCGACCGGCTCCTCGACGATGCACAGGAGCACGGCGCGCAGGCCCTGGTCACCACGGCAACGGGGAAGTTCTACTCCAACGGCCTCGACCTGGACTGGCTGGTGGCCAACGGCGACCGCGCCGACTGGTACGTCGGACGCGTGCAGGCCCTGTTCAGCCGCATTCTGACGTTGCCGCTGCCGACGGTCGCCGCCGTGAACGGGCACGCGTTCGGCGCCGGTGCCATGCTCGGAATCGCCCACGACTACCGCGTGATGCGTTCCGACCGTGGGTACTACTGCTTCCCCGAGGTCGACATCCACATTCCGTTCACGCCGGGAATGGCGGCGCTGATCCAGGCCAAGCTGACACCGCAGACCGCGATCACCGCGATGACCACCGGTCATCGTTACGGCGGCACCGAAGCGCACACCGGTGGGCTGGTCGACGGGACCGCACTCGAAGGTGCGGTCCTCGACGCCGCCGTCGACCTGATCACCCCGCTCGCGGGGAAGGACCCCGGCACGCTCGGTGCGATCAAGGCCACCATGTTCGCGCCGGTCGTCACCGCCCTCGCGGCGGGTCGATCATGACAACGTGAAACCTACTGCGCGAGAGTGATGGTCACTCTCCCGGCACGTGGAGGATCAGGGCGTCGCCCTGTCCGCCGCCGCCGCAGAGGGCAGCGGCACCGGTTCCGCCGCCGCGTCGTTTCAGCTCGAGCGCGAGGTGCAGCACCACCCGTGCCCCCGACATACCGAGCGGGTGACCGATGGCGATGGCGCCGCCGTTCACATTGACCCTCGACGGATCGACCCCGAGTTGCCGGGTCGACTCGATGCCGACGGCGGCGAACGCCTCGTTGATCTCGACGAGGTCGAGGGCCGAGGGCTCGAGACCCTCACGGGCGCAGGCCTTGTCAATCGCATTGGCCGGCTGCTGCTGGAGCGTCGAGTCCGGTCCGGCGACGACGCCGTGGGCGCCGATCTCGGCGAGCCATTCGAGTCCGAGTTCCTCGGCCTTCGCCTTGCTCATCACCACGACGGCCGCGGCGCCGTCGGAGATCTGCGACGCGGAACCCGCGGTGACGGTGCCGTTCTTGCTGAATGCCGGCCGCAGCTTCGACAGCGACTCGGCGGTCGTGTCGGCGCGGATCCCCTCGTCCTCGGTGACGACGAGCGGATCGCCCTTGCGCTGCGGGATGGACACGGGAACGACCTCGTCGTCGAAGAGTCCGTTCTTCCACGCCGCTGCGGCGCGCTGATGTGAGGCGGCGGCGAACGCGTCCTGCTCTTCGCGACCGATCTTGTCGGTGTTCGCGTTCCGGTCCTCGGTCAGCGCGCCCATCGCCTGGTCGGTGAAGATGTCGTACAGGCCGTCGTAGGCGAGGTGGTCGACGAGGGTGGTGTCGCCGTACTTGAAACCGCCCCGGGAGCCCGGGAGCAGGTGCGGTGCCTGGGACATCGACTCCTGCCCACCGGCGACGACGACGTCGAACTCGCCGGCGCGGATCAGCTGGTCGGCGAGGGCGATGGCGTCGAGACCCGACAGGCACACCTTGTTGACGGTCACCGCGGGCACCGACATCGGGATTCCCGCCGCGACCGCCGCCTGCCGGGCCGGGATCTGACCGGCGCCGGCAGTGAGGACCTGCCCCATGATCACGTACTCCACCAGTTCCGGTGCCACCCTGGCCTTGTCGAGGGCGCCCTTGATGGCGATGCCGCCGAGGTCGGATCCGGACAGGGTTGCGAGCGAACCGGTGAGGCGGCCGACCGGGGTCCGGGCGCCGGCGACGATGACGGACCTGGTGGAAGAAGTCATGGAAGTGTCCTTCAGGTAGTGGCGAATGTCGTTCAGACGAGGACGGATTCGCGGATGTCGAGGGGGGTTCCGGTGGCCGCGACGATGTCGTCGACGGTGACGCCGGGGGCGATCTCACGCAGGGCGAGGGTGCCGTCGCCGACCACGTCGATGACGGCGAGGTTGGTGATGATCCGGTTGACGACGCCCTGGCCGGTCAGTGGCAGGGTGCAGGTGTCGAGGATCTTGGGGTTGCCGTCGCGGTCGGTGTGTTCCATGAGGACGATGACGCGGCTGGCGCCGTGCACGAGGTCCATCGCGCCGCCCATGCCCTTGACCATCTTTCCGGGGACCATCCAGTTGGCGAGGTCGCCGGTGCGGGAGACCTGCATGCCGCCGAGGACGGCGGTGTCGATGTGGCCGCCGCGGATCATGCCGAACGACAACGCGGAATCGAAGAACGCGGCGCCGGCGTTCACGGTGACCGTTTCCTTGCCGGCGTTGATCAGGTCGGCGTCGATGTTCTCCTCGGTCGGGTACGGGCCGGTGCCGAGGATCCCGTTCTCCGAGTGGAGGGTGACGTTTACGTCGGTGCCGAGGTACCCGGGAATGAGCGTCGGAAGGCCGATGCCGAGGTTGACGTATTCGCCGTCGACCATCTCCGCGGCCGCGCGGGCGGCCATCTGCTCACGCGTCCATCCGTTGGTGCCGGTCATCGAGTGGCTCCTTCCGTGCTGCTGACTGTCCGCTTCTCGATCCGCTTGTTCTGGGGGCCGGTCTCGACGATGCGTTGAACGAAGACTCCGGGCAGGTGCACCTGCGCGGGGTCGATGGTGCCGGCGGGGACGAGTTCCTCGACCTGCGCGATGGTGACCTTGCCGGCCATCGCGGCGAGGGGGTTGAAGTTCAGGGCCGTCTTGTCGAACACCAGGTTGCCGGCGGTATCGCCGCGCAGTGCGTGGACGAGCGCGAAGTCGGCGGTGATGCCGAGTTCGAGGACGTAGCGCTTGTCGCCGAAGACTCGGGTCTCCTTCGGGGGCGAGGCGAGCGCGACCGAGCCGTCGTCGGCGTAACGCCAGGGCAGGCCGCCGTCGGCGACGGGGCTGCCGACCCCGGCGGGGGTGAAGAAGGCGGGGATGCCCGCTCCGCCGGCACGCAGGCGTTCGGCCAGGGTGCCCTGCGGGGTCAGCTCCACCTCGAGTTCACCGGCCAGGTACTGGCGGGCGAATTCCTTGTTCTCCCCGACGTACGACGCGGTGACGCGGCGAATCTGACGGGCGCCGAGCAGAATTCCGAGCCCGTGGTCGTCCACACCGCAGTTGTTGGAGTAGACCTCGAGGTTGCCGACACCCGAGTCGGCGAGCGCGCGGATCAGTGCGTCGGGGATTCCGCACAGGCCGAATCCGCCGACGGCGATCGTTGCGCCGTCGGACACGTCCGCGACAGCTGCTTCCGGGGTGTCGAACACTCTCGATCCCATGTGCATCCTTTCTTCTGGCCGCCGAACCCGGCGAAACCCTTGTCCCGCGTCAGTTCGTCCATTGAGTGGACGTCGGTCCGTGGGGTGTTCCACTCCACTAAAAAGGCTCTCTGCATGCATTTCAAGGGATTCACCAACAGTGATCACGGTCCGGACGTTGGCAATCTCAACGTTCACTGAGCGGACGTATACTGCGGTGATGGACGACGCGCAGCGGCCGCAGGTGATCCAACGGGTGAGTGCCCTTCTCCGGGCCATCGGCGCCCTCGACACGTCGGGATCCTCGACGACCGCACTGGCACGCGAGACCGGTCTCGCGCGTCCCACCGTGCATCGCCTGCTCGTCTCCCTCGCCGAGGAGGGGCTGGTAGACCGCGACCAGAAGTCGGGCAAATGGTCGCTCGGCCCCGAGCTGTATCTGCTGGGCTCACTCGCCGCGAGTCGGTACGACATCACCGACCGGTCCCGCGGAATCTTGCGCGACCTCGCCCGCGAGACCGGAGAGAGCGCCTTCCTGTCCGCCCGTCGCGGCGACGAGACGGTGTGCATCGCCAGTGAGGAAGGCAGCTTCCCGCTGCGTTCGCACGTGCTGTACGTCGGCATCCGACTCCCGCTCGGGGTGGCGTCGGCGGGGTTGGTCATCCTGTCGCACATGCCGGACCGCGAGGTCGACGACTATCTGACCCGCGCGGACGTCACCGGCCAGTGGGGGAACCGGCACAGCCGGGACGAGATCGCCGACCGCATCGCGGAGACACGCCTCAACGGGTACGCCGTCAACCCCGGACTGCTCGTGGAGGGCAGCTGGGGAATGGGCGCCGCCGTCTTCGACGCCCAGGGATCGCCGGCGTGGGCCCTGAGCATCACCGGTGTCGAAAGCCGGTTCCGCGAGGAGCGACGCCGGGAACTGGGAGAACTCCTCCTCCGGGAGGCGCACCGGCTCACCCAACTGCTCACCGACAGGCCGCGCAGTCGAGGGTGAGACGAGGCGGAACGGCGCCTACGCCGCCTTCGGTCGCCGGCGGGGCCGTCCGTGGCGGGTGTCGATGTTCCACAGATGCGCGCAGTCGGGGCACTGCAGGTGGACGTTGGTCCCCTGATTGCTCAGCAGGTACTGCCAGTGCCGGTCGCAGTTGCGGCCGGAGCCGCAGGGGTCGCAGCCGGACCCGTGGTCGCAGTTGGGGCAGGGCAGCCAGGCTCGGCGGGAGAAGTCGGCGGTGGGATCAATCGGGAACACGGCCCACCGTCCTATCCGGGAGCACACCTGCTTGCACCAGTTCGTCGTAGATGCGCTGCTGCTCGGCGTCGAGACCGGAGTAGAGCATGTCGTACGCCCGCTCTTCCTCGGCGAACACGGCGACGGGGTCCCAGTCGTCGCCGATCGCTTCGAGTACAGCGGTGCGCCGCCGAGCTTCGTCCAGCGTGAGATCGAGTGCGAACGAGAGTTCGGAGTCGCTGCCCATGTGGTCACCTTCGTTTCGCAGTCGCCGATATCGAAGGAGTCAGAGTTGCTCGAGCCCGTCCAAGATCACAATGATCTGGATCACGTCGATCGAAAGTGTTGCCCCGATTTAACGACGACGCGCCCCGCCATCCGGGTGGATGACGGGGCGCGTGGTGCGGGTGGGGTCAGGCCTGGAGGCCGGCCTCGATTTCGAGGGTGATGGTGATCTTGTCGCCGACGACGGCTCCGCCGCCTT
>SEEV01000221.1 GCA_004211695.1 Rhodococcus sp. (in: high G+C Gram-positive bacteria)
TTGGCTGTAGACAAGATCGTTCCCAGCCCGCTCGATCCTCGCGTCGCCCCCGCTGTCGCGGAGGCAGTCGCCGCCGCTGCCCGTGCAGAAGGCGTCACCGACTAGCGAGAATCCGTCGAACACCCCGGACCGGAGCCCGCACCAAGGTTCCGCGGACGGGGTGTTTGCCGTTCACGGAGTGTTCGAAAAGTGTTCGCCCTCAGGCGCGGCCGGTGATCTGCTCGGCACTCGGGTTGCGCCGCAGCCGGCCCGTCCCCGGAACCGACGCCCACACCGCGAGCGCGAGCAGACCGTCCACGACGAGCGCGAGAATCGTCACCAGAAGTGCGCCGACGAGAACTCGGTCGTACTGGCGCAGGGCCAGTCCGTCGAAGATGTAGCGGCCGAGTCCGCCCAGATTGACGTATGCGGCCACGGTTGCGGTCGCGATGATCTGCAGGGTGGCGTTGCGTAGCCCGCCGAGCATGAGCGGCAGCGCATTCGGCGCTTCGACACGCGTGAGAACCTGCCATTCGGTCATGCCCATCGCACGGGCGGCGTCCACGACTGTCCGGTCGACGTTCGCGACACCCGCGTACGTGCCCGCCAGCACGGGTGGAATTCCGAGGATCACCAGGGCCAGGATGGGCGGGATCAGGCCCAGCCCGAGCAGGAGCACCAGGAAGGTCAGCAGACCCAGCGTCGGCAGCGAGCGCAGCGCGTTGACGAGTCCGACGACGACCACCTCGCCCTTGCGCAGATGCCCGATGGTCAGACCGATCGGCACCGCCACGACCGCGGAGAGGGCCACCGCCAGGAAGCTGTACCAGAGGTGTTCGAGGATACGGGAGCCGATTCCGGTGCTGCCCGACCAGTTTGCCGGGTCGACGATGTACTCCCACGCGCCGCCGAAGATGGTCATGAAGCCTCCTCTGAGGCCGGGACGGTCGATTGGCCCGCGACCAGCGGCGCGCGCCGGACCTTCGTCTGCCGGGTCCACGGCGTCGCCGCCCGGCCGATCAGGAACAGCAGCAGGTCGAATGCGAGGGCCAGCACGACGATCGCGATGATGCCTGCAAGTATCTGGTCCGGGTAGTCACGCTGGTATCCCTGTGTGAACAGGGTGCCGAGACCGCCGATCCCGATCAGCGAACCCACCGACACCAGCGAGATGTTGGTCACCGCCACCACACGCACGTTCGCGACGAGGACGGGGAGCGCGAGGGGCAGTTCGACGGTGAGGGCCCGTCTCAGGCGGGTGAAGCCCATGGCGGTGGCGGAGTCGACGACATCGGCGGGAACCGAATCGAGGGCCTCGGGCACGGCGCGGATGAGCAGGGCGGTGGAGTAGATCGTCAGGGCGATCACCACGTTGAGCGGATCCAGGATCTGCAATCCGACGACGGAGGGGATCGTCACGAACAGTGCCAGCGACGGGATCGTGAACGCGATACCGGCGGCGATGAGCGTGATCTTCCGTAACCAGGACGCCCCCCGGATCACGGTTCCTACCGGGACGGCGATGAGCAACCCGATCAGCAGCGGAACCAGCGCGAGATACAGATGGGTCTTCGTCAGGTCGACGACGACCGAGAAATTGTCGATGAGCCACCGCATCGGATCACGGCCCGTCCGGGGTCGCCGATTGGGCGGTGAAGTAGTGCTCACCCCTCGCGCGATCCTCTGCTGCCCGCTGCTCGGCCAGCTTCGCGATCACCTCGGAGCCGAGAATGCCACCCGAGACCGCACCGTCGGCGTCGACGGCCACCCCGATGCCCGACGGGGAGGAGATGGCCGCGTCCAGGGCCTGGCGCAGGTCGGAGCCCGATGTGAACAGTGATCCGCCCGCCGCCGTGCATTCGGAGACCGGGCGTCCGGCCCGCGCCCCCTCGACGCCGGTGACGTCGATCCACCCCCGCGGTCGGCCCGCATCGGTGACGACCAGTACCCATTCCCCCTGTTCGAGCCGGAGACCGTGCAACTCCTTCTCGGTCGCGGTCCGGATCGTGTGCAGCGGAACCTGATCGGCGGTACGGAACGACAACCCCCGGTAACCGCGGTCCCGTCCCACGAACGAGGCTACGAAATCGGTGGCCGGCGCCGACAGCACGGTGTCGGGTGCGTCGTACTGCTGCAACCGGCCGCCCGGCCCGAAGACCGCCACCCGGTCACCGAGTTTGACGGCCTCGTCGATGTCGTGGGTGACGAACACGATGGTCTTGCGTAACTCGGCCTGCAGGCGCTGCATCTCGGCCTGCAGGTCTTCGCGGACAACGGGATCGACGGCGCTGAACGGTTCGTCCATCAGCAGGATCGGCGGATCGGCGGCCAGCGCCCGCGCGACCCCGACACGCTGTTGCTGCCCGCCGGACAGCTGCCCGGGATAGCGGGACGCCAGCGCCGGGTCGAGCCCGACCCGTTCGAGCACCGCCAACGCGGCCTTGCGGGCGGTGCGCCGGGAATCGCCGCGCAGCACCGGCACGGTCGCGACATTGTCGACCACCGTGCGGTGCGGCAGCAGTCCTGCGCTCTGGATGACGTAGCCGATGCCGAGACGAAGCTTCACCGCGTCGGTCCGGGCGATGTCGCGGCCGTCGACGGTGATGGTTCCCTCGGTGGGGGTGATCATCCGGTTGATCATCCGCATCGACGTGGTCTTGCCGCACCCGGACGGCCCGACGAAGACCGTGAACGATTCGGCGTCGATCTGCAGATCGAGGTGGTCGACCGCCGTCGTGCCGTCCGGGTATTGCTTGGTGACTCCCGAGAATGTGATCACCGCAGGCTCCTTACGACACCGGCTTGTCGAGCCCCTGGTCCGCCACCCACTGCTTCGCTGCCGCCGCCGGTTCGGTTTTCGCGTCACCGGACACGGAAACATTGAGCGCGACAAGCTCTTCGGTGGTGAGCTTGGCCGACAGCGCGTCGAGCGCCCGGGTCAGCTTGTCGGAGGATTTGGTGACGCGCACCACCGGGACGACGTTCTGCGCCGCGAAATTGTTCTGCGGGTCCGCCAGCACCACGAAGCCGTTCTGCGCGATGGCCGGGGACGTCGTGAAGATGTCGGCGGCCGTGATCTGTCCCGACGCGAGGGCATCGACCGTTGCCGGACCGCCGCCGTCGGCGATCGGGACGAAGTTGTCGGGTGCGATGTCGAGGCCGTACTTGGCCTTCAAGCCCGGTAGGCCACCGGGACGTTCCTGGAACTCGGCGGGCGCACCGAACTTCACCTCGGCCGAGTGCGCCGCGAGATCACCGATCGAGGTCAGGTTCCAGCGCTGCGCCGTCTCCTTGGTGACGACCACGGCGTCCTTGTCCTCGGCCGGGGCCGGGGTGGTGATCTTCAGCTCGGAACCGAGTGCGGCCGGAAGCGCCGCGTCCACGTCGGCGGCGCTCGTGGCCGTCGAGTCCGGATCGAGATACTGCAGGAGGTTTCCCGTGTAGTCGGGGATGACGTCGATCGAGCCGTCCTTCAGCGCGGGAATGTAGGCCTCACGGGTGCCGATGTTGAACTTCGTGGTCACGTCGAACCCGTTGGCGCGGAGCACCTCGGTGTAGATGTTGGCGACGGTCTCGGATTCAGGGAAGTTCGCCGAGCCGACGATGATCGTGTTGGGGTCGTCCCCGGATCCCTCGCCGCCCGCGGACAGGGGATCGGATCCGCCACCACACGCTGCGAGCGACACGACGGCGGCCGTCGCGAGAGCAATACTGCCCACGGAGCGGCGGGTGAAGCCCGACAGAATTCTCGAGGTGCGCATGAGCGTCCTTCCCGTTGTCACCGGCGCCGGACCTGCCGACGGAAACCGGTGGACGCGTGTCCGCGCCATCGGTTGGCCAGTGTAACGATAGGGACGGACAGAGCACGGTTTTCGACCAGCTCGAGGCTAACGAAAGGCGCGACGTGGCACACACACGGACAGACGAATCGACCGGGCGCTCGGCGGCATGGTCCCGGGCACTGATCGCCGCGTCTGCGCTGCTACTGGTCGCGGGGGTGGCGTCGGGATGCGCAGGCGGTGACGCGACCCTCGATGGTTCCGCGGGGCAGGGGCCGGGCGAGATCGTGGTGGGTGCGGGTGACGGAGCGGAGAGTCGGATCCTGGCTGAAATCTACGCGGGTGCCCTGCGTTCGACGGGGGCGCCTGTCACGACCGAGGAGGGGCTCGGTGACCGGACCGCGTATCTCGGGCAGCTCGACGCCGGGAACGTCACGCTGGTGCCGGAGCTCACGGGCGGGCTGCTGCGGTACTACGATCCCGAATCGACCGAGACGGAGCAGGACGACGTGTTCGAGGCGTTGAGCAGGGCTCTGCCGCAGGGGCTTTCGATCTCCGACTACGCCGCCGCCGAGGACCGGTCGGCGCTGGCGGTGACGTCGCAGGCGTCCGGGCAGCTGAATCTCGCCACCCTGGACGACCTCGTGCCCATGTGCGCCAGGAGTTCCGCGGCGCTCGCCCCGGATTTCGAGGCCGGCGCCCTTCCCGACCTGTCGGGGTGCACGTTCGCGCAGACCCGGACGATGGCCGACGACGCAGCGGCCGTCGGCGCGCTCGCCGGCTCGGAGTCGCCGGACGGCGCCGTCGTGGTGGCCGGAGTGACCACTGCGTCACCCGATGTGGCAGACGCGGATCTGGTGTTGCTGGCGGACGACGAGCACGTGTTCACGGCGCAGAACGTGGTGCCGCTGTTCCGGATCGGAACCCTCGACGAAGCTCAGCTGAAGGCGTTGAACGTCGTGGCGGGTGAGCTGACGACGGCGGACCTGGCCGACATGATCGGCCAGGTCCGCGATGGTGCCGCGTCAGCCGACGTGGCGCGCGTGTGGCTCGACGCCCATCTGTGAATCCAGGAACGCCCCGAGTTCGGCGACCGCGTCCGCGGCCTCACGAACCAGCGACGCCTGCAGATGCGCGACGTGCCAGAGGCGGGCATACTCGGTGAGCGTGACGTCCACCTGCGACTCTTCGAGCTTGGCCACGAACTCCATGATCTGCGGGTAGAGCACCTCGTCCACCCCGACATGGATCAGCGTGGGCGGCAGCCCCGCCAGATTTCCGTGCAGCGGTGCGTAACCCGGGTCGTGCACGTCGCCGTTGCCCAGGTACTTCTCGGCCGCGTCGAACGACCACGCCGTGTTGACCACGAGATCCCGGTCCCGGGAGGTGTCGCGGCGGCCCGGATCGACCCACGGCGAGATCAGCGCCAACGCGGCCGGAGTCACGCCGTGCCGGTCGATCAGGCGGCGCGCGGTAGCGACCGTCAGGCCACCACCTGCCGAATCGCCCGCGATTGCGAGTTGCTCTGTCTCATAGCCGTGTTCGGTGTTCAGCTCCATGTACGCCGCGACCGCGTCCTCGAGTCCGGCCGGGAACGGATGCTCCGGCGCCAACCGGTAGTCGAGGGTGTAGACGACGCCGCCGGTTTCCCTCGCGAGATGCGCGGCCAGCGAACGGTGCGTGGCGAGCGAACCGATCGTGTACGCCCCACCGTGCAGGTAGAGCACAGCGGTCCGGCGTTCGGTGGCTCCCACCGTGATTCGCTCCGCCGGCCGCCCGGCCAGCGAGGTCGTGCGGATGACGGAGCCTGCAGGCATCTGTTGCAGCGGAGCGCCGAGGTCGAGGATCGCCCTCTGGGCGGTGTACGGAAGCCGGGCGTTGAGGCCGAGCCGGTAGAACGGCCGGAGGGCCGTCGCGACGACCGGCAGCGGCAGGTGGAAGGTCATCGGTACCTCAGTTCGACTTGGGAAGAACTCGTCCGGCGATGACAGCGACCACCCGCTGGTAACTCGGCCCGACGAGCCGCACCCAGGCGTCGAGGAACTTGGCGTCGGCGCCGATCAGCACCCGCGGCTTGCCCTTGCGGACACCGCTCACGATGGTGTCGGCGGCCGCCTCCGGAGTGGTCCGGGCGAGCTTCTGGTCGAAGAACTGCGCGAACGTGTCCAGGTCTTCGCCCGGCCCGGCGGTGGCGTTGCGGGCGATGGCCGTCTTGATGCCACCGGGGTGCACGCACGTCACCTTGACGGGGTGCTCGGCGATCAGCATTTCCTGGCGCAGTGACTCGGTGAAACCGCGCACCGCGAACTTCGCCGAGTTGTACGCGCTCTGACCCGGCATGGACAGCAGGCCGAAGAGGCTCGAGACGTTGACGACGTGACCGTCGCCCGACGCGATGAGATGCGGCAAAAAGGCCTTGGTGCCGTTGACGACTCCCCAGAAGTCCACGTCCATGATCTTCTCGATGTCCTTGAAGTCGGACTTCTCGAACTCACCGTGGTAGGCGATGCCCGCGTTGTTGTACACCTGATTGATCTTGCCGTAGTGGGCGCGCACCGCGTCTGCGTACGCGAGCACCGCCTCCCGCTCGGTGACGTCGAGGTGATCGGACTTGACCTCGGCGCCGAGCGCCTCGACCTGGCGCGCGGTCTCCGCGAGCCCGACGGTGTCCATGTCCGAGATCGCCAGCCGGGCACCCTTGCCCGCCAGGTTCAGGGCCAGCGCCCTGCCGATGCCGGAACCGGCGCCGGTGATCACGACTACCTTGCCTGCGAACTCGCTCACTGTGCTGTCACCTTGTCGTCGTCGAGGTCGATCTGTGCCGGGATGGCGGTGGAGCCTGCGGCGTTGCCGTTCACGTACACCGGTGCGGGTAGGTCCGCGGTGGCTACGCTGTCGTAGGCGCCGAGGTCGAAACGCTTGGTCTCGTTGCGGAACTGGAACGTGAAGCCCGGCCACAGTGTCGTGTTGTTGCCGTGCTTGTCGAGGTACCAGCTCGCGCAACCACCGTTGTTCCAGACGCTGTGCGACAGCTTCTCCTGAAGGTCGGCGTTGTACCGGTCCTGAGCGTCCTGACGGACCTCGATCTTGCCGATGCCGTACTTGTCGAGCGTCTGCAGGGCGTCGACGAGGTAGTTGAGCTGCGACTCGATCATGAAGACCATCGAGGTGTGGCCCAGACCCGTGTTGGGGCCCACGAGGAAGAACATGTTGGGGAAGTTCGCGATCGCGGCGCCCTTGTAGCCCTGCTGTCCGCCCTCGTCGAAGACCTCGGCGAGGGAGCGGCCGTCCTTGCCGAAGATGCCCTCGAACGTGGGGGAGTCGGTGACGTGGAAACCGGTGGCGACGACGATGGCGTCGACCTCGCGGACGGTGCCGTCCTTCGAGACGACCGAGTTCGCGGTGACCTCGGCGATGCCGTCGGTGACCAGGTCGACGTTGTCCTGCTCGAGTGTGGGGTAGTAGTTGTTCGAGATCAGCATGCGCTTGCAGCCGATCTGGAAGTTCGGCGTCACCTTCTCGCGCAGATCCTTGTCCTTGATCTGACGGCGCAGGTGGCGCTCGGCCGCGAACTGCAGCGGCTTCATGAAGATCGGGGCCTTCGCGAGCCCGACGACCTGGCTCTCACGCATCCAGTAGATGCCGGTGCGGCACAGCTTCTGGAAGCCGGGAAGGTACTTGAACGCGGTGTGCTCGAGCGTGGTGTACTCGCGATCTGCGCGGGGCAGGATCCACGGCGCGGTGCGCTGGTACACGTCGAGGTGCGACACCTGCTTGCCGATGGCTGGGACGATCTGGATGGCCGAGGCGCCGGTGCCGATGACGGCGACGCGCTTGCCCGTCAGGTCGGCGTCGTGGTTCCAGCGGGCGGAGTGGAAGATCTTGCCCTCGAAGCCTTCGATGCCCTTGATGTCGGGGAGGGACGGCTCGCACAGTGCGCCGACCGCGGAGACCACGACCTTTGCGACGAAATTCCCCTTGGTGGTGCTGACCTCCCACCGAGTGGTCGCCTCGTTCCAGTGAGCGGACTGCACGTCACAGCCGAAGAGGTGCTTGTCGCGCACCTCGTACTTGTCGGCCACCGACTGGATGTACTTCTGGATCTCGGGTTGCGTCGAGAACGACCGCGTCCACTCCGGGTTCAGGGCGAACGAGTAGGAGTACAGATGTGAAGGAACGTCGCACGCCGCACCTGGGTACGTGTTGTCTCGCCAGGTGCCGCCGACCTCGGTGCCGCGTTCGAGCACGAGGAAATCGGTCTTGCCTGCCTGGGTCAGCTTGATCGCCGCGCCGAGGCCGGCGAACCCGCTGCCGATGATCAGCGTGTCGATGTAGCGGACACCCGCGGTGGGGTCGTAAGTATCTGTGACGGAGAGACTCATGTAGTAGAGAATAGGACGCTATTGAGGGGCAGTCAATAGACTATTGACCTTCGTTCAGTAGTCTTGTCTCATGGACGTTGTGAAGCGGACCCGTCTCAGCCCCGAACAGCGGCGCGCGCAATTGATCGATCTCGGCGCGAAGATGCTGGCGCAGCGACCCCTCGAACAGATCTCCGTCGAAGACATCGCAGATCAGGCCGGCGTCTCCCGTGGCCTGCTGTTCCACTACTTCGCCACCAAGCACGACTTCCACCTCGAGATCGTGCGGCACACCAGCAGCGAGATGCTCGCCCGCACCGCACCCGAGCCGTACGTCGGGGAAGCGCGGGATCCGATGCAGATCCTGCGCTCGGTGCTCGCGTCATACGTCGACTACGTCAGCGAGAACCGCGGCACCTACGTCTCGCTCCTCCGGGGAACGGCGAGCGGCGACCCCGACATGCGGGCCGTCTTCGAGGACACCCGCGCCGTCATGTCCGAACGGACCCTCGAACAACTTCCCGCGATCGGAATCGAGCGCAGCCGGGCGGTCGAACTCGCCGTCCGCGGCTGGATCGCCTACGTCGAGGAAGTCACCATCACCTGGCTGCGCGACCCGCACCTCACCCGCGACGAACTGATCGAACTCAACGTCCAGGCTCTCCCCGCGCTCGCCGTCGCCGCGGCCCCCGAGATCGCCGCGTTGATCGCTGCCACCATCACCTGACCACCCCTATTACTTTCGGCGCGATGTCCGCCCTCGCCCTGGTTGGTGTGCGCCGTCGGACTCGTCGTCGACGACCGGACCGAGCTCGGGGTGTCGGTGTGGCTCGAGCCGTTGAAGTTCGCGGTCTCCTTCGCGCTACGGCCACCCTGGCTGACCCTCCCACACCGAGGCAGCAGGTGGACGTGGGCGATGGCGACGGTCGTTGCCGGCATCCTCGATGTCGGATTCATCGCGGTGCAGGCCGCCCGCGGAACGTTCAGCCACTTCAACACGTCCGGCGACGCCGTCACCACGATCGGGCAGTACGTGTTCATGACCGGCATCCCCGGACTGTTCGTCGCCGATCTCGTGATCGCCCTGATCCTGCTGTTCCAGCGCGTCGGGGATCGGTCCCTCACCCGGGCCATCCACGCCGGCCTGCTCGCGGTGCTCACCTGGCAGGCATTTCGCGGTCAGCCGCTGATCCACCCCGACGCCCTGACCGTCGCCGCTCTCGGTGGACTCCTGGCCGCCACCGCAGTCGCCGTCCGGGCGGTGAAGTCGCGGGCGGAGGCTGGGCACGAGGCCGGGCGGCGTTACAGATGCCGCAGGAACCGGTCCGGCGCGTCGAGAAACGATCGCCAATTGCGGACGAGGTCCAGCCCAGTCCACTCGGGGTAGTCGATGCCCTCGTCGGTGAGTTCCCAGATCTCGGCGCCGGGCGCGGCCGCGAGCAGGGGAGAGTGCGTCGCCATGATCACCTGCGAACCCTCCTCGGCGAGATCCGCGATGACGCCGAGCAGCGCCAGGCAGGACTGGAACGACAGCGCCGCCTCCGGCTCGTCCAGGATCCACAACCCCACGCCGATCGGACGGTCGGCGACATACCGAAGGAACGACTGGCCGTGCGACAGCTGATTGAACGACTGATCGTCCGCGCGGGGTCGTGACTCGTCGGCGGCGCCGAACAGCGAATGCATCGACTCGGCACGCAGGAAGCACCCGCCGTACGGCCGCGGGTGGGCGCCGACACACGTCAGGTGGTTGCCGAGGTCCGCGTCCTCCGGGCTAGCCCCCGCCGACCACAACCGGTCCTGCGCGCCACGGAATCCGCCCTGCCAGGCCGCGGCGATCGACTCCACCAGAGTTGACTTGCCGACGCCGTTCTCACCCACGATCACCGTGACCGGTTGCTCGAAACACAGCCCCCCTTCGCGCAACTCGGCCACCGCGGGGAGGTCGAGATACCACGAAGCCGGGTCGAATCCACTCCGTGGAGTGAACTCGACCCGGCTCAGTGGCAGCTCAGTCAATCAGACGCTCAGCCGAAGGCTTCGGCCGTTACACGCTCTTCAGCCGAAGGCTTCAGCCGTTACACGCTATTCAGCCGAAGGCTTCATCGATGATCTCCTGCTGCTCCACGGCGTGCACCTTGCTCGAACCCGAGGACGGTGCCGACATCGAACGGCGCGAGATGCGCTTGATTCCGGACAGCTTGTCGGGCAGCAACTCGGGCAGAGCGAGACCGAAGAACGGCCACGCACCCTGGTTGGCCGGCTCTTCCTGAACCCACCGGAACTCGGTGGCGTTCGGGTAGCGGTCCAGCGTCTCGCGGAGACGGCGGCTCGGAACCGGGTACAGCTGCTCGATGCGGACGATCGCGATGTCCTCGCGGTTGTCCTTCTGCTTCTTCGCCAGCAGTTCCCAGTACAACTTGCCGCTGACGAGGAGGACGCGGCGAACCTTGTCCCGTTCACCGTCGCCCGTCTCGTACGTGGGCTCCTCGAACACCGAGCGGAACTTGCCGGTGGTGAAGTCCTCGACCTCGGAGACCGCGGCCTTGTTACGCAGCATCGACTTCGGCGTGAACACCACCAGCGGGCGGCGGATTCCGTCGAGCGAGTGGCGGCGCAGCAGGTGGAAGTAGCTGGCCGGGGTGGACGGCACGGCCACGGTCATCGAGCCCTCGGCGCACAACTGCAGGAAGCGCTCGATACGGCCGGACGTGTGGTCGGGACCCTGACCCTCGTGACCGTGCGGCAGCAGCAGCACGACGTCGGACAGCTGGCCCCACTTGGCCTCACCGGACGAGATGAACTCGTCGATGATCGACTGCGCGCCGTTGACGAAGTCACCGAACTGCGCCTCCCA
>SEEV01000222.1 GCA_004211695.1 Rhodococcus sp. (in: high G+C Gram-positive bacteria)
AGTCTGCACTCACGTCTCGGGGCGACGACCACCAATGGTGACGGCTTCGGTGTCGGCTGGTACGGCGAGGGCACCGAACCGGCGGTGTACAAGAGCATCGAACCGGCCTGGAACGACAGTAATCTTCGGGAGATCGCCGGTCAGGTGCGAACACCCATGCTGCTCGCCCACGTGCGGGCCTCGACCGGGACGCCGGTGCAGCGCAGCAACTGTCACCCCTTCCGGCACGGGCAGTGGTTGTGGATGCACAACGGCGCCCTGCGCGGTTTTCACGAGATCAGGCGCGAGTTGGTGATGGCCGTCGACCCGGGGCTGTTCTCCGACCTCGAGGGGTCGACGGACTCCGAGGCGCTGTTCTTCCTCGCCCTGACGTTCGGTCTCGTCGACGATCCCTTCGATGCCGTTGCCCGGGCGGTCGGCTTCGTCGAAGACGTCGGCCGCGCGCACGGGGTCGAGGATCCGGTGCAGATGACCGTCGCGACCACCGACGGCGAATCGCTGTGGATCTTCCGCTATTCGAGTGAGCGGCAGTCGAGGTCGTTGTTCTTCTCCACCGAGGTCGCGAAGCTGCGCGCACTGCACCCGGAGGTCGAGGTCCTGCACAGCCTGGGTGGGGAGACCCGTTTCGTGGTCTCCGAGCCCCTCCGCGACCTCGAAGGTGCGTGGAACGAAGTGCCGGAATCCTCGGCCGGGGTGGTCCGGCCCGGCGACGACGAAGTCCGGCACTTCGAACCGATCTCACCGACATGAGTTCGCGCAGCACCGATATCAACCGGTGACCACCCTACGTGTCGTTGCCATTCGTGTGTTGCCCCTTCTCCGTTCCGGGGCAGACGATGAATGAATGCGCGGAGATGACGAAATGCTGCAGCTCGAACAGGTCATCGCCCGCCTGATCACGCGATACCCCTCGATCCCACCGGCGGATATCGAAAACACCGTGCGGAACATGCACAAACGCTTCGTGAACGGGCGAGTACGTGACTTCGTGCCTCTCCTCGTCGAGAAAGCAGCCCGCCGGCACATCACCGGATCGGTCTCGCCGGCGGCCGTACCCGCCGCGCTGCCGCCCGCCGGGTAACGAGCCCACCGGGTACCGGCTCAGCGGCGCCGGGCACAGATCACTTGGCGGTGGTCTTGCGCGGCCGCCCACGACGCGCGGTGGTCTTGGCCGGAGCCGGACTCGTGATCGGAGGCGGACTCTCCGATTCCGTTTCCGCGTCGGCCGTCGACTCCTCGGACGGATCGTCGCGCCAACTGAAAGGACTTTGTCCCCTAGCCGGACCGCCGCGTGGGTAGGAACACTGATGGTGACAGGGATCGGTGCCCGCGCCTTGGCGACCGCTCGGCCTAATCTGTGCGACTGAGAGTACCCACATGACACGCCTACAGGCTTCTTCGGTGAGCGCACCGCATCACTGCATTCCCACCCGCCGGGCGCTGTCAAGTTGTCTGGGGTGCAACCGGTTCAGGGTGCGTCGGGCATCATGGGTGACCGGTTGGTCAGGCCGCGGGGGCCTGTTCGGTGACCTGATTCCACACCTGTATCTCGGTGCGGTAGTCGGTGGCGGTCATCCGGTGCCGGTGCGGCCGAAAGTGTGGAGGGATGCGGCTGAACGAGGACAGAAATCTCTGGGCTGAGCCCACCGAGCGGAAGCCTTTCATCGCCCGTTCGCGTTGGCGGGTCGGTTGATGGGAGTTCTCGGCCCGATTGTTGAGATATTTCGATTGCCGGTGCTCGGTCTTCGAAATGGTGATCCGGTGGGCGACCTGGTAGCTGGCGAGTTGGTCGGTGACCAGCACCCGCGGGCTGCGGCCATGCCGTTTCAGGATCTTCCGGAAGAACCTGGTCGCTGCCTTCCCGTCCCGCTTCGATTGGATCAAGATGTCGATGACGTTGCCGTGCTGATCGACGGCCCGCCACAAGTACTTCCGGACCCCGTTGACCTTGATGAACACCTCGTCGAGATGCCACTTGTCACCCGGTTGGGGCTGACGCCGCCGCAGGCCCGCCGCGTATTCGGGGCCGAACTTCGTCCACCATGTGCGGATCGTTTCGTACGACACAACGATCCCGCGGGCGAGCATGAGCAGCTCGATCTCGCGGAAGCTGAGCGGGAACCGGTGGTACAGCCACACACAGTGGGAGATGATCTCCCGCGGAAACCGGAAACCCTTGTACATAGACACCACCGGATCATCCCAGATGGTCCGATCTCAACAACTTGACAATGCCCTTTCAATTGCTTACGGCCCCTTCCAGTGGCGTGCCGGTTTTGCCCGATTCGATCACCGTCGTGGTGTTCGATCTGGACGGGGTCCTGACGAGCACCGCCGTGTTGCACCGCAAGGCGTGGATGCACTCCATCTACGCCTACCTCAAGGCGCGGGACAGCCACGAGATACATGGAGTTCACCGAGCATCGCGTTGGTCCCTTGGGATCATCGTCTGGATGTTGGTCTTGTTGATGGGGAGGTCGCCCCGCTCGACGAGTGCTGTGGTGATGTCGCGGACCTCCTCCTCGTCGGACATGCGCCGTCGGAGCAGTGCGATCAGCGGGAAGTAGTCAATCACAGGCATGGTTCCGTGCCGGTTGATGCATCTGAAGGTGGATGGTGTACTCGGGCAAACCGATTCGCGCGCACGATCGGCTGTTCTGGCGCCACCACTCCCTGATCGACCAGAGCCTGCACTCCCTCCTCGGGGCGACGACGACTGTCATCGCGATGATCACAGCCGGGCCATCGCCGGCTACACCGCGCCGTTGCCGGGCAGCTGTCGTCACGGTGCGGTCATCAAGGTCAAGGCCAGTCGCGGGCAGAGTCTGACTGCGGCGGCGGCCTCTGCTGCGCAGCCGGTGGGGATGTGAGGTTCGTGGGTGTGATCGAGGGGCACGGGGTAGCCCCAATCGTCTCGCCCGAGGATTCCGGGGAGCAGTTCGGTGCAGAGTCCCCGACCATCGCACTGGGTCCAGTTGATGTGCAGGCGCATGTGTGGGGCGGTGCGGGTGGTCATACGCGGGACTCCTTTCGGGAGTCGTGGCCAGTGGCGGTTGTCAGCAGGGCCTCACACTGTCCGTCATTGTGAAGGAGGATGTCGGAGGCGAAGACGTCGAGTGCGCTGCGGACGAAACGGGCGGTGCCGTCTGGGTGCCGGCACGAACCACGCCCATCGACGAGATCAGCTATCCGGCGAATCTCGGTGGCGGTGCCGGGGATGGTGGTGCCGTAGGCGAGGTCGGTCAGCAACTGAGCCAGCCGGGGTAGACCGTTGATGCACGGTCCGCATTGGCCGGCACTCTGCTCGGCGAGGTAGGTGACGATGTCGGCCGATCTGGCCAGGCCGCAGTCACCGATCGCGAGCGCATGGACGATCCCGGCCCCCGGACTCGCACCCGCGCGTGCCAAGGATGGGCGGCAAAGTTGGAAGTCACCGAGCGAGGCCGCGGGGAGCCAGGTGCCGTGATAGCCACCGACGAGCACGGACCGTAGTGTCCCCGGGTCGGTGCCTCCGTCGTGACTGATCAGCTCCGCTATCGAGACACCGGTAGGTACCTCGACGACACCGCCGGCGCGGACGGCGCCCGAGAGGGTGACCAGCATCGTCCCGGGCTCGGACGGCTCGCCGACCGATCGGAACCAGCGAGGTCCGTATCGCGCAATCAAGCCGATGTGAGCCAGTGTCTCCACGTTCTGCACCAGAGTCGGTCGCCCTCGAACGCCGGAGACCGCGGTACTGGCGAACTGATCGCGGGGCAGCGCCGGACCGCCCTCGACGCGGCTGACGACCGCCGATTTCTCGCCGGCGACGAACGCATCGGGCGCCTCGATCACCTTCACGTGGTGACGGTCCCAGCGGGCGTCGTGCCGCTCGTCGAGGGCGGCACGAACAGTGGCCAGAGAGTGGGTCGGGACGTACATGTACAGTTCCCGAGCCCCGATCGCCTCGCCGGCCAGGATCAGCCCGTCGAGAACGAGATGGGGGGCGTGTGCGAGCAGGGTTGCGTCCTTGCTGCTCGCAGGTTCACCTTCGGCCCCGTTGCCGATCGCGATCGCGCCGCGTCCGGTCGCCGTGGAGATCTTGCGACCGGTCGGGAACCCGGCGCCGCCACGTCCGACGAGCCCGGCTTCGTCGAGCAGTGCCGCCAGCGCACCCGGCCGCCGGAACTCGGGCAAGGAGCCGAATCGTCCATCATGCTCGGCGAGGGAAGGCCCGCCGGCGGCGAAGAGCCGGCTACGTTGTGGCGCGGACTCCTCCGGGAAGGCATCGACGGTCATCGCCACTCCTTGACCCGTTCGGTGGCGTATTCGACGAAATCCGCGCGAAGTCTCCAGGTGACGCTCGCGGCCACGGTGACAACACAGACCGTGACGACGACGAGAAACCACACGTGCGACGGGTCGGTTCCGTTTCCGAGTGCGTGTGCGAGCGCGATCGGCCACAGAGCGTACGCACCCCAGTGCACTGCCCGGAAAAGTCGCACGCCGAGGCGGTGCCGCAGCACGCTCGTCACGACGACGACGAGCAGAACGTCGAAGGCCAGCGTTCCCAGACCGAGCCAGAACGGTTTGTAGGCGCCGAGAAACGGTACGACGTAATCGACCAACCGCAGCTGCGCGTAGGGATCTGCGAGCAGAGACAGCACGTGAAGTGCGACCAGGGTTGTTCCGGCCAGGGCGGCTGCGCGGTGCACGTCAGCGACCGCAAACCGCGGCAACGACAGCATCGGGCGGCCGGAGCGGGTCGCGATTCCGAGCGCCACCGAGACGGTGAGAAAAACCAGTGCGGTGATACCTGTGCCTCGCCCCAAGGCCCACATGGCTTGATCCATTACCCCTCCCGATGTTCGTCTCGATACGACGACGGCCATGCACCGACGGTGCGCACCGCGCGATCCCGTGTGACGAATCGTGCAGGCAACCCGAGGGCGCGCACCCAGTTCACGGCGCGGTGCCCGCGGACGATGGCTGCGGTGGCGACGGTGTTCGCATCGACACAGGTGTGGGCCGCGACGGTGACTGTGCGCCAGACCGGGTCCACCGACCTTCCGGTGCGCGGATCGAGGATATGGTGCACCACTTCTCCCCCGCTGCGCCAGCGGCGGCGGGTGGTGCTCGAGGTTGCCAGCGCAGCACCGGAGGGCAACGCGATACGACTCGCGGGGTCGCCCACGGTGTCGTGGACAAGCACCTGCCAGCCTCCGGCGGGCGCATTGCCAGCGGTGGCGATGTCGCCTCCGAGGTTGACGAGAACGCCGCTGCCGGTCATTGCGGCAACCTGGCGGGCGCACCGGTCGGCGGCAAAGGCCTTGGCAGTGGCTCCGAGATCGAGCAGTACCCCGTCGGGGACGGTCACCGTGCGGTCGATCAGTTCGATCATCGACCACGACGCGGGGGTCGTGATCGTCGCCGATGGTGCCGACTCGCCACTGAGGACGGCGAAGTCCCGGTCGTAGCCGAGAGCGACCACCGCGGCACCGACCGTCGGATCGACATCGCCGTCGGTCCGCCACGCAGCCGTCAGCGCCGTCCGGATCAACTCGGCGAGCAAGGGACTCACGTCGGTGGGCACGCCGCCCGACCTGCCGAGCACGCTGACCTCCGAATCAGGCCGAAATCGCGAACACGCAGCCTCGACGAGATCGAGTTCGGCATCGATCTCGTCGCGCGCGAGAGAAAGAGCGGCGGGATCGGTGAGCACGATCTGCATGCTCATCCCCCACCGTGACCAGCGCGACGTCACTAACTCACCGGTGCGTCCACCGCCAGTTGTCACAGTCATGACCCGTGCGAACTGGTGTGGTGCACACCGGAACCCGGGGACAGCGAGGGTGCCGAACCGAAACCCGGCGTCGTGGCAGTCCCGGTACTCGATGAGGTCGGCACCTGGCCGGGCGCTGTGGGCCCCGCCGTGGTCGCTCCGGGATCCGATGCATCGACCGCGGTCAGCAGAGGATGCGTCGAGGTATCGGCATATGCCAGAGCGGATGCGCCGACGACGCCGACGACGCCGGCCCCGAGCAGCACCCAAGTCGCCGCGACGACCCGCGCGAAACCGTCCCTCGGTTGTTCCATGCCAGTCCTTCGGTCACATGAACGTCGACGCCGGTTCCCGGTATGCAGGTGCCGCGTCGACAGCTGTCGATACCAATGCTGACCGACGTTTCTGGGAGCATTCGAAGAAATGACCTGGCAGGCTCGACTCATGGCCGACCGCACCGCTGCCCCGAGGCTGCTTCTCGTCGAGGACGATCGTGCGCTCTCATCGATGCTCGTCGAGCTGTTCACCGACGAGGGGTACGAGGTCGATGTCGCACACGACGGGCAACAAGGTCTGCACCTCAGCCTGATCGGCCACTACGATGCGATGATCGTCGACCGCGGTCTGCCGGTGATGGACGGCGCCGAACTGGTGGCCGTTCTCCGGTCCCGTGGTGTCGTGACCCCGGTGCTGATCCTCACGGCTCGCGGCGCGGTGACAGACCGGGTCGAGGGCCTCGACGCCGGCGCGCAAGACTATCTGATCAAACCGTTCGACGTGCCCGAGCTGCTTGCACGGGTTCGGTCGCTGCTGCGTCGACAACGCGACACCGCCGCAACCCTCACCGCCGGCGCGTGGCGGCTGGACCGGCTGACCCGCACGGTGAGCGATACGACCGGAGAGCGAGCGGACGTCGAGTTGTCCGAACGAGAGTGTGCGCTACTCGCCGTCCTGATGAGCTCACCGCGCCAAGTGTTCACCCGAACCCAACTACTCGAGTCGGTTTTCGATCGCGCCGACACACCAGGCGCCGTCGACACCTATGTGCACTATTTGCGACGCAAGCTCGGACGCGACGTGGTGCGCACCGTCCACGGAACCGGCTATCGGTTCGGTGATCGATGACACCCGCCCGTACCACACCTCGCACCAAACAAAGGCGTGGGCACTCGGCGACATCCAGTGACGTCGCAGTCGTTCGGCGTGCGGGCCAGATAGCGGCGGTGCAGGCCTCGGTCGCGTTGGCCGCGGTGCTGTTGGTGGTCGGGGCGGTGGTCTTGTTCGTCGATGTGCGCGTACAGAATCAGCAGATCACACGGCAACTGGTATCGGTCGCCGCCACTGCCGATGACGTCAACGACCCGCCACCGGGAATGACTTTGGCGCTGCGCGACCTATCGGGCAATGTGTCCGTGGGAGCTCACGCCACCGTGACCCTCGGGTTGCTCGCGGGCCCACCAGGCCTCTCCGATGTCGATGTCGACCATCGGCACTACCGGGCACTCGTCGCGGACAACACCCACGGCCGGGTCGTCGCACTGATCGACCTCGAGCCGTTCGAGACAGGTCGCAACCGACTCCTGCTCTCCCTCGGGGTGGCCGAACTCGCTGGTATCGCGGCATCGGTCGGCGTGGTGATTCTCTTGACGCGCCGTTCCATCCGACCGTTGACGCAGGCGTTGGACCTGCAGCGACGTTTCGTCGCTGACGCCTCGCACGAGTTGCGGGCGCCCTTGACAGTCCTACACACGCGTGCGCAGCTACTGGACCGCCGTCTCGATCGACTCCCCCCAGAGGAAATCAAGAAGCAACTCGGCGGATTGGTCGAGGACACCCGGGCACTCGGCGACGTCGTGGAAGACCTACTGGCTTCGGCGTCACTGACCACCGGATCCGCGCCGAAGGACGAGGTCGATCTCGCCGCCGTGGCCGACAGAGTCCGCGACAGCATGTCTGTGCACGCGAAGTCTCTAGGAGTCACCCTCGACTTCGAGCGCTCACCTTCCGACGCCGTCACCGAAGCCTTCACCGTCCTCGGCTCGGAAACTGCGCTCCGCCGGGCGGTGACATCCCTTGTCGACAACGCGCTGACCCATCAGCGTTCGGGCGGAACAGTCCTAGTTCGGGTGCGGCGAGACGCCGACCGGGTTGTCGTCGATGTTCGCGACACCGGTGCCGGACTCGACCCCTCGATCACGGGCACGCTGTTCAGTCGTTTCTCACACGGCGAAAATCAACCTGGCAGTGGGCGCCGCTACGGAATCGGGCTTGCCCTCGTCCGTGAGATTGCACACGCCCACGGTGGAGAGATCACCGCCGCCGCAAACCCCGACCAGGGCGCGACCTTCACCCTCACAATTCCTGCCGCACCAACCGACCACTAGCTCGAGTTACCCCCATGAATCACCCCGCCACTTCCTCTGAGCAGCACAGATATGCGTTTCCTCGCACTGGAATTCACACCGAAGTCTCCCGCGGTGCGATGGGCCTGCACCCAACGGGAGTCGCGGTGCCGGCCACTCCACCTCTCGCCCCGGGCGACTACCGACACGCGGCCTCGTAGCGGTTGCCGCGATGGGCGGCGAATAATATTCAGCACAATCACATTACGTAACCCGACGCTTACGCTTCTCAGCACAATATCAGGCACTCCGCTTCGACAGAGACCGCCGATCGACCCGCCGCGCAATCTGACAAATTTCCTCAGCTAGCTTTCAACAAGTCCAGCGTACTGTGGGAAATCCTGACTGATCAGCGTTCTACCCCTGATCGGTGGCTTCGCGGCATCTACAAATGCCGTTGCAGTGCGGTGTGTAAGAACTGGATATCGATGGACCCGAAACGAAACAGGATTGCTCGTGCGCACCAAATTCACGGAAATTCGATTGACCATGGTGACCCCTCCGTCCGTCTCGGCACGAATCGCTCCGCGTGTTCGTCCAAAAGCGCTAATGTCGCCGATCGTGACGACATTGCGTGACACGCCGATGGCGCTTTTGCGATTCAATTACCGATTGATGCGTATCCCCTTGCAATTGGTGGAAGATGTCGCGTCCACAGAACTCGATGAGCAGGCACCAACTCGCCTCGCCTACGAACAACTGTTGATTCAGTACGATCGAGTAGCAGGCCACTTCCTCAACGACGAGGACGCCCAGGACCGTGCGGCAGAACTGCACCGGCATACCGTGGCCGTCCGAGCCGTGATCGCCCGCGACCATCAGCGAGTCGACACTGAGAGCGCAGCGCTCTTGGATCTGCAGCGTGCACGGTTTCATCAGCGCCGCACAGGCACCGACCCAGCGTAAACCTCTCCACCACCGTGCCGGGATATGGAGCCCGCGTTCGTGTTCGGACCGGGAAACTGGGGCACACGTGATGTTCTCGGTTTCTTGGCGACGCACGCTGACCACCATCCTCAGCGTCCTGCACCCGCAGTAGAAACTGCGTTTATGCACACCCAGCGCCAAACCCTCAAGGCGACGGATCTCGACCGGAGACTGGGCAGTGCGCGAACTCGCGGACATTCTCCCTACCAACGAGATACGGTCCCACAGACGAAAGGACCGGGCAGGTTTGGATTCAGCGGCACCGAGGAGCCACTACCAGTGGCTGCTTGTGCCAGACACGTTACGGACTGGTTCGCAGCTGCGAACTCGGCCCGCGCGGAACCGAACACCCTTCCGAACTAGGGTGCGGTGTGAAACGCAAAGGCACCCCACCGGGCGCCGACTCTTCTGTTACCCCGCAGCATCTGCGACTACGCCAGCGGTCGTTGCCATCTCTGGCCCCGGCTGGCTCCGCCGGGCGTCCGGGGTGAAGAATCGAGACGCCCGGGTGGCGGGACCCCGCCCGCTGCCGGCGTCACATGCGCTGCAGATTGGGCGGGTTCTGCCGCCCAAGAATGGAAGGGCAGCAGGGACTTACTACCGACCCCTAGCACCAACAAGCGGCCCAACGCTGCGGATGGATCGCTGGTCAGCTCACCTCCATCCCGTTCAGGACGTGATCGATGTCCTCCCACCCAGCCGGGGGCGGCGGGACAATAGATGCATGATCGACGTCGAAGGCGAACGGTTCGAGGACATGGTCATCCGGGCACTCGACAGTTTGCCACCGAAACTCGGGCGAGTGATGGCCAACGTAGCCGTCACCGTCCAACACGACGCGGGTCCGATGGGTCTGCTCGGCCTGTACCAAGGAATTCCGCTGACCCACCGCACAACCCGGTACGCCGGTGTGTTGCTCGACCGGATCACGATCTACCGCCGAGCAATCTGCGCCATATGCCGCGGCGACGCCGAGGTTGTGGAGCAGGTCCGCCGGACCGTCGTCCACGAGGTCGGACACCACTTCGGCATCGACGACACCCGACTCCACGAAGTCGGATGGTGAGCCAACCAGCTCGCCCCCCGATACGACGGCCTAGCCCCTCACAGGTGACACGGCGAGAATCGACAGCGAGGGCCCGGCGTGTTCCTCACGGCGACGTGATCATTGATACCGGCCACCGCATCGGCCCCGCGGCGCTGATCCAGATTGTCCTCCAGGTCGGCGATCGTCGCGATAAGAGCAATGCAGCCGCCGTTGGCCGATCTTCCGATGATGGGAAATTGCTCGAGTTCCGCTGATGACGCTCGGCGAAAGTGCTCAGACTTGCTCGGTGAAAGTGCCCACCTGTGAGCGGTGATTACTGTAGCGGTTGGCGGGGTGTGGTGGTGGCTTTGCGGAGGTTTTCGGCGCGGGCGTGATGATCACGAAGGCGGTAGGAGTCCCCGTCCAGGTTGAGCACGACGGACCGGTGCAGTAGCCGGTCGAGCATGGCCGCGGCGACGGTGGTGTCACCGAGGACCTGGCCCCACTCACCCACGCTTCGGTTCGTGTTCACGATGATCGAAGTTTTCAGATATCGTTGCGCCACAACCTGAAACAGCGCCGACGCCGCCTCGCCGGGCAACGGGAGATAGCCCAGTTCGTCGATCTATGTGAACATCGGTATAGATCGACGACATCGGCCTGTTGCCGGTGGCCGCCGACGCCGCCGAGGGCCTCTACCGGTTGGTCGACGCCGCATACGAGAAACGCGCCCTGGCGCTGTCGTCGAATCTTCATCCGGCTGGATTCGACGAGCTGATGCCCAAGACCCTGGCCACCGCCACCGTCGATCGGCTCATGCACCACGCCCACCTGTGTCA
>SEEV01000223.1 GCA_004211695.1 Rhodococcus sp. (in: high G+C Gram-positive bacteria)
TGCGTGCACGTCGGGGTCACCGGAGGAAACAGTCACGGCCTCCAGTGTCCCAGTTCTGTCGAATTTGCCAACGACAGGGTGTAGTGGGTGGCCAGGATCACTCTGCCCGATCCGTCGCGTCCGGACGTGTCGGGACGAGCGAGTCGAACATCGCCCGCATCTCGTCGGACAGTTTCATCAGTTCCACGTAGCCGAGTTCCACGTAGCCGCCGGTAGGCGAACTCCATCCCGACGCCCTCGAACCGGCCCCGCTGCACCACCGGCAGTCCCCTACGTCCGGCCTCGGCGAGGGTGGCCTCGAAGTCGTCGGGAACCCAGGCCACGTGGTGGACGCCGGGACCGGCGCTCTCCAGCTGTTCCGTGTAGAGGTGCCGCAGCCATCGCGCGACACCCAGTTTCTCCGTGAAGTACCGCTCCGCCGACTCGACGTCGTCGACCACGCAGCAGATCTGGAAGATCGGGCCGTCGACGAGACTCATGCCATCTTCCCGTTGTCCACCGCGTACACGGCGCCGTGGATGGCGGAGGCGTCGTCGGACGCGAGGAACGCCACCGTCTTCGCCACATCCTCGGGTTCCATCAGTCCTCTCGGGGACGCCGATTTCATGACGAGGTCGAAGTCGACACCGTCCGGGAACGTGAAGTTCGTGACCTGCGGCGTCATCATTCCGCCCGGGCAGACGGCGTCGATCCGCAGCGGTGTGCCGGTGAACTCGAGTGCCATCGCGCGGGTGAGACCCACCAGTCCGTGTTTGGCGGCTCAGTACCCGGCGGAATAGGCCTGCCCCTCGAGACCGGCGACGTTGATCAGCACATCGAGGCCGCCGAGCGTGGCGACGCGGTGAGCACCCGGGCCACGGCGCGACCGAGCCCCGAGGAGGCACCGGTGACGAGTGCGATTTTCCCTGCGAACGATCCCCGATCCGTCTCATCCATCACTCGATGATGCACTGCGTGCCGGACGGAGGATCACAGATTGCCGCGGGCCGCCTGTTCACGCTCGATGGACTCGAACAGCGCCTGGAAGTTGCCCGCCCCGAACCCGAGCGAGCCGTGCCGTTCGATCAGTTCGAAGAACACGGTCGGCCGGTCGCCGAGCGGCTTGGTGAAGATCTGCAGGAGGTACCCGTCCTCGTCGCGGTCGACGAGGATTCCGCGCTTCTGCAGTTCCTCCACCGGCACCCGCACCTTGCCGATGCGGGCCCGGAGTTGCGGATCCTCGTAGTACGCGGCGGGGGTGTTCAGGAATTCGACGCCCTCGGTCCGCAGCGCATCCACGGTCGCGAGGATGTCGCCGGTCGCGAGGGCGAGATGCTGACAGCCCGGCTCGCCGTAGAACTCGAGGTACTCGTCGATCTGCGACTTCTTCTTCCCCACCGCGGGCTCGTTGAGCGGAAACTTCACCCGGTGGTTGCCGTTCGCCACGACCTTCGACATCAGCGCCGAGTACTCGGTGGCGATGTCGTCGCCGACGAATTCGGCCATGTTCGTAAATCCCATGACCCGGTTGTAGAACCGGACCCAGTGATCCATCCGGCCCATCTCGACGTTGCCGACGGCATGGTCGAGCGCCTTGAACAACCGTGTCGGCCTACCCGGTCGCGCCGCGAAACCGCTGGCGCGCGAGACGAACCCGGGTAGGTAGGGGCCGTCGTACCGGCTGCGGTCGACGATGGTGTGCCGGGTGCTGCCGTACGTGGCGATGGCCGCGAGCCGGACGGTGCCGAACCGGTCGGTGACGTCGCGCGGCTCCTCGAGAATGGTGGCGCCCTGCGAGCGCGCGTGCGCAATGCAGCGGTCGACGTCGAGAACCTCCATGGCGAGGTCCACCACGCCGTCGCCGTGGGACCGGTGATGGTCGGCGAGCGGGCTCTTCGGATCGACTGCGCCGTGCAGGACGAACCGCGCCGAGCCCGACTCGAGCACGAACGACTTGTGCGAGCGTTGGCCGGTCTCCGGGCCGGCATACGCGACGAGCGTCATGCCCCAGGTGGAGACGAAGTACTGCATGCTCTGCGTCGCGTTGCCGCACACGAACACCACCGCATCCATTCCGACGACGGGAAACGGATCTGCGGCGTCGTCGTGTTCGACGAGCCCGACCAGCTGCCGAAGCTCGTCGGTCTCCAGGTGCGCGGCCACCTCGCGGGGCGTCAGGCGAATGTCGGCGATGGTCATACCTCACTGTGATCCAGGACACATCACTGCGCAACGGTGACCATTGACGCTGTTCAATCTGTACACAATGCTGGATGAATAGACCGATTGACCGTACATGTTGACCAGGGGTGCGCATGAGTATCGACGAGCTCGACGCGGCGCTGCTCGACCTCCTCCATGCCGAACCGAAGGTCGGGATGCTCGAGGCATCGAGACGACTCGGGGTGGCGCGCGGCACCGTTCAGGCGCGACTCGACCGGCTCGAACGCACCGGCGTGATCACCAGTTCTGCACCGACGCTCGATCCCGAAGCGCTGGGGTTTCCGGTGGTCGCGTTCGCAACCCTCGAAATCGCCCAGGGCAACGGGCACGCCGCCGTCGTCGAGCACCTGACCGCCATCCCCGAAGTGCTGGAGGCACACACCATCACCGGAGCCGGCGACGTCCTGGTCCGCGTCGTGGCGCGCACCCACGCCGACCTGCAGCGGGTGATCAACTCGATCGTCGACGGGCACAACGTACTCCGCTCGTCGACCGTCATCGCGACACAGACGCAGATCGCCCTGCGGCACGAGCAACTCGTCCGCGCCGCGGTCCCAGGCTTTTCGAAGGACGACCGGACGGGTCAGCGGTCCTCGGGGGTCAACTCGTCCAGCAGCGAACTGAGTACGTAGCAGGCGTCGTCGAAGCGGTCGCGGCCGACGATGGCGCCCCAGCGGTGCTCGATCTCGGCGACCCGCACCGCGGCGTCCCGGAGAGCCTTCCGGCCCCGCTCGGTCGGAACGACCAGTTTGGCCCGCCGGTCCCGGGTGTCCGGAACCCGCTCGACGTACCCGAGGCCCTCGAGGTCGTTGATCAGCTCCGACGCGGCGGACAGACTCAGTTCGGCGCGGGACGCGATCTCCGTCAACCGCCGACCGTCCCAGCCGATGTTGCCGAAGATCTGCAGATGCGGGGGTCGGATATCGCCGTAACCGCGCTCCGCCATGGGCTCACTCAACTCCCGGCGGAACTCGTGCAGCAGCCGAACCAGAAGTTGCCCCACCGCCGGCCGGTCCGACGGCAGACCTCTTGACTGTTCCATGACCCAGGAGAATACTACGGTTACCGAAGTTTCGGTTTCCGAAGCAATATTCGAACATCGCACACCCGGGGCATCCCATGGACACAAAATCAGTCAGCCGGACCATCCCGACGAGCGTGGGGAACCTCGCCGTACACGTCATCGGAAGCGGACCCCCGACTGTGCTCTGGCACAGCCTTTTCGTCGACTCGACGACGTGGATCCCCCTGCGCGACCGCCTGGCCGCGCACCGGCAGATGATCTCGATCGACGGACCCGGCCACGGGGCCAGTATCGCGGTGCGGCGAAGATTCACGATGGAAGAGTGTGCGGAGGCGGCGACAGCCGTACTCGACGCGCTCGGCGTCACCGAACCGGTCGACTGGGTGGGCAACGCCTGGGGTGGACACGTCGGACTCGTCACGGCCGCCCACGATCCCGACCGCTGCCGCAGCGTGGTCACCATCGGCACACCGACCCAGGCTCTCAACCGGAGGGAACGCGCCAAGATCGTGCCCATGGTGTGGGCCTACCGCATCGCCGGACCGATCCCACCGCTCACGACTGCCGTAATGAACGTCCTTCTCGGTAAGGATCTTTCACGAACGCACCCGCAACAGTTCGAGGCCGTGTCGCGCACCTTCCGGCAGGCACCGCGTCGCGGCATGCACCAGGCGATGCAGTCGATCATGGTGCACCGCCAGGGGCTGGAACCGCTCCTACCCCGGATCGCGGCACCGACGCTGATGGTCGTACCTCGCGCAGACACGATGATCTCCGTCGAGCAGGCACGGGCCGCCGCGGCGACGATGCCGCACGCTGCGGCCACCACGGTGGAAGGCGGCGGCCACATCACACCACTGATCGCGAACCCAGACGCACTCGCCGACCTGATCACCGCGTTCTGGCGCGATCCTGTGGGATACCTCGCCACGCTGTGATCCCCGACCACACCGACCGCGCCGTTCGTGCGAAGGTGGGAAGTATGACGAAGTCGGCAGACATACCGTCGGGTGGTCACCCGGCGCCGGATCCCGCCGGCCCGGGGCAGGAGTCGGTGTGGGACTACCCACGGCCGCCCGTGGTCCAGCCGAGCGACGAGCTGGTGGAGGTGTGGTTCGGCGGGCAACTCGTCGCACGGACAGGGACCCCGTTGCGGCTGCTCGAGACGAGTCACCCGCCGACCTACTACCTGCCGCGCTCCTGCTTCGCGGACGGCGTCTTGCGACCGGTTTCCGGGAGCACGGTCTGCGAGTGGAAGGGGCGGACCGACTACTTCGACGTCGTGGCACGCGGACAGGTCGCCGAGCGTGCGGCGTGGCACTATCCGCGGCCGGTTGCCGGATACGAATCACTTGTCGGGCACGTGGCGGTCATGCCGGGTTCGATGGACGGCTGTGTCGTCGACGGCGAGCGAGTCCGACCCCAGGCAGGGGGCTTCTACGGCGGTTGGATCACCGATCGGGTGGTCGGGCCGTTCAAGGGTGGGCCCGGAAGTCGCTTCTGGTGAACACCTCCCGCCGCCGTTGCTCGCGTGACACCCACGCCCGACACGGCGGCGGCTAATGTCGAATCATGGCCTCCACAGCTGACCACCTGAGAAGCACACTCGACGGGCGCTGGCGGGAGGTGCGCGAGCGTGTACGGGCCGAGTTGTGCGGCACACCCGACTTCGCACCGCACTACACCCCCGACCTCGACGAGGCCCGCGCGAAGACGCTGGCCCAGTTGCGCCTGCTCGCGAGCAACGGCTACGCGGCCGACGGATTCGCGAAAGACCACGGCGGCACGGGTGACGCCGGGGCCGCCGTCACGAGCATCGAGATGCTCGCGATGTCCGACCTGTCCCTGATGGTCAAGGCCGGGGTGCAGTGGGGACTGTTCGGCGGCGCGATCGAGAACCTCGGCACCGAGCGCCACCACGAGGCCTACGTGAAGCGGCTGATCGATCTCGATCTGCTGGGCTGCTTCGCGATGACCGAGACGGGTCACGGCAGCGACGTGCAGGCGCTCGAGACCACCGCCACATACGACGCGGACGCAGGCGAATTCGTCGTCCACTCCCCCACACCATCCTCACGCAAGGACTACATCGGTGGCGCGGCGCAGCACGCGACGATCGCGGCGGTGTTCGCGCAGTTGATCACAGGCGGCGAGTCGCAGGGCGTGCACTGCTTCGTGGTGCCCATCCGGGACGGGGACGGCAACGACCTGCCGGGCGTCCACACGTCCGACTGCGGATACAAGGGTGGGCTGCCCGGAGTCGACAATGGCCGAATCACGTTCGACCAGGTGCGGATTCCGCGCGAGAACCTCCTCAACAGGTACGCCGACGTGGAGCCGGACGGCACCTACACCTCGCCCATCGACAACGCGAACCGCCGCTTCTTCACCATGGTGGGAACTCTCGTGCGGGGACGGGTCACGGTCGGCGGGTCCGCCGGCGCCGCCGCCCGCGTCGCCCTGTCGATCGCCACGCGGTATGCCTTGCAGCGCAGGCAGTTCAACGCACCGCAGGCCGAGGACGAGGTGCTGCTCATGGACTACCTCGTGCACCAGCGCAGGCTGTTCCCGCTGATCGCGCGCTCCTACGCACTGCAGTTCGCCCAGAACGAGCTCGTCGCCAAGATGCACGAGATCCAGAGCAGTGACGACGCCGACCCGCAGGAGCAGCGGGAGCTCGAGGGTCGCGCCGCCGGGCTCAAGGTCGCGAACACCTGGCACGCCACCCGCGCGATCCAGGAGGCCCGCGAGGCGTGTGGCGGCGCCGGGTACATGGCCGAGAACCGTCTCACCGCACTGAAGGCGGACACCGACGTGTTCACGACGTTCGAGGGCGACAACCACGTCCTGACACAGCTCGTCGCCAAGGAACTGCTCACGTCCTACGCGGACGAGGTGCGCGGCATGAGCCCCGTCGAGTGGATGCGCTTCGCGGCCACCACCGTGTCCGACGTCGTGAAGAAGCGCACCGCCGCGCAGCAGATCATCCAGACGATCCTCGACACCCGGCAGGACAACGAGGAAGACGGGAGCCTGTTCAACCGCGGCACGCAGCTGGCGATGTTCGAGGATCGCGAGCAGTACCTGCTCTCGACCGCGGCCCGTCGCCTCCAGGGTGCGCAGAAGCGTGAGGAGAACCCGTTCGACGCCTTCAATTTCGTGCAGGATCACGTGCTGCACGCCGCGCAGGCCCACATCGACCGGATCGTCCTCGAGGCGTTCGTCGCCGGCATCGACGAATGCGAGGACGACGAAGCCCGCGACCTGCTGAGCGACGTCTGCGACCTGTACGCGCTGAGCGTCATCGAGGAAGACAAGGCGTGGTTCATGGAACACCGGCAGCTGTCGGTCGAGCGCTCGAAGGCGGTGCAGCGGGGAATCAACGAACGCTGCCGGTCGCTGCGGCCGCACGCGGAGACATTGATCGCGGGACTCGGGGTGCCCGAGGCGCTACTCGGCTCCGCGATGCTCGACGGTCCCGGGACCGACACCGTCCGCAAGACCCAGATCTTCCGGTGACGGGGACGGCTCGGCGGGTTCGCCCGCCGGGCCGGGCCGGAACCGGCGCACCGAATCGATCACCAGCAACCCTGCGACCGTGACGAGCCCCGCAGCGACGGCGATCCAGGATCCCGAATACTCGGTTCCCTCGAACGAGGGCGCGCCGGGAGCCACCGGGCCGAACTCCGACGTGACCTGCGCGTGGTTCCAGCACCACACGGCGAGAACGACGCCGACCACGGCGCCGATCCACTCGGCGGCCGCCACCACGGCGCGGCGGTTCATTCCGCCGACCCTCCCGCCGACTTCGCGAGCAACGACTCGAGCTGCGCGCGCAGTCCTTCGTCGTCCTTCGCCCAGGCCTGCACCAGGGCGCCACCCCGCAGTCGGAGTCCGATTCCGGTGCGTCGCCGGGGAACCGCGGACAACTCGCCCAGACTCCGGGCCGTCTCCCACGGCTGCTGTTCGTACGCCTCGGGGTCGGCGGGGGGCGTGATCTTCAGGATCTCGGAGATCGGCAGATCCTCGGTTCCCTGCCGCAACGACGACGTCGTGAGTTCGACGCTGGCGTGCCTGCGGGCCGCCACCACCTGCACGTAGACGAACCCGCTGAGCAGCACCGCGAACAGCGACAACGCGAACCAGTGCACCACCGGGCCGGTCAGCAGTTCGATGATCAAGGCGATCAGGCAGAACACCGGACCGAATGCCACCATCCGCCAGCGGGCGCCGGGCTCACTGAACAGCACGGGCACGTCAGGAGAGGACACCAGGGATCACGACGAGCAACAAGGTCAGCAGAACGAAGGCCACGATGATGGCGAACATCAGTGCTTCTTTACGAGACCCGTGTGCTCGATCGTCAGCGCGCATGGAGAAAAGCCCTTCGGTCGAAATGAAGTCTGTCGTCTGTACCCTGGTGACGCACTTCGTCGTCGTGCCCTTGTGACGCACTTCACGGTACATCTTTATACTTCACGAGCAAATCGAAGCTACTCGGCGGCGGGAGGCAGCCTCAGGAAGTAGCTGTTGGAATCCTTGCGGTGCATCAACACGACGGCGCCGACGGCCACCACGGCCTGAAGGATCTGCACCCCGCCGAGCGCGAGTGCGGTGCCGCTTCCGTCGGATCCGATGCCGAACAGCACCGGAATCGTCCACACCACCATCATCACGCAGGCGATGGTGAGCAGCATCCTGGCCCAGTTCCTACCCTTGCGCATGAAGTGCACGAACAGGAGGAAGAGCCCGGTAAGGATCAGGATCAGCACGACTGTGAACCCGATACCGACGTAGAACAGCGTCTCCACGCTGTCGCGGCTCATGTCGACTTCGCCCGACGTGACGCTGGGGTTGTTCATCAGTTCGTCGACGAACATCGACTTCTCCCCCACCACCAGCATCATCGCGGCCAGCGCCTGGATCAGACCGAGCCCGGCCACGGCCCACAGCAACTGGGCCGCGGTGCCCACGTCGACCGGAGCCGGACGTTCGGGCTTCGGTTGCGGCACCGGCGGGGGGTACGGGAAATTCTGCGGCGTCGGGCCCTGCTGATGCGGGGCCTGGTGCGGCGGTGTCGGTGGCCACTGCTGGGTCATGGCACTACCGTATCCCCCGTCGTGGCGATCACAACCAGCCCGCCGCTTCGGTGGCCCAGTAACTCAGCACGACGTCCGCGCCGGCGCGGCGGATACTCGTGAGCGATTCGAGGATCGCGGCGTCCCGGTCGATCCAGCCGTTCTGCGCGGCGGCCGTGATCATCGAGTACTCACCCGAGATCTGATACGCCGCAACGGGGACGGGCGAGCGGTCCGCCGTCTCGCGCAGGATGTCGAGGTAGGACATCGCGGGCTTCACCATCACCATGTCGGCGCCCTCCTCGAGGTCGAGGTCCACTTCACGCAACGATTCCCGGCGGTTCGCCGAATCCTGTTGGTACGTACGACGATCGCCCTGCAACGACGAACCGACCGCCTCACGGAACGGCCCGTAGAACGCCGACGCGTACTTCGCCGAATACGCGAGCTGACCGACGTCGGTGTAGCCCGCGTCGTCCAGAGCCTTGCGGATGGCGGCGACCTGGCCGTCCATCATTCCGCTCGGACCGAGCAGGTGCGCGCCGGCCTCTGCCTGCGCAACCGCCATGTCGACGTACCGCTGCAGCGTGAGGTCGTTGTCCACCGCACCGTCTGCGTCGAGCACACCGCAATGACCGTGGTCGGTGAACTCGTCCAGGCAGGTGTCCGCCATGATCACCGTCGCATCACCGACTTCGTCTGCAAGCCAGCGCAATCCGCGGTTCAGGATGCCGTCCGGGTCGGACGCGCCCGAACCCTCGGCATCCTTGTCGTCGGGACGCGGCACCCCGAAGAGCATGAGCCCGCCGAGCCCCGCCTCCGCCGCTTCCGTCGCCGCCCGCCGCAACGAGTCGGGCGTGTGCTGGACGACGCCGGGCATCGACGAGATCTCACGCGGCTCGTCGATACCGTCCGCGACGAACATCGGCAACACGAGATGCCGTGGCTCGAGCGAAGTCTCGGCCACGAGCCGGCGCAGGGCGGGAGTGCGCCGAAGCCGTCGCGGCCGGTGGGTCGGAAACACGAACATGCCCTCCTTCGTCGGGCCTGTGAGTGGTTGAGGAGTGCCTGGACTCCTCAACCACTCACAGGCGCGTAGCGCCTATCGCCGTGCGCGAGACTTCTTGCGCGGCGGGGGCAGTGCGCCCTCGGCCCGCAGGCGCGCAGCGTGCTCGGCGAGAGCCTCCACCAGCGGGCCGACCTGAGCGGTCTCCGGCTGCACGTCGACGCGGAGGCCGAACTCGATCGCCGTCTCGGCGGTCTTGGGGCCGATGCAGGCGACGAGGGTCCGCGCGTGCGGCTTCCCGGCGATGCCGACGAGGTTGCGGACCGTCGAGGACGAGGTGAAGCAGACGGCGTCGAATCCACCGGTCTTGATCATCTCGCGGGTCTCGGCCGGCGGCGGCGCAGCCCGGACGGTGCGGTACGCGGTGACGTCGTCGATTTCCCAGCCACGTTCGCGCAGACCCTCGGCCAGCGTCTCGGTGGCGATGTCGGCGCGGGGCAGCAGAACCCGGTTGACCGGGTCGAACACGTCGTCGTACGGCGCGAACTCGGCCAGCAGGCCTTCGCTGGACTGCTCGCCGGCGGGCACGAGTTCGGGGTTGATTCCGAACGACCGCACCTTGGCGGCGGTGGCCTCACCGATGCAGGCGATCTTGACGCCGGAGAACGCACGGGCGTCGAGCCCGAACTCCTCGAACTTCTCCCACACCGCACGCACCGCGTTGGTGGAGGTGAAGACCACCCACTGGTAGCGGCCGTCGACGAGGCCCTTCACGGACCGTTCCATCTGCGCCGGGCTGCGGGGCGGCTCGACGGCGATCGTCGGCACCTCGATCGGGATGGCGCCGTGCGTGACGAGGCGGTCGCTCATTTCGCCTGCCTGATCCTTGGTGCGCGGCACCAGGACCTTCCAGCCGTAGAGTGCGCGCGACTCCCACCAGGACATCTTGTTGCGCTGGGCGACGACCTTGCCGACCGTCACGACCAGCGAACCGACCAGTTCGGATCCGGCCTCGTTCAGCGTCGCGAGGGTGGCCTCCACGGTGCGCTGCTGCCGGGTGGTGCCGCGGACGGTGATGGCGGCCGGGGTCTGCGGGGCCAGGCCGTGCTCGACGAGAGCGCTCGCCGTCTCGGCGAGGTGACCCGACGTTGCGTGCAGGACCAGCGGTCCGGGGGCCGCGGCCAGGGCGGCCCAGTCGACCTCACCGCGCACGTCGGCCTCGGTGTGCCCCGACCCCAGCGCCATACCGGCGTAGGAGGGGACGGCGGACGCGGACGGCAGGCCGGGCAGGACCTCGAACTGCACCTGCGTGCGGGCGACGGCGGTGACCTCCGCGATCACCGAATCGGTGGTCAGCGGGTCGCCGGACACCAGACGCACGACGTCGTGGCCGTTCTTCGCCTCGTGGACGAGGGTCTTCGCGACCTCCGCCGGCTCACCCAGCGCGGGCCGGACCTCGGCGAGCGGCTCACCGGTCTCGGCGTCGACGCCCAGGTCGGTGCCCACCAGAACGGTGACGCCCTTGTCGACGTCGGGGTCGGTGAAGGCGAGGGTCGCTGCGGCAAGGACGTCCCGTGCGTGCACGGTGAGCAGTGCCGGATCGCCCGGTCCGGATCCCACGAACAGGATTCG
>SEEV01000224.1 GCA_004211695.1 Rhodococcus sp. (in: high G+C Gram-positive bacteria)
AGGAGGTTGGCGTCGTCGACGGAAGCCGAACGGCGGGAACGGAAGATGGTCATGATGATCGCCAGACCGACGACGACCTCGGCGGCCGCGACGACCATCGTGAAGAACGCGAAGACCTGCCCGTCGAGGTTGCCGTGCATGCGGGCGAACGTCACGAATGCCAGATTCGAGGCGTTGAGCATCAGTTCGATGCACATGAACACGATGATCGCGTTGCGCCGGATCAGCACTCCCGCCGCGCCGATCGTGAACAGCAGCGCGGACAGGTAGAGGTAGTTCTCGGGATTCATCGCCGGCCCCCTTCCTCGGGCACGCCGGGTTCGGGGGTCGCCACGTCCGCGGTGCCCAGTGCCCGGGCCGGCAGGCTCGGTCGCCGTTCGAGCGACCGGCTGACGGACAATTCGGAGAACGTGCCGTCGGGCAGCAACGCCGGTATGTCGACCGCGTTGTGCCGCGCGTAGACCCCCGGACTGGGCAACGGTGTGACGCGGGCACCCTCGCGGACGCGGTCCTGGGACAGCTCGCGCTGGTCCTTCCGCGGCTCGAAACGCTCCCGGTGGGCGAGCACCATGGCGCCGATGGTCGCGGTGATCAGCAACGCACCGGTGAGTTCGAACGCCCACACGTACCGGACGAAGACGAGTTCGGCCAGACCCTCGACGTTGCCCGCCGCGTTGGCCTGATCGAGACCGGTGAACGCGGACACGGACGCACTCCCGAGACCGCCGATCAGCAGCAGTCCGAAGCTCAGTCCGGCCGCGATCGCCGCCACCCGCTGGCCGCGCAGGTTCTCGACGAGGGATTCGGAGGAGTCGACACCGATGAGCATGAGCACGAACAGAAACAGCATCATGACCGCACCGGTATAGACCACGATCTGCACGACACCGAGGAACAGCGCACCCTGCGCAATGTAGAACACGGCCAGGATGATCATGGTCGTGGCGAGGAAGATCGCCGAGTAGACGGCCTTGGTCGCGCTGACCACTCCCAGCGCGCCGATCACGGCCAGGGTCCCGAGGATCCAGAACTGCACACCCTCACCCGTCGAGGTCTGGGTGAAGGGTTCCGCGACCAACTGGACCGCGGACGGCATCGTGTTCACCACGTCGGCTCTCCTTCCCGGATCACGGCGTCTCCCCCGCGCTGCGCCTGTCGTCGGTCGCGGAATCGTCCTGCGGCGCCGGTTCCGCTGCGGTCACCGTGCCGCGGTAGTAGTCCGCGGCCGTGGTTCCCGGTGCCATCGGGTGCGGGGATTCGGCCATGCCGGGCTCGAGCGGGGCCAGCAGCCGGTCCTTCTCGTAGATCAGGCCGGCCCGGTTGTCGTCGGCCATCTCGTATTCGTTGGTCATGGTCAGCGCCCGCGTCGGGCACGCCTCGATGCACAGCCCGCACCCGATGCACCGCAAATAGTTGATCTGATAGACGCGGCCATACCGTTCACCCGGCGAGAACCGTTCCTCGTCGGTGTTGTCGGCGCCCTCCACGAAGATGGCGTCGGCGGGGCACGCCCAAGCGCACAGTTCGCACCCGATGCACTTCTCCAACCCGTCCGCGTATCGGTTGAGCTGATGCCTGCCGTGGTAGCGGGGCGCCGTCGGCGTCTTCTCCTCCGGGTAGAACTCGGTATTCGATTTCTTGAACATCGTCGAGAAGGTCACGCCGAATCCCGCTATGGGGCCGAGGAATTTAGTCATCACTGTTCTCCTGGGTCGATCCGGTGGACTGCGCGCCGGTGACGGAGACGGGCGTGCGCCGGAACGCAGGCAGCGTCTGACCCGGCATCGGCGGTACCGGGTAACCACCGGCCATGGGGTCGAACGGTTCGAGCGTCTCCGGGGTGAGGTCGGCGCGTCCCCGCGGTTCGACCGGTTTCTCGGGTGCGCGAACGCGGCCCGGACGCAGGCGGTTCCACAGCAGCGCCACCACGACGACGGCCACGATCAGGCCCGCGACGACGAGGGCGATCGTCCGGCCGTCGTATCCCTCGTTGCGGAAGGCGCGGACGGTGGCGACGATCATCACCCACACCAGCGAGATGGGAATAAGGATCTTCCAGCCGAGACCCATGAACTGGTCGTACCGCAGCCTGGGCAGCGTGGCGCGCAACCAGACGAAGACGAACAGGAAAGCCCAGACCTTCACCGTGAACCACAGCACCGGCCACCAACCGGAGTTCGCGCCGTCCCACAGGCTGATCGGGAACGGAGCGTGCCAGCCGCCGAGGAACAACGTGGTGGCGAGGGCCGAGACCGTCACCATGTTGACGTACTCGGCGAGCATGAACATCGCGAAGCTCAGCGAGGAGTACTCGGTGTGGAATCCGCCGACCAGTTCGCCTTCGGCCTCGGGCAGGTCGAACGGCGCCCGGTTGGTCTCACCGACCATCGACGTGACGTAGATGAGGAACGACGGCAGCAGCAGGAAGACGTACCAGGTGCGTTCCTGGGCGGCGACGATTCCGGACGTCGACATGGTTCCGGCGTCCAGGAACACGGCCGCGAACGACAACGCCATCGCGATCTCGTACGAGATCACCTGAGCCGTCGAACGCAGACCACCCAGCAACGGGTAGGTGGAACCGGACGCCCAGCCGGCGAGCACGATGCCGTAGACGCCGATCGACGTGGCCGCGAGGACGTAGAGGACAGCCACCGGGAGGTCCGTCAGTTGCAGTGCCGTGCGATGCCCGAAGATCGAGACCTCGGGTCCGAACGGGATCACGGCGAACGCCATGAATGCGGGCACCGCCGCGATGACCGGCGCGAGGATGTAGATCGGTTTGTCCACACCCTTCGGGACGATCCCCTCCTTCAGAGCGAGCTTGATTCCGTCGGCGAGGCTCTGCAGCATGCCCCGCGGGCCCACCCGGTTCGGGCCGACGCGCATCTGCATCCAGGCCATCACCTTGCGTTCGGCCAGGATCGTCAGAAGCGGGGTGAGGACCAGGAACACGAAGATGGCCAGGGCCTTACCGACGACCAGCCACCACGGATCGTGGCCGAACAGCGCCGGGTCGGGGTAGACGGCGTCGATACTCACAGCGCACCTCCCGGGGCGGCGCCGTTGATGCCTGCCGCCCGGCGGACGTGGACGACGCTCCCCGCGACCGCGGCCAACTGCCGGTGGACGGCGGAGCCGGGCGAGTTGAGGGGCAGCCACACCACCCGATCCGGCATGTCGGTGATCGCCAGCGGCAGGGTGACGGCGCCCCGGTCCGTCGAGACGGTGACCGGATCTCCGTCACCGGCACCCGTCTCGGTCGCCGACGCTGCGGACATCCGCACCACCGGGGTGCGGGCCGTACCCGCCAGGTACGGTTCCCCGTCCTGCAGCCGTCCCGAGTCGAGCAGCATCCGCCACGTCGCCAGTATCGCCTCCCCCGGCCCGGGTTCCGGTCGCGGTGACTCCGGGTGGTCGGGCGGATCGGGGAAGTCCCCGTCCCAGGCGCCGAGCCTCTCGAGTTCGCGACGCGCGGTCGCGGCGTCGGGAAGTCCGAGCGGGACACCCATTTCGCCGGCGATGGCGTGCAGCACCCGCTGGTCGGGCATGGCGCCGGTGTTGCGGAGCGCGGTGTCGAAATCACGGATGCGGCCCTCCCAATCGAGGAAGGCGCCCGGCTTCTCCGTGACCGGGGCGATGGGGAACACCACGTCCGCGCGGTCGCTGATCGCACTGTGGCGCAGTTCCAGGCTGACGACGAACCCGGCGGCCTCGACGGCAGCCAACGCGGCCTGCGGGTCGGGGAGGTCGTCGGCCTCGACCCCGCCGATCACCAGCGCGCCGAGGGTCTTCGCTTCCGCCGCGGCGAGGATGCCCGCGGCATCGCGGCCCACGGTGTCCGGCAGATCAGCGACGTTCCACACCGACGCGACCTGCCGCCGGGCGACGGGATCGCCGACCGGCCTGCCACCCGGGAGCAGTCCGGGCAGCGCACCCGCCTCGAGCGCGCCGCGTTCGCCGGCCCGGCGCGGCACCCAGGCCAGTCGGGCACCCGTCTCTTCGGCCAACCGGACCGCGGCGGACAGCCCCCCGGGCACCCCGGCGAGCCTCTCGCCGACCATGATCACCGCACCTGGTCGACGCAGCAGACCGGTGACGCCCGGATCCCGATCACCGGTCCGGAGCCCGTCCAGGACCGCCGGCTCCGCATTCGGCGCGGCGCGCAGCAGCGTCCCAGTCATCTTCTCCAGTCCGCGGGACGCATACGGGGCCACCGAATAGACCGGAACGGCCTTCGCGCGTGCGGCCTTGCGCAGCCTGAGGAAGACGATCGGCGACTCCTCCTCCGGCTCGAATCCGACAAGGAGGACGACCGGTGCGGCATCCAGGTCGTCGTAGGTGACGGCAAGGCGCTGCCCCGCCACCCGGGCGGCCAGGAACTCGGCCTCCTCGCCGGAGTGGACGCGGCTGCGGAAGTCGATGTCGTTGGTGTCCAACGCCATTCGCGCGAACTTCGCGTACGCGTACGCGTCCTCCCAGGTGGACCGGCCCCCGACGAGAACACCCGCGCTGCCCCGCGCCGCGGCCAGCCCCCGGGACGCGACGGCCAGGGCCTCCGACCACGAGGCCGGTGCCAGTACGCCGTCGTCGCCGCGGACCAAGGGGGTGGTGATCCGGTCGCGCTGCGTGGCGTACGCGAACGCCCACCGGCCCTTGTCGCAGTTCCACTCCTCGTTGACCTCGGGGTCGTCGCCCGCCAACCGGCGCAACACCGCGCCCCGGCGATGGTCGGTGCGCTGGGCGCAACCGCTCGCGCAGTGCTCACACACGCTCGGGCTGGAGATCAGATCGAACGGGCGGGCCCGGAATCGATACGCCGTACCGGTCAGCGCACCCACCGGGCAGATCTGGACCGTGTTACCGGAGAAGTACGACTCGAACGGTTCCTTCGCGTAGATCCCCACCTGCTGCAACGCACCGCGTTCCTGCAGTTCGATGAACGGATCACCCGCAACCTGCTGGGAGAACCGGGTGCACCGCGCGCACAGCACACACCGCTCACGATCCAGGAGCACCTCCGTCGACAACGGAATCGGCTTCGGGAACGTGCGCTTGACCTCCCCGAAACGCGACTCCGCGCGCCCGTTCGACATCGCCTGGTTCTGCAGCGGGCACTCACCGCCCTTGTCGCACACCGGACAGTCCAGCGGATGATTGATCAGCAGCAACTCCATCACACCCTTCTGCGCCTTGTCGGCGACAGGCGAAGTGAGCTGGGTGTGGACCACCATGCCGTCGGTGACCGTCGTGGTGCAGGAGGCGAGCGGCTTGCGCTGCCCCTCCACCTCGACCAGGCATTGGCGGCACGCGCCGACCGGGTCGAGCAGCGGATGATCACAGAACCGCGGAATCTGGATGCCGATCATCTCCGCCGCGCGAATCACCAACGTGCCCTTGGGGACACTGACCTCGACGCCGTCGATGACGGCACTGACTTCGTCGATGACACGGCTCGCTTCGCTCGCGGGCGCCGGGGCTTTCACGCGCGCACTTCCCTCGTCACTCATTCGCTGCGCTCCCTCGATCCTCGGTCCAGAACGCACGGCCCCCGTGCCGAGTCACGGCTCGCGGGCATCATGCGTCCACCCCCGCCATGAGCGTGGACTGATGCGGGTCGAACGGGCAGCCGCCCTGCTCGAAGTGCGCAAGGTACTCGTCGCGGAAGTACTTGATGGAGGACATGATCGGGCTGGCCGCACCGTCACCGAGAGCGCAGAACGACTTGCCGAGGATGTTGTCGGCGATATCGAGGAGCTTCTCCAGATCGGCGTCGGTGCCCTCCCCTCGCTCGAGGCGTTCCAGGATCTGCACCAGCCAATAGGTGCCTTCCCGGCAGGGCGTGCACTTGCCGCACGACTCGTGCGCGTAGAACTCGGTCCAGCGGAGCACCGCCCGCACCACGCACGTCGTCTCGTCGAAGATCTGCAAGGCCTTGGTGCCGAGCATCGACCCGGCCGCACCGACGCCCTCGTAGTCGAGGGCGACGTCGAGATGTTCGTCGGTGAAGATCGGCGTCGAGGAGCCACCCGGGGTCCAGAACTTCAGCCGGTGCCCGGCGCGAACTCCTCCCGCATACTCGAGCAACTCCCGCAAGGTTATTCCGAGCGGCGCCTCGTACTGCCCGGGTGTCGTCACGTGCCCAGACAGGGAGTAGAGGGTGAACCCGGGCGACTTCTCGCTGCCCATCGACCGGAACCACTCGATGCCGTTCACCATGATCGGCGGGACACTCGCGATCGACTCGACGTTGTTGACCACGGTCGGTGACGCGTAGAGACCGGCCACCGCGGGGAACGGCGGACGCAGCCGGGGCTGGCCGCGGCGCCCCTCCAACGAGTCCAGCAGCGCGGTCTCCTCGCCGCAGATGTATGCCCCGGCACCGGCGTGCACCACCAACTCGAGGTCGAATCCGGTGCCCAGGATGTTCTTCCCGAGATAGCCGGCCGCGTACGCCTCCGCCACCGCAGCCTGCAACCGGCGCAGCACCGGCACCACCTCACCGCGCACGTAGATGAACGCGTGCCCGGCGCGGATCGCGTACGCCGCGATGATGACACCCTCCACCAGCGCGTGCGGCGTGGCCAGCAGAAGGGGCATGTCCTTGCAGGTGCCCGGTTCCGACTCGTCCGCATTGACCACGAGGTAGTGCGGCTTGTCGTCGCCCTGCGGGATGAACGACCACTTCATGCCGGTCGGGAATCCGGCACCGCCGCGCCCGCGCAGTCCGGCCTCCTTGACGGTCGCGATGACCTCGTCCGGGTCCGTGCGCAGCGCCTTCTGCAAGCCCTCGTACCCGTTGTGGCGCAGGTACGTCTCGAGGGTCCAGGATTCGGGCTCGTCCCAGTAGCGGCTGAGGACCGGGGTCAGCGGCATGTCAGTCTCCCTTTCGTCCAGGGTCGGTGGCAGCCGGATCGGTTTCCGAGGTGGACCGCTCGGGAGGCATGGTCGCGGACGGAGCCGGCGCCGGTTCGTCCTTGGCCGACTCCGCCGCCACCGACTCGGTGTCCGGCGACTGCGGCTCCGGGACAAACGACGCCTCCGCAGGATCCGGCGCCTCCATACCCCGTTCGCGCGCAACGCGGAGGCCGGCCAGCGTGGCGTCCCCAGCACCGGTCCCCGGCACACCGGGACGCTCGTCGGGGAAACCGGCGAGAACACGGGCCGTCTCCCGGAACGTGCACAGCGTCGAACCCCGGCTCGGCGACACCTGCTCCCCCGAACGCAAGGCATCGACGAGCGACCGAGCCGACTCCGGAGTCTGGTTGTCGAAGAACTCCCAATTGACCATCACCACCGGGGCGTAGTCACACGCCGCGTTGCACTCGATGTGCTCCAGGGTGATCTTGCCGTCCGCAGACGTACCGCCGTGGGGAAGGTCGAGGTGCTCCTCGAGCGCGGCGAGGATCGCGTCGCCGCCCATGATCGCGCACAACGTGTTGGTACACACCCCGACGTAATAGTCGCCCGTCGGATCACGCCGGTACATCGAGTAGAACGTCGCCACCGCCGACACCTCGGCTCCGGTCAACCCGAGCCGGCCGGCACAGAACTCGATCCCCGCCGGCGTGATGTACCCGTCCTCGGCCTGAACCAGGTGCAGCAGCGGCAGCAAGGCGGAGCGCGCACTCGGGTACCGCCCGATGACCTCGTCGGCATCGGCGTCGAGCCTCGCGCGGACCTCCGGCGGATACGCCTCCCGCGCACCCGGCCGCACCAGCAGCCCCTTCTCCTCCGGCCTCGGTCCGAACTCGATGAAGACGGGTGCTTGCTGGGGTGCTGCCTGCTCGGTCATCGGTCCACTCCCCCCATGACGGGATCGATGCTCGCGACCGCGGCAATGACGTCCGCGACCATCCCGCCCTCACACGTGGCGGCCACCGCCTGCAGATTGGTGAACGACGGATCGCGGAAATGCACCCGGAACGGGCGCGTGCCGCCGTCGCTCACCATGTGCACACCGAGCTCACCCCGCGGAGACTCCACCGCCACGTACACCTGACCCGGCGGCACCCGGAAACCCTCCGTCACCAACTTGAAGTGGTGAATCAGCGACTCCATCGACGAATCCATGATCTCGCGGACGTGACCGGGCGAATTGCCCAGACCGTCCGGCCCCAGCGTCAGATCCGCCGGCCACGCGATCTTCTTGTCCTCCGCCATGATCGGACCGGGCCGCAACTTGTCGAGACACTGCTCGACGATCTTCAGCGACTCCTTCATCTCGTCCACCCGGATCAGATAACGGCCGTACGCATCGCACCCGGTATCGGTGCTCACCTCGAACTCGTAGTTCTCGTAACCGCAATACGGCTGCGACTTCCGCAAATCGTGCGGCAACCCCGTCGCACGCAGCATCGGACCGGTGATCCCCAGCGCCATGCACCCCGTCAGGTCGAGATACCCGATGCCCGCGGTGCGCCCCTTCCAGATGCGGTTGTCGTTGAGCAGATTCTCCATGTCCCGCAACCGTTCCGGCAGCAGCGTGAGCAACTCGCGCACCTTCTCCACCGCACCCTCCGGCAGATCCTGGGACAACCCGCCCGGCCGGATGTACGCATGGTTCATCCGCAAACCCGTGATCATCTCGAACACGTCCAGAACCAGCTCACGCTCCCGGAAACCGAACAGCATCGCGGTGACCGCACCCAACTCCATACCGCCCGTGGCCAGAGCCACCAGATGCGACGAAATGCGATTGAGCTCCATCAACATGACCCGGATGACGCTCGCCCGCTCCGGAACCTGCTCCGTGATGTCGAGCAGCTTCTCCACACCCAGGCAATACGCCGTCTCGTTGAAGAACGGCGACAAATAATCCATCCGCGTCACAAACGTCACGCCCTGCGTCCACGTGCGGTACTCGAGGTTCTTCTCGATCCCGGTATGCAGATACCCGATGCCGCACCGGGCCTCCGTCACCGTCTCACCCTCGATCTCCAAGATGAGCCGCAACACCCCGTGCGTCGACGGATGCTGCGGACCCATATTGACGACGATCCGCTCCTCGCGACCCTCCGAACCCGCACCACCCGACGACGCCTTCACCGCGTCGACAACCTCGTCCCAATCCTGACCGGCAACCGTGAAAACCGAATCCTCGCTCATCAGTTGTACCCCCGCCGCTCGTCGGGAGGCGCGATCTCCGCACCCTTGTACTCGACGGGAATACCGCCGAGCGGATAATCCTTACGCTGCGGATGACCCGGCCAATCATCCGGCATCTCGATCCGCGTCAACGACGGATGACCATCGAACACGATCCCGAAAAAGTCGTACGTCTCCCGCTCATGCCAATCATTCGTCGGATACACGTCATACAGAGAAGGAATGTGCGGATCCGCATCCGGAACCGCCACCTCCAACCGAATCCGACGATTATGCGTAATCGACAACAACGGATACACCGCATGCAACTCCCGGCCCACATCCTGCGGGAAATGCACCCCGTTCACACCCAGACACATCTCGAACCGCAAATCCGGCTCATCCCGCAACACCCGCGCCACCAACGGCAAAAACTCCCGCCGCACCCCGAACGTCACCTCACCCCGGAACACCACCACCGACTCGAACGCCACCTCGAAACCCACACCCGACTCGCCCAACGCCGCCTCCAACCCATCCGCCACCTCGTCGAAATACCCCCCGAACGGCCGCGGCGTACTCCCCGGCAACAACACCGGACGCACCAACCGCCCATACCCCGACGTATCCCCACTCCCGCGAACCCCGAACAGCCCCTTGCGAACGCCGATCTGTTCTGGGACATGGCTCGCTTCGCTCGCGGGCGCCGGGGCTTTACCGTGCGCTCTTCCCTCGTCACTCACTCGCTACGCTCCCTCGTTCCTCAGTCCAGACCGCACGGCCCCCGCGCCGACTGCTCGGTTCGCTCCGCTCCCTCGAACCCACCGCCCGGCACCGACTGCTCGGTTCGCTCCGCTCCCTCGTTCCGCGGCCGCTCACCTCAGGAGGCCCTTCATCTGGATGGTGGGGGTGGCTGCCAGTGCGGCCTGCTCCGCCGCACGCGCCACCTCCTCCCGGTGGACGCCGAGCGGCATCTGCTGGATCTTCTCGTGCAGCGTGAGGATCGCGTTCAGCAGCATCTCGGGCCGCGGCGGACAACCGGGCAGATAGATGTCGACCGGGACGATGTGGTCGACGCCCTGCACGATCGCGTAATTGTTGAACATGCCACCCGACGACGCACACACGCCCATCGCCAGCACCCACTTCGGCTCCACCATCTGGTCGTAGATCTGCCGCAGCACCGGGGCCATCTTCTGGCTCACCCGGCCGGCCACGATCATCAGATCGGCCTGCCGGGGTGAGGCGCGGAACGCCTCCATGCCGAAACGCGCGATGTCGAAGCGTCCGCCGGCGGTGGCCATCATCTCGATCGCGCAGCACGCGAGCCCGAAACTCGCCGGCCACAGCGAGCCCTTGCGGACATAACCCGCCAACCCTTCGACCGTGGTCAGCAGAAAGCCGCTCGGCAGCTTCTCCTCGATGCCCATATCCGACTCTTCTCTTCCGACTTGGCTTTTGGATCGCTGGCGGGACCGATCAGTCCCAACTGAGACCGCCACGCCGCCACTCGTACGCATAGGCGACGGACACGTTGAAGATGAACAGGGCCATGGCTCCGAGACCGAAGAAGCCGAGGGCGTCGAAATGCACCGCCCACGGATAGAGGAACACGATCTCGATGTCGAAGATGATGAACAGCATGGCCGTCAGGTAGTACTTCACCGGGATGCGTCCCGCGCCCAGAGGCGAGGGCGTCGGCTCGATGCCGCACTCGTAGGCGTCGAGCTTCGCACGGTTGTAGCGCCTCGGACCGACGATCCTCGCCACGATCACGGAGAAGACCGCGAACGCGACCGCAATCGCCCCGAGCACGAGGATCGGCACGTAGACATTCATGCCGTCTCAGCT
>SEEV01000225.1 GCA_004211695.1 Rhodococcus sp. (in: high G+C Gram-positive bacteria)
ATCTCGGATGCGAGTTGGTCCGAGTTCCGGTCGATGCTCGAGTACAAGGCCGACTGGTACGGGCGGCGGGTGGTGGCGATCGACCGGTTCTGTCCGTCGTCGAAGACCTGCTCGGTGTGTGGAGCGATCGCGTCGACGATGCCTCTTGACGTGCGGGGGTGGACGTGCCGATGCGGCGCCGTCCACGACCGGGATGTGAATGCGGCGAGGAACATTTTGGCCGTCGGACTGACGGTGACAGCCTGCGGAGATGGTGTGAGACCGCCCCGCACATGAAGTGTGGGGAGGCAACTGTCGGTGAAACAGGAACCTCGAGACGCGAGTCTCGAGGGGAATCTCGGTCGTTCACGGCCGAGAGGACGTCAACGACTATCTCTGTGAGTACAAGGCGGGTCGTCCGAACTGCGTCACCGGTTGAGGCCACAACTCACAGGCAGAGGCTGCGTTCGGCGGTGGTGATCAGCATGCGGGAGACGTCGTCGGCGGTGAGGTTCCGCCCGGTGTAGAGCTGGTCGAAGCTGTCGAAGCTCGTCAACAACCAGAGCACGTCGGCGGCTTCGTCGACGGTGACCCCCGGCCGCAGAACTTCCTGCTCGGCGAGACGCTGGGCGAGGTGGATCATCCCACCGGCCCGGTTCTCCTCGATCCGCGCGATGGCTCCGCCGACGGCATCCGCGTCGAGTTGGGCCATCGAGAACAGCGTGCGGAAGACGTCGCGGTGGGCGGCGAACACCCGGACTCCGGCGTCGATTCCGCTGCGCAGGTGCTCGCGCGCGTCCGGGTTTTCCACGGCGTCGACCACCCCCTGGAACCCTGCCCGGTTCCACCACAGGTCGGTGGTGAGTGCGTCGAACAGCCCGGTTCGTGAACCGAAGGCCAAATAGACGGTAGACCGGGAGACCCCCGCGGTCCGGGCCACCTGCTCGACACTCACCGGCGTGGACGGTGCTCGGCGCAGCCGCTCATAGACGGCGTCGAGGATTTTGCGCCGCGTCTCCTCGGCCGCCTCCGCACGCAGACGCTGCTCGTACTTTCGGGTGGCCACAGCCGCCACTCTAACATTTTCACTTGACACGTCGTCTCGTGAAGTTCAGGCTAATAATCGAAAGACATAATGTCCGGCGAAATCGAGCGGCACCCGCGTGCTTCCTCCTTGCACCGAGACAACCAGCCTTCCGACGAAGGAGCAGACGTCGTGAACAGCCTGACCACACCCACCGTTCCGCCAATACCCTCGGCGTCCACGCCGGTGCTCGTGGTCGGAACGGGTCCGGCGGGACTGACCACGGCAATCACACTGGCTCGCCAGGGGATCGAGGTCTTGGTGGTCGAGCGGAGGCCCGCCCTGTCGGGGCTCCCGCGGGCGGCCTCGGTCAGCACCCGCACGATGGAGCTGTTGCGTTCCTGGGGGTTGGAGCAGGAGATCCGGGCGGGTGGGGTCGAGGTCGAGTGGAAGCAATGGGTGGGCCCCACGCTCGCCGCGGCGGGTGACGCGCACCTGACGAGCTTCCCAACGCGAGAGCAGAGCGCAGTCCTCAGCCCCACCGCCCCGGCTTCGGTTCCGCAGGATCACCTCGAACCGGTGCTACTGGAACACCTGCTCGGGTTCGACGCCGCTCGAGTGGAGATGGGCACCGAAGTGGTCGGACTCGACAGCCGGTCAGACGGCTCCCTGGTGACGTTGCGCGACGTCGAAACCCGCGGAACCCGAACTGTCCACGCCCGTTACCTCGTCGCGGCGGACGGTGCGCGCAGCACCGTGCGCGACGCCCTCGGGATCGGGATGCGTGGGCCGGGACGTCTGTCCCAGGCCATCGGGACCGAGTTCCGCGCCCCCCTGTGGGAACTGCTCGGCGACCGCCGCTACTGCATCTATGCCGTCACCCACCCCGAGGCCGCAGGAGTCTTCGTCCCCGCCGGCCGCGGTGACCGATGGGTCTACGGCGTGGAACACGAGCTTGCGCAGGAGCCTTCGGCGAGTCTGACCGAAGAACAGTCCGCTCGCCTCATCCGACTCGGCAGTGGACTGGCCGACCTCGAGCCGAGGATCGAACGCATCGGGACCTTCACGTTCGCCGCGCAGCTCGCGGACCGCTTCCGGCAGGGCTCCGCGTTCCTGGTCGGCGATGCCGCGCATCGGATCACGCCACGCGGGGGCACAGGCATGAACACCGCCATCCAGAGCGCCTACGACCTTGGGTGGAAACTGGCCTGGGTGCTGCGCGGCTGGGCCGGACCGCAGCTACTGGACACCTACGAGACCGAACGACGACCGGTGGCCGCGCACAACGTGGCCCGCTCGGCCGACCCGCACGGCGGAGCCCGACTCGCCGCACAGGAACTGCCCGTCGACCTCGGCGGCCGAATAGTGCACGTCTGGTTGCCCTCCCGAGCGGGCGCTGTGTCCACCCTCGACCTACTCGGACCCGGGCTGACGTTGTTCACCGGCGGCTCGAGCGCGTCCTGGCAGCGGGCAGCGACCTCGGTTCCCGGGCCTCCGCTCGTCGTCCACGTTCTCGACGCCATCACTGCCCGCGGAGTGGGCATCCCTCACGGCGGGGCACTCCTGGCCCGCCCGGACGGGGCGACGGCCGGATGGTGGCCACCCGGCACCGACCCTGTGGCGGCACTTCGCGGCACGGTCCAGGCCATGCCGTCTGCATCACACACCGTGGATCGGCGGACCGAACAGCGTCCAACGTGGCACTGCATGGCGGACCGTCAGGGCTGAAGGACGTACTTCCCGCGCACGCCGCCCTGCGCGACCGCGCGGTGGGCGGCGGCGACCTGGTCGAGCGGTACGACGGCGTGGACCCGCGCCGATAGGTGGCCGCTAGCGGTGGCGTCGAGGAGTTGGGCGAGCCGGGCACCGTCGGGGTGCACCACCAGCACGCGGACGGTGACGCCGCGGTCCTCTGCCGGCGCCGCGCCCGGCTGCACGCCGACGAAGAGGCCGCCGTCGCGGACCAGTGTGAGGCCCTGCTCCTGGAGTGCCGCGCCGTCGGCTACCGCGTCCCAGGCGCGCGCCGCCTCCGCGGTGAAGTCGGCGCCGAGGCCGCGCACGAATTTCTCGTCCTCGGCTCGGGCCAGTCCGGTGACCCGCCAGCCACGGTCCTGAGCGAGCGTGACGACGTACGCCCCGACCGCTCCAGCGGCTCCAGTCACCAGCAGGCTCTTGCCTCCGCCGTCGCCGAGTAGGTCGACCAGCTGGTCTGCAGCCAGGCCGTTGAGCGGGACAGTGGCTGCGGTGGCGAGGTCGAGGCCGTCCGGCACGAGAGCGGTGTCGCTCGCCGGGACGATCAGCTGTTCGGCGTACGTGCCGAAGTCGCGGTCGAACCCGGCGACGAGCCCCGCGACGCGGCTGCCGACCGGGAGGTCGACGCCCGGGCCAGCCGCGGTGATGGTGCCGGCGAAGTCCCAGCCCAGACCGGTGTGGGCGGGCTGGTCGATCAGCCCGAGCCGGTGGAACACCCCGGCGGCAAGCGCCAGGTCGACGGGGTTGACCGCGGCCCCGGCGATCTCGACCCGGACCTCACCCGGCCCGGGCTCGACGACGGGTACGTCGATGATCTCGATGGAGTCGGGACCGCCCGGGGTCCGGACGATCGCGGTGCGGAAGGTGGTGGACATGGTCGCCTCCTGTGGACCGGTATTTGTGCTGCACCACCACGATGGAGGGGTTACTCTCCAATGGGAAGTAGGCACTTCAAAGTGCGTACGTCACCGCAGGGAAAGGAGCGGTCGATGCCGACAACGACGGCGGCCCAGGAGCGGTCGCAGGCGAAGGTGGAGTACGAGGCGTTCCTGGCGACCTGTCCCAGCCGCCAGCTCCTCGACCGGATCTCGGACAAGTGGGTGACGCTGGTCCTGGCAGCGCTCGGCAGCGACGGACCGCACCCAGGCGAAGACTGCGTCGGCGAGCCGCGGCGGATGCGCTACTCGGAGCTGTCCCGACGGCTGGCGGGAGTCAGCCAGAAAATGCTCACCCAGACGCTGCGCTCCCTCGAACGCGACGGCCTGATCACCCGCACGGTGACCCCGACTGTGCCCGTCACGGTCACCTACGAGCTGACCGACCTCGGAATCTCGCTCCACGCCGTCATGCGAGGTATCAAGGCATGGGCGGAGGCGCACATGGACGAGGTGCTCGCCAACCGACAGGACTACGACACCCGCGTCTCCTAGCGTCGCAGTGTCCGCAGGAAAACCATCATCGGTACGTCCCGAAAGCCGGCCCGTGACGGGATCGCCTGATCGCTACTGCAGGTGTGCCTTGGGTTCCGGAGAACTTGCTTGTTCTACGACGAGTTCCCGCTCCCTCGGCCGGAGTTGCTCGGTGACGGGTTCGCAACGCGTCACGAGCTTGCGAAGAATGGCGGCCGCGCGTTCTCGGACCGCCTCGATCTCGGGTTGATGCGATCGCGTTGCGCTGCGACCCGGGTGGGGGTGTGGTCCGGTCGCCAGTTCTCATCGATGGTCATACCAAAATCAAGGTGATTGTGTAAGTGAACTTTTCGTGACCGTAAGCGGGCCGGGGCTCGGAGCCCAAATCGGGCGTTGCGTTCAGAAACTATTGGGAATAGATTATCGCGAAGTGCAGTAGGTGATCAGGTCCACCGAGGGTCGGGTGCGGCGCATTGGGAACAATGAACGAGGAGATCGGCATGAACGTGGCGGGCCTCGTGTGTGGCTGGGGCGCGACCCGGCCGCAGCAACAGGAAATCGTCCGCGGGAACACTACGGCGATCGGCACCCGCAGTGTCGACTCGCCCGCGAGCATCGACATCCGTGTCGAGAGTCTGCGGGCATGACCGAGGCGTCGGGGACCCTGGCGGGCACAACGATCGGCGTCGTCGGCACCGGGATGATGGGCGCGGCGATCGCCTATACGTGCGCGCGGGCGGGGGCCGATGTCGTGCTGGTCGCGCGGACCCTCGAGGGCGCGCGCAGGGGGGAGGTCGTACGCCGACCGTCGTGAAGAGCGTGCCCGACAGGCCGGGATCACGAATACGCCAATGTCGCGGGCATTGCTCGACCGGATCACGACCACCGAGCGCCCCGCGGACCTGGCGCCTGCCGCGCTCGTGGTCGAGGCGGTACCGGAGAACGTCGCCGTTAAGCAACAGGTCCTACAGACAATCGAGGCCGTCACCGAGCCGTGCACCGTGGTTGCATCGACGACGTCGACCCTGCCGATCACCACTCTCTCCTCGACGCTGGCACGCCCGGAAAGCTTCGTCGGAATGCATTTCTTCTCGCCAGTCGATCGGATGACGCTGGTGGAGACGATTGTCGGCTCGCGTACGTCGGAGGCCACGGTCGCGGCATCCTTGACGTACGCGCGGATGCTCGGAAAGCGGCCGATCGTGGTGCGCGACAGCCGGGGATTCTTCACCAGCCGGGTGATGGAACGCTACTTCGACGAGGCGTTGGCCGCGGTCGGAGAGGGAATCGATCCGGGCATCATCGAGCGCGCGGCGACCTTTGCCGGATACCCTGTGCCGCCACTGCAATTGCTCGACGAGATCACGTTGACGCTCAACCGTGCGGTGCAGCGCGAGAACCGAATCGCTGTCGAGGTAGCCGGGGGAAACATGGCGCGGGAAGAAAGCAGACAGCGTGCGCGACCGGATGATCGACGAGTGTGATCGCGGCGGTAGGTCGGTTGGACGCGGGTTCTACGACTACGACACCGACGGTGCGCGCATCGGGTTGTGGCCAGGCCTTCGTGACGTGTTCGGCCCGGGGCAGAGAATTCCGATCGACGACATGCGCGATCGGTTGCTGTTCGTCGAAGTCGTCGAAGCGTTGCGTTGTCTCGACGAAGGTGTCGTCGGTTCCGAGGCCGACGCCGACGCCGGATCCGTTCTCGGCATCGGGTTCCCGGCGCACACGGGTGGAGTCATCTCTTTCAGACGTTTCTATCCCGGCGGTGCACAGCGGTTCACGGCTCGTGCCCACGAACTCGCCGCCCGCTATGGTGACCGCTTCCTCCCCCCGGAGCAGAGTCCGTAACCCAACGACCCACCGGAGTGCGCATGACATACGTAGTGACCCAGGCCTGTTGCAACGACGCGACGTGCGTCGCGGTGTGTCCTGTCAACCGCATTCACCCGACGCCCGACGAAGCGCAGTACGCGCGCACGGAGAGGCTCTACATCGATCCGGGCACTTGCATCGACTGTGGCGCTTGTGCCGATGTGTGCCCGGTGGAAGCGATCGTTCCCGACAGCGATCTCATCGGCGAGACCGAGATCTACAAGGATCTCAATGCGGCGTGGTGCCGCGGAAACCTGTTGCCGCCGTGGACCGGCCCGGTCCGCTGCGGGTGGCGATCGTGGGTTCCGGTCCCTCCGCCTTCTACGCTGCGGAGGAGTTGCTGAAACGGCGCGACGTCGAGGTCACGGTGTCCATGTTCGAGCGGCTCCCCGTCGCTGGTGGGCTCGTCCGATTCGGTGTGGCCCCGGACCATCAGATCACGAAGGCCGTCGAGCGGGTGTTCGCGCGTACCGCCGGCCGCACCGGTTTTCGCGCGTTCCTCGGGGTAGAGGTCGGACGCGACATCACCGTCGACGAGCTGCTCGAACATCACCATGCGGTGATCCATGCGAGCGGGGCGTCCGACGACCGGAAGCTCGGAATTCCGGGAGAAGAACTACCGGGCAGTGTTGCCGCACGCGAATTTGTCGCCTGGTATAACGGACATCCGGAGTACGCCGACCACACGTTCGATCTGTCGGGGCGTCGTGCTGTCGTGATCGGCAATGGCAACGTGGCGTTGGACGTGGCACGGATCCTGACGCGCGATCCTGAACGCCTCGTGCCGGGTGACATCGCGGAACACGCTCTGGATGCACTGCGACACAGCGCACTCGAGGAGGTGGTGGTGCTCGGTCGCCGCGGCCCCGACCACGCAGCGTTCACGACACCGGAACTTCTCGCACTGGGATCCTTGCCCGAAGTGGACGTGAGTGTGCACGACGGATATGAGGCTCCCGGCGATGCATCGATCAAGCTGCAGACGATCGCGGAATACGCGCGGCGGATCCCGCAACCGGGTCGGAGGAGGATCACGCTGCGGTTCCACGGTGCGCCGATCGAAGTCCTCGGCGGCCGTCACGTCGAAGGTCTACGGATCGCGCCGTACGACAAGGCTGGGGTCGGGGAGGACCTGGAATGCTCGCTGGTGCTGCGTTCGGTGGGCCATCGCGGGCGCCCGTTGCCGGGTTTGCCGTTCGACGCCGCACAGGGGACGGTACCCAACGTGGCAGGCCGCGTGGTCGATCCGGCCCAAGACCGTCGGGTGCCCGGTGTCTATGTCGCAGGTTGGATCAAGCGGGGGCCGACCGGGGTGATCGGTACTGCGCCGCCGAGACGGTCGACGCGATTATGGCCGACCACGCGCGCGCCCTCCTGCCGCGGCCCAGCCGGGCCGGAGACGAGTTGGTGGGGATCATCGAGGCTCGCTGCCCCGACGCGTTCGGTCTCGATGGCTGGCAGCGGATCGACCGATACGAGCGTACCGAAGGGCGTCGCCGCGGCCGGGCGCGCCAGAAATTGGTCGACGTCGATGCGATGCTCGCGGCCGCCCTTGGTGCGGAGGACAATTCGCACATGCCTCGATAAAACAACGGATCTCACCTCCAGGAAGCGGAGGAGGCCGCCCACCTGACGGGTGGGCGGCCTCCTTCCTGTCTCGGGCGGCCTCTCGGAACGCGGTGAGGGCCCCGATCCTGTGGATCGGGGCCCTCACTTGTGGTGTCGGTGCTCTATACGGACACTGGCACGCTGTCACCATCGGGCATCGAAACCGACGACGATCGTGTGCGCGACAGGACGGTCGCCGCAAATCCGAGCAGCGATATGACGCAGATCAGGACGCTGAGCCAGATCGTGGTGTCGTCGAACGCCAAGGCGACTGCAATTACCGGGACGATGGCTGCGCCGAGCGCGTTGCCGGTCTCGCGGCCGAGGCCGAGGCCGCTGTAGGCGTGCTGCGTATGGAACAGCTCGGTGACGTATGCGCCCATCGGGCCGAAGATGGCTGCGACGCCGATGCCGTTGCCGAGCGCCATGACCGCCCAGAACAGCAGTGGAGGTGTTCCGACCCCCGACAGGAGCGAGATGCCCACCCATGCGAACACGGCGCTGTAGAGGAAGCCGAAGACGATTACGGGCTGTCGTCCGACGCGATCCGACAGTGATCCGAACAGAGGGATCAATACGGCGTTCGCGAGCTGCGCAACGATCAGTCCGACCAGCACCTCGGTTCCACCGAAGCCCAGTTGGTTGGTGCCGAATGTGCCCATGAAGACGATGTAGAAATAGCCGATACCGGTCTGGCCGATGGTCATCACCATAACGGTCAGAAGGGCGCGAGGCTGCTGGCGGACCACGTCGAAGATCGGTGTCTTCGAGATGTTTTCGGTCTTCTTCATCTCACGGAACGCGGGTGTCTCAGGAAGGCTGCGACGTAGCCACAAGCCGTAGGCGAGGATCACGACGCTGAAGAGGAACGGGATTCGCCAGCCCCAACTCAGAAACGCCTCTTTGGATACCAAGGAGGACACCAGAAGTAGTGACAGCGTTCCCATCACACCACCGAGGGCTGCGCCCATTCCGGGCAAGGAGCCGAGCAGGCCTCGCTTCCGTTCGGGTGCGAACTCGACGGCCACGAGCGTGGCACCCCCGTACTCACCGCTCGCGCCGATGCCCTGCAGAATGCGCAGCAACACCAACAGGGCCGGGGCCGCCCATCCGATCTGCGCGTATCCGGGCAGAAGTCCGACGAGCAGCGTGGCGACGCCCATCATGAGCAGGGTGAAGATGAGAACGCGCTTTCGGCCGATGCGGTCGCCGAGGCTGCCGAGGATCACCCCACCCACCGGGCGGACCAGGAAGCCGACAGCGAAGGTGCCGACCGCCTGCAGCGTCCCCAGGAACGGGCTCGAGCCGGAGAAGAACACGCTGGCGAAAACCACCGACGCCGCCGAGGCGTAGAGGCTGAAGTCATAGTACTCGAGGAGGGTTCCTACGAAGGCGGCTCGGCTTGCCTTGCGGGAGTCCGCCCGGGAGCGGCCGGAGTTCGCACCCGCAGGAGAGTCTGCAACTACGGTTGTACGTTCGGTCATTCGAGACCTCGCATCTGTGAGTGGCGGGCGGGCGACCAGCCCGAATGATGTTGTGACGGGGACCACATTAAGCTACAGGGGTTAGGTTTGTCTATCCGGGGCCGTATCCGTCTATTGCTGTGGGGCGAGCCTGTTCACGTTCGCGCCCGGGTTGCGCAACCGTGGACGGTGGCAGGTCAGCAGACACCCAGGATCTGCGAGAATGTGCTCGGCCCGCGCACGTCGTGACCACAAGCCAGTGGTCCCCGGAGTTTCCTCCGGGGACCACTGTCGGACCGTATCTCGCTGCCCGATGGGGATCAGAGCGTCGCGGGTGTGAAGGTGATCGGCAGCTTCTCGCATCCACGGACCTGGGAGGAATGGAAGACCGCAGGGTTGTCCGGAACGAGGGCGTAGTCGGGAATCCTCTCGTGGATCTCCTCCAGGGCGAGTCTCAGCTCGAGCCGTGCGAGATGGGGGCCGAGGCAACGATGCGGGCCGGCACCGAACCCGATGTGGCGGTTGGGATGCCGCTGGATCTGCAGTTCGTCGGGGGCATCGAACTCGTCCTCGTCCCGATTGGCAGCGGTCATCACCACCAGCAGTTGGTCGCCGGCCTTGATGGTGACATCACCGATCTCGACGTCGCGAGTAGCGCGACGTCCGCCACTCGTCGCGGTCTCGATGCGCAAGATCTCTTCCACCGCCGACGGGATCAGCGTCGGATCGTCGAGGATCGCCTCGCGCTGCTCAGGGTTGCGCGACAGGTGGATCAGTCCCCAGGCGAGAGCACCTTGGACGGTGTGCAGTCCCGCGACGAGAAGCAGGAAGAACATCCGGCACAACTCCTCGTCGGTGAGTGGCCGTGGTGTTCCTTCGACGTCGAGCGGGGTGTTGATGATCTGCGCCGTCAGAGTCTCCGAACTGTCTTCGCCGGATCGCACCCGCGCGACGACTCGACCGAAGTATTCATAGATCTCGGTGGCTGCCTTCGCGCGGGCCTCGGCCGATTCGGCCTCGCTCGCGCCGGGGATGCCCTGGAGCGTGATGTCGGTCCACTCCGTGAACTGCGGTGCGGCGCTCAAGGGCCACCCCATCAGAGCAAGGAAGATTCGAGTCGGCAACTCGTGTGCGAACTCCGAGATGAATTCGCATTCGCCAGCCGCAGCAAATCCGTCGATCAGCTCCGTGATGATTCCCCGGATCTCGGGTTCGAGTGCCTTCATGCGCGGTGGTGACCCCTGTGCCGCGGGCACAGCGCCGTAGTCGGTGCCGCGCGACGGTCTGCTGGCTCGAGACCGCGCGCCCCACCCGAGCCCAGTGTTCGAGTTGCCGTCGACCGGTGCGGTGCTGTCGTTGTCCCTCGGCCATGGCGCTGGCCACCTTGTCCGCTGTACCAGGCATCGCTTCGCTCTCCCGGCTGGGTGTAGCTATCTGCTACATCCTGTAGTGAATCGGCCGTTGGCTCGTTTTTCGCGCCGACATGGCCGTGTTCAGGTGGACAATGGGATGATGCACCCGCATGGGACGCTGTCCGGCTCGGGAAAAGGTCTGAGCCGAGCTGAACTGCTGGCCGCGGTATCGCTGGCGATCGACCTCGGTCTGGGTCAGCCGATGGAACACATGCTTCGGTCGTCCTTGATCGCGACGCGGATCGCCGAGCGGATGGGCCTCGACCCGCAACAGCGAGCGACCGTGTATTACGCCAATCTGGTCGGGTGGATCGGTTGTCACGCCGACTCCCACGAACTCTCGGCGCTCTTCGGCGACGACATTGCCTTCCGGGCCGA
>SEEV01000226.1 GCA_004211695.1 Rhodococcus sp. (in: high G+C Gram-positive bacteria)
CTGGCAATCGAGTACGCGACCCGGAGTATCCGGGTCAACACGGTCGCGCTCGGTGTCATCCGCACCCCGATGCACCCGGACGACACGTACGAGTCGCTCGCCGCCCTACACCCCGTCGGTCGGCTGGGCGAGATCGACGAGGTCGTCGACGCGATCCTCTACCTCGAGCGCGCCGGGTTCGTCACCGGCGAGATCCTGCACGTCGACGGCGGCCAGAGCGCCGGACACTGAGAGCGGGAGGCGGACATCTCATGAACAGCAAAGTTGCCGACGAAGAGATCCTGCGCGGGGTGCTCGACCGGTGGAAGGACGCTGTCGACGCCCACGAACCCCAGCGCGTCGCCGCGCAGTTCACCGCGGACGCAATCTTCCAGGGCCTGCATCCCTACACCGTCGGACGCCAAGGTGTCGTCGACTACTACGACTCCCAGCCGGCGGGGATGACCGCCGCGTACCGGATTCTCGAAACCCGTCGACACGCCGACGACCTGGTACTCGGCTACCTGAGCGTCGATTTCTCCTTCGTAGACCGGCCGACACTAACCGTATTTCTCAGCCTGCTGGTGAGGCATTCGCCCGACGGCGATCGGATCCTCCACTACCAGGTGTCCCGGCTCCCCTGACCACCGCAGCCGACAGTGACTGACCAACCGCAATCGGCGCATCGCGGCATCGGCAACCGCATTCGCTGGGAGGAGAGCAACCCATGGACTACCTCGTCACCATGACCACCCATATCCCTGATGGAACTTCGGAAGAAGCCGTTCAGGACATCCGCAACCGTGAGGCCGCACATTCCCGTGAACTCGCCGCACAGGGGCACCTACAGCGCCTGTGGCGTCCGCCGCTGAAAGCAGGCGAATGGCGCACATTGGGCCTGTTCGCCGCCGACGACGGGAACGGGCTCGAGGAAGTTCTCGCCTCGATGCCACTGCGGGTGTGGCGCACCGACGAAGTCACGCCGCTCTCGCCGCATCCGAACGACCCCGCCGGACACCTCGAGAAGCCCGGTCCGTCCGCGCCGGATGCCGCGGGGAGCGAATTCCTGATCACGTTCACGGTCACCGTGCCGGCAGGCACACCCGGCGAAACCGTCGACGACACGACCAAGCGCGAAGCCGACCGCGCGCGGGAACTGGCCGAGCAGGGACACTTGCTGCGGCTCTGGACGATGCCCGGCCAGGGCCACGCGCTGGGTCTGTGGTGGGCCCACGACGGCGACGAGATGCACACGCTCCTCGCGTCGCTGCCGATGGATCCCTGGATGAGCGTGCAGACGACGCCGCTAACCCGGCACCCCAGCGATCCAGCGTTCACCAGCAGTTGACGACGCGACAGAGGTCATGAGCGGCAAGTCGCAAGGTCTCCAGCACTGGATGGTTGCCAGCGTGTAAAGAGGTGGAGCGGAACTTCGGGTTACCAGCCCTAGCAGCCTCCCATCGGCGCGTTGTTCATCGACATCTCGAGCATGCTCCGCGTGCTCCGGGTGGAGGCCCGTATTGAAATAGTCTCTGCAGTCCTCGACAGCGATGACGGAGGTCTGGTCGCGGCCCACCGCAATGTGACTGTCGGACCATTCAACAGCATCGTCGAGTGGCCGGATGGACGCGCCTCTCGGGGGAGATCGTTGTGCGGTGATGGACGAGGATGCCGAGGCCCATCGATGCCTTGTGCTGTCGCGGTCTGGTGCTGCGTCCACCCTTGCCTGGCCGCGGCGACTGTAGAAATATTTCCGTAGGCGGACGCGGCCGGCAAATTGCTGTCGCGTCGGTGCCGGGACAGTGAGGTGCCCTTCCTGACCGTGCCGACGATAGGGCCGGTTCGTGTCCGACGCTGCCGAGTCGGTCAGGGCTGAAACGGTGCAGCACGCGACGGTGCTCTCTGGGGTCGCCCCCTTCCTGCCGGCGACCCGCGAGGACCGAGGAGGACGGCGTGAAAACTCTGCTCGCAGAGCATCCCGGTGGTCGGCGGCCGAATCTACCAATCGGAAGACTCATGACCAGCGGAACACCTCAGTTTCATCCAGTGCGAACCGGAGCTCGCCGGACACCGTCGTCCGGCGGCAGCGCCGGTATCGGGCTAAAAACAGCTCGACGCGCCCGCGCCGAGGGCGACGAGGTCACCCTCACAGGTCGCAATCCCGACCGGCTCGAGCAAGCTGCGACAGAAGTCAGCACCCAACACACCGCCCACCTCGCCGCCAACGACACGGCCTTCCGCGGCGAGGTCTTCCAGGACCTGCCTACGGATCGACCGCGTGTTGGTCACAGCCGACATCGCCGCACTCGCCGGCCACATCATGCGCAACACCGCACTCACCGACGCGACGTACGACATCGACGGTGGTCAGCAGTTCGTCTCCTGATGACCGCGCGACAAACGTGGGGTGGCTCGAAGGTCCCACCCGATCAATTCCCAACACAACCCGAGAGGCAGCCATGAGCGCCAACGAAGTTCATACCGACGAGGCGACCGGCAGCACGCACGTCGCGTCGGTCGACATGAAACTGGAGGTGGTGGTCCTTCCCGTCGCGGATGTCGACCGTGCCACCGAGTTCTACACCAGCCTCGGTTGGCGAAAAGACGTCACACCACCCGGCTCCGGTGTCGTCCAGTTCACCCCGCCAGGCTCTGACGCCTCGATCCACTTCGGTGCCGATCTCACCACGGCCGCACCCGGTTCTGCCAAGGGATACCTCATCGTCTCCGACATCGAAGCCGCCCGTGACCAGTTGGTCGCGGCAGGCATCGAGGTGACCGTTTTCCACCGCGGTCCGGACGGCCCGGTCGACGGACCAGACCCGGACCGAGGTAGCTACAACTCCCTCGCCTCGTTCAGCGACCCCGACGGCAACGCCTGGCTGCTGCAAGAGGTCACCACCCGACTCCCCGGACGCGTCGACACCGCCATCACTTCGTTCGGTTCTGCGCGCGACCTGACGACCGCGCTCCGGCGCGCGGCGGCCGCCCACGGCAAGCACGAGGAGCGCACCGGCGAAGAAGACCCCAACTGGCCCAATTGGTACGCCGAGTACATGGCCGCCGAGCAGTCCGGGGCACAGCTGCCTACGTAAGGCTAGTGTGCCGTGGAAGGATATGAAATCCCCGATTATCGCAACATCGGCTGCAGACGCCGTCGTAAGTGGAGTATGAGTCCCAACCAGGGAAGGTGCCAAATGGCCGAACTCACACCGCCCGCAGAAGGAATTGTGCTGGCCCACTTCATCGTCTCAGACGACGTCGAGCGCTCTCGGCGTTTCTACACCGAAGTACTTGGCGGCAGGGTGGTCTTCTCCGGAGGGCCGATCTATGTCGCACTAGCCAACAGTTGGATCGTCATCAATGTCGGCGGAGGCCCGACCGACGACAAGCCCACAGTCACCCTGGAGACGCCACGCGATCCCGAGCGGGTCAGCAGCTTCCTCAATATCCGGGTCGCAGACATCCAGGCCGTATATGCCGAATGGAGCGCCCGGGGTGCTCGATTCCTGACACCGCCGAAGCAGCACGACTACGAGATCCGTTGCTACATACGCGATCCCGACGGATATCTGATCGAGGTGGGGCAAACCACCGACCCGCAGGGGGACTGGTCGCCGTGGCTGCCGTCTCCCTCGGTGCCATGAAGACGGCGATGGTCGACGCCTCGTTCGTATGCGTGCCTAGTCTAGTAGACAACCCCGGCCGTGTAGCGGTATCGCGCGCTTGCGATGCGGACCACTATGGGATCTAGCAGGTTCCGGAACGAGTCCACGAGGTCAAGCCGATTCCGCATGGGGTCACACAGAATCGGCCGCTTACCGTAGCATCGTTTGTTGCAGCACATGATGTGATTTGGCACCTTGCCCGTAGTGGTCACCTGGTCCGGGGTGCGACGCCTGGGAACCCCAGGGCTTAGCCGGTGGTTGTCAATTCGTGGACTGTTCGACGACCCAGGCGGCGATCTGTGCGCGGGAGGTGAATCCGAGTTTGGTGAGGACGTGTTCTACGTGTCCTTGAGCGGTGCGCGGTGAGATCACCAACTTGTCCGCGATCGCCCTGTTGGTCAGTCCCTCGGCGACCAACTCGGCGACCTGCCACTCCCTCTTGGTCAGGGTGGCAGCGTCGCCGATACGGGTGCCGTGCGGTAAGTCCTGGTCGTCATGGAGCGCGTACGCAACGGCTTCGTCGAAGGAGAGCGCCGCGCCGCGGGCCACTTCCGCGTTGAAGGCATGGGCGCCGAGGACGCGGCGGGCCGCGCGCTCGCTGTCGTCGTGGTAGACGAGAAGGTTCGGAAGGGGGACCACCGAGCTGCCCGCCGTCTGGGCGAGCGAAGCTGCGGATCCCAGCAGCACTGCGGCGCGCCGGTTGAGGTGTTCGGCCGCGGCGATCCAGGCGAGCGCTTCCAGACTCCACGCGGAGGTGAGGTGGTGTTCGACGAGACGTGTGAGTCGCAGGCTCTGCCTGAGCAGCGAGGTCGCCAGTTCGTGGTCGGTCTGCCACACCGCGAGGCCGAGCGCCGAGAGGGAATAGGCGCGTTGCACCGACTCGCCGTGCAGCTCGGTGATCCCGACTACCTCTTCCTTGCACGCGATGGCCCGCGGAATGTCGCCGAGCAGACCACTGGCCAGTTCCAGCCCGACCAGACCCTCGATCAGGCGCAACAGGTCACCCTCGGCCCGGAAGGCTCCGAGGGCGCCTTCGAAATAGTCGATCGCGCGGCGGGAATCACCGGCGAAGAGTGCCTGGAGCCCAGCGGTGTGCGTAACGATAGCGTGCGTCGATTCCCCTCCCAGCTCTTCGGCGCGGGCGTGCGCCTGCTCGGCGAGGATCGCGCTCGTGCTTAGATCTGCTTGGATTGCGGCTAGGACGCTATCGGCGGACAAGGCCTTGATCTGTTCGATGCTCGGTGGACCGGTGCGTTGGGCGAGCATCCGGTCGAGCCAACAACGGCCCTCGCTGAGCAGTCCGTGGGTGAGCCAGAAGGTATATAGGGCGGCGGCGATCTGGAGACCGACCTCCGCCTCACCCGGCTCGGCCACGCAGAACTGCAGAGCCTCACGCATATTCGGCTGTTCTCGCTTTAACCGTGCACTCCACTCGAGTTGGTGTGGCCCGATCCATTCCGACTCCGCTCGCAGCACTAACTGCTGGTACCAATCGCGGTGCCTGCGACGCAGTGCCGCCTGCTCACCATTCTCGTGTAGCTTCTGGCTTCCGTAGTCGCGCAACCCCTCGAGCAGCCGGTAGCGTGCCGCCGCGCCGGTGCCTTCGCGGATCAGGATCGACTTGTCGACCAGACCGGCCAGTACATCGAGGACGTCTTCCTGCTCCAGGTACCCCACGCAGATAAACTCCGCAGCATCGAGTTCGACGCCCCCGACGAAGACCGACAACAGCGACCACAACTGGCGTTCCGCCGGGGTGCACAGGTCATAACTCCACTCGATGGACAGCCGCAGCGTCTGTTGCCGGGACGGCGCAACGCGAACTCCCGCGGTGAGCAGCCGGAGCCGGTCGTCGAGCCGATCGAGGATCTGCTGTGGGGAGAGAACCCGTAGCCGGGCCGCGGCCAACTCGATGGCCAGCGGCAGCCCGTAGAGCAACTGACAGATTCGGGTGACCGCGGTCCGGTTCTCCTCCGAGAGCACGAACCCGGGTACCGCGGCTTCGGCCCGTTGCACGAACAAGGTGACGGCGTCATATTTTGGGAGCGTGCGCAGTGAGTCCGGGCGGGCGGGGTCGGGAACCGTCAAGGGTGGCAGCCGCAGGACGGCTTCCCCGCCGATGTTCAGGAATTCACGACTTGTTGCCAGAATGTACAGATGCGGGCACCGCCGAAGAAGGGTCTCGGTCAGCGCCGCCACCGCCGCCACGAGATGTTCGCAGTTGTCGAGTACCAGCAACGCGTGCCGATCGGCGAGGTGCTCGGCCAGTATCTCGAGCGGTGAATCCCGGCTGTGCTCGCGCAACCCCATCACGGCGTCGATGGTGTCCGGTAGCAGTGATGCGTCGTGCAACTCTCCCAGCTCGATCAGCCACACGCCGTCCTCGAACGTGTCCTGGGTGTTCGCGGCCACACGCAAAGCCACACGCGTCTTCCCGACCCCGCCGACACCGGTCAGCGTCACCAGACGCGAGGACGACAACAAATTCTTCGCCTCGGCCAGTTCAGTACTGCGGTCGACGAAACTGGTCAACTCCAGCGGAAGGCCACCCGTTCGGCGCAAGTTGAAAGGTGATCGTGATGGCCAGCGCCCGTCTGACGCCCATACTGCCGACGAAGAATCCACCTGCGGCGATGGCGTGTCCTCGTGCATGGTGCCCGGTTCGGTGTGCAGGGCCATCGCGTCGGCAGGGAAACCATGGCGAAGCTGGGACGCCTCGAGTTGCTGACCCAGTTCCACGGTTGTGGGACGGTTTTGCGGATCGCTCGACATGGCACCATCGATGATGGTGCTGATGTCCTCGTCAAGGCCGTGCTCACGGGGGTCCGGAGCGGGCTCGGCGGTGATCCGAAGGAGCTGGGCCATCAGCTGCTCGCCGCTGCGGCGTTCGAAGGCGGCGCGACCGGTGAGCGCAGCGAACAACGTGGCGCCGAGCCCGTAGACATCTGCGGCAGGACTCGGGGGCTTGCCGGCCACCACTTCGGGGGCGGTGAACGCCGGCGAACCCGTCACGATGCCGGAGGTGGTCTCGAACCCGCCGGCAAAATGGGCGATGCCGAAATCCGTCAGCGCCGGCTCGCCATAGTCGGTGAACAGGATATTCCCCGGCTTGACGTCACGATGGAGAATCCCGAAACGGTGCGCGGTCTCCAGGGCGCCAGCCATCTTCACCCCGAGCCGTAACGCTTCGTCCAGCGGAAGCGGACCGTCGCGCTGGATCCGCACGCCGAGGGATCCCTGGGCGAGGTAGGGCATGACGATGAAGGGCCGACCGTTGGCAGTGGTGTCCACGTGGAGGACATTGACGATGTTGGGATGTCCGGTCAGCCTGCCCGCCGCGCGCTGTTCGCGCAGGAATCGCGCCCGATTCTGTTCGTCGAGGTCGGCGGTGAGAACCTTGACCGCCACGGTGCGGTCCAGCGAAACCTGCGTGCAGCGGTAAACGACACCGAAACCACCACGACCGATCTCCTGAGCGTCCTCGAAACCGGCCGCTGCCAGCTCCGCGCCGACCGAACCGGATACGTCGCGTTGCGTCGCGAACGGATCGACGTCATTCATTGACTACATCGATTCATCGGTCCAATCCATTGCCGAAGACATCACCGCTGCTCACGTCTCGATGAGTTCCCCAAGAGTATCGCCGCATTCATGCGAACGCTTGATTGATCGCATCCCACACGTCGGGCCGCGCGAGTGCCGGTGCGATGCGGCGTCGAGCCCGAACCGCCGACTCTGAGCTGCTGCATTGAGAACGGAAGCGCCCGGGCGCCCGCAGCGTCCGCGAAGGACAACCGATCTGCTACACCTGCCGATCCCGGCAACGCCCCGACCACCTGCAGAGAGGGCGCACTGGCGGGCAGCCTCACCCTGACCAGGGTCTGAGCGAGAACGCCACCACCCCGGGTGCGTAGAAGATACGCAGGCGGGACGACGGCGTCGTGGAACCGAACGGTCATCTCAGTCAGCGGACGCGGATGTCGCTGTGGGTTACGTGCCCGTCGCCGAGGACGCCGGCCACCTGGTCCTCGCTCAGTCCCAGCTCACGCAGGCGATCCCACACGGCGTCGAACTCGACGAGTTTGGCGTTGAGGTCGTCACGAAGCCGGTTGACCTCGTTGCGGATCCACTCCGCCTCGTCGATCGCCTCGAGGGTCTCCTCGGGTTTGGGCAGAAGCATCGTCAGGAGGCGGTCGCGGGCGTCGGCGCTGAGCCCCGCGAAGGGCTGCTGCTGGTCGGCGGGCGCCTGGTGCCGGCCAAGGCCCCACTCGGCGGAGCCAGTGGGCGCGGGGTCCTGCCCGGCAGTGAACTCCCCCTCGAGGAGGGCGAGGTCGAGGTCGGAGACGGCGGAGTAGTCCGGTTCCTGCGTCGGTTCGCTCGGCAGGTCGATGGTGCGACGCAGCGGGCGGTTGGGGAGCGCGATTGCATCGGCATCCGGGACGCTTCGGTGACCGAAGTGGACCACGTCGTCGTCGGTCTCGTTGTCGCGTCGTGACCGCCAGATCCCGGTCAGGTACAGCGCGAGGCCGACGAGCAGCCAGCACAGCAGGACGATCACGGGGGTTGCTGCGCCGTGGCCGTTGAAGAATGCGACGTCACGCAGTAGCGAGCCGGTGGCGCCCGGGGGCAGGAGTTGCCCGAGGCTTCCCCAGGGGGTCGGCAGCATTTCCGGTGCGCTGGACAGGCCGGACAGAGGGTTGCCCAAAAAGATGAGCAGCACGGCGGCGACACCGAGGCCGGCGCCGCCGAGCAGCTCTCGCAGGCCGAGGACCGTGATACAGGTGGCGGCGATCCCGAGCATCGCGGCCAGGCTGGTCGTCCAGTAGCTTCCATCGAAGGTGCCGATGACGTACTGCAGGGTCGCGACCAGTGCCAGGCCCCCGACGATCGCTACGCCGGCTGCGGCGAGGAGGCGGGCTCCAGGCGTGGCTATCAACAACATGATGGCCATGGCGCCGATCCAGCCGCCGAGTGCGAGTGGGAGTGCGCCGGCTGCCAGCCCGGCGCCTTTCGGGTCGTCGGCAGGAAAGGCCCGGATGTCCTCGACATGGGCAGTGCCACCGACGGACTGGGCAACGCGGTCACCGATGGTCGGTATCAGGGCAGCGACCGTGGGGCTGGCGGCCGACGCGACTATCGAGGTCACCTTCCTGCCGTCGACCACTACCGCTCCGTAGATGTCGCGGTGCTCGATCGCCTCGCGTGCGGCAGCCGAATCCGAGTATTCGTTGATCTCGAAACCGTCGAGTCCGCGGGCCAGTTGTTGAGCTTGCACCGAGGGAGCGACCATCCCGACCGGGACATGGTGGGGTGCCGAGTTCGAGGCGGGGAGAGCGAAAGCCATGATCATGAGCGCCAGCAGCACCGCGACACCGAGGATCGGGGACATGATCGTGCGAGGACCCGGACGAGGTGTCGAGGATGACCCGGGCGAGGAGGGCATTGCCATGCCGACCACCTTCCTAAGAAACGCTGCGTTTCTCGAGAGGCTAAGATACCCTGATAGGAAACGCAACGTTTCGTATGGGAGGTGTGGTGGGTAACACGCGGCGACGGGGCGTGGATCTGCAGGCGGCCATCCATGCGGCGGTCCACGATGAACTCGCCGCCCGCGGCTACGCGGGACTGACGTTCGAAGGTGTCGCCGCAGCTGCGGCGACAAGCAAGGCAGTGTTGTATCGCCGGTGGCCGACCAAGGCGGAGATGGTGCTGTCGGCTATCACCACCACAGGCCAGCCGATTTTCACCGTGCCGGACTCCGGATCCTTAGCCGGCGATTTGCATCAACTCATGCGTGCCGGTCGCACCTTTTTCCGCGAGCAGACTCGGCAGACCATACTCGGCCTGTTGGCCGACGCCGACGAGTACGCGGCCGAGACGATGCGCGAGATCCTCTTCGCGCGGGCGACCGAGATGGTGACGCCGATTCTGGAACGGGCCCGCGAACGCGGCGAACTTGGCCTGGTGCCCATCCCTCCTCGCGCTGTCGCGCTACCGCTGGATCTCCTGCGGCACGAAACCCTGTTACGAGGACAGCTCGACGAGCACGACATCAACGAGCTGGTCGACCAATGTGCCGTACCGCTTTTGGTGGCGCTGAGCACGAACCCAGTCTCCGCGGCCTCGAGCTGAGCAGTGCATCCGGTTTGCGTTTGATCTCGGCGAGCACCCTCCTGACCAGGGTCAGATCTACATTGCGCCGTGTGCTCGGGAAGGAGGCGAAGCCGCTCGCACCACTCGAACCGTGAGGAAGGTGCATCGAATCATGTATTTGACTCAGGTTCGAGGCTGCGAGAAGAGTAGACATCGAGACGGGTGGGCGAACGCAGCGTAGTCGACTCGCAGAGGAGGACGGCAAAGACGCGAGCTGCAAGTGGCAGGACCAATCTGCGCACGCTCCGAAGCTGTAACGGCTTGCTCGGTCCGGTGTTGTCGTGGGAGGACTGAAGAAGATGGTTGTGAGTGGCGGAACCGGGATTTCGAAGTCGCTCGATCCGAGCCGAGAGTATCGCTGATGGGTCGTGTAGCACTGATTACCGGAGCCAGCCGGGGAATCGGTGCGGCGACCGCCCTTGTCCTCGCCGAGCGGGGGTTTCGGGTGGTCGTCAACTACCGGTCGAGCGCCGAGGAAGCAGACGAGGTCGTCCAGGCCGCGACTGCGACTGGCGGTGAGGCCGTGGCGATTCGAGCCGATGTCACCGTACCCGGCAATGTGGCCGCAATGGTCGACGAGACCAACGAAAAGTGGGGCGCAGTCGACGTGCTCGTGCACAACGCATTGATCCCCTTCGATGTCACTTCGTTTGCCGATCTGAGCTGGGAACAACTTGGCGGCAAGCTGGACCGCGAGCTTCGCGCCGCATTCCTTGTCACCAAATCTGTAGTGCCGGGGATGATGTCCCGGCACTACGGTCGGCTGGTCTATCTCAGCACGGGGTTGTCCCGCCAGCCCCGCGCCGGGATGATCACACTGGGCACCGCCATGGCGGCGCTGGACCAATTCGTCCGGTACATCGCGCTCGAGTTGGCGCCGCACGGGATCACCGCGAACCTCGTCGCGCCCGCCACGGTCGACGAAACGAAGGTGACCGAGCAGTTGACGACCGACCAAATCGGTCACCTCGGCGCAACCAACCCGATGGGGCGCCTCGTCCGCCCCGACGAAGTAGCCAAGACGGTGGCCTTCCTGGCAAGTGAGGACTCCGGCTTCACCACCGGGCACTCCCTCCCCGTCAACGGCGGCCTTTCC
>SEEV01000227.1 GCA_004211695.1 Rhodococcus sp. (in: high G+C Gram-positive bacteria)
CTTGAAACCCAAGGTATCCTGACGCGCCACGAGTTCCACGGCGAGTGGAACTACACACTCCACCCCGCACCCGACGACACGCCCGAACCGAGCTAGATTAATTCATCACAAGCCCTAACGGCAACCCGCGTAGTCCGCGCCCCCCAGAAACCCGATGAACATCTTGCCCATTGGGTCGGTCGGGTCATACACGGTGCCATCGATGTTGAGGGCTACGTTGCGCTCGACGAGTCCGTCGACGATTTCATGGAGGTCGCGGGCCGAGCGTCCGAGGCGGTCGAGGCGGGGTCACCACGAACTCGTCGCCGCTGCGGCAGACCTCGAGCGCGCGGGCGAGCGCCGGCCGTTTCCGGTTGCGTCCGGTGTAGCCGTGATCGGTGTAGACCTGAGGGTCGTCTACGCCGAGCTTTCCGAGCCATGCCACTTGGCCGGCGACGTCCTGCTTGGCGGTCGAGCGCCGTGCGTAGCCGATTGTCATGCTCGTCAGTATCGCTGGACGGGCCGACATCTCACATAGTCGGTTTCCGGCGCGTCTTACCGGATTTTTCAACCTGACATCTAAAACGAACGGCTCGGAGCCGATTCACCAGCCGCAGGTTTGCCGTGGAGTGCCGTTCTCCGGTGTGCCGGTATGTCCGCCAAAACGGACCCTGGTGACGCGAGAAGGGCGCTCAGCCCGTTTCGCCTCCTCGGCCGGGCTCGGCAACAGGAGCAGGAGCCAATGACCGCGACCGTTAGCCACAGTAGCGAAAGTGTAAAGGGATCGTATTGCCGACGGACGCAACGGAGCGCAGTGCCATCGACGCCAATTGTCGCCGACCCATGGGCGCGGGAGGGCAAGCTTCGGGTGCGACCGGTCCGTCACGCGGTCATCCGAAGAGGCGGCTACGTGGCTACCCCACAGGTGGTCTGTTGGCCGAATGTCACAGGAAAGCATTCATACGATCGATACTCCACGGCCAATCCTTCTGGTTCGATATCTGGGACAAGACCACCCGATGAGGATCCAGAACCAGAAACCGCGTGGCAGGACGGCTACGACCTCGGCCTGTGCCGCGAGCATTGCCGATTTGTCTGGCCCCGGACGTCGGACGGCATAGGAATTGTTGCCGCGATGACCGCCACCGGCATCAAATCACCGGAAACCACGACCAGAGGACAACGCATGCTGCGACCTGCACCCCACCCGCGCATTCTGCGGCGGCTCGCGACCGCCATCTTCAGCGGCACGGCCCTGCTCGCCATATCCGCTGCGCCAGCGGCTGCCTCACCCATTCCCTGGATTGACAGCCTCTCCGCCGCACCGGCGCCCCCCGGCCCCGAAGTCAACCTGAACGCCTACTGCGACGATCACCACGCAGTGGGACATCTGGCAAACGGACGGACCGTCTACTGCACCCGAGTAGCTCGCACCGACGCATACGTGTGGGCCTACACCCCCGACCTGATGCCCATCGACCCCAACGCCCGCAAGTACACCTGTGACAACGTGTGCCACTACCCGGATGGTTCCATAGCGCCGAACTACCTTCGCTGTGGAACCCTCTGCGGGGAACCACCCACTTCCGGCGACATTCAGTCGGGCTTCTACGACTGCTTCAGCTCCGGCCTGAGCTATGAGGAGTGCCGGAAACGTCCACCGAGCTGAGGCGCACCATAATTCGGTTTCGCCTCCACGGCCGGCCTCAGTAACAGCTTGACGGCGCAAATGATCGCGACCGTCAACTACTGCTCACCCTAGAAATGGGCAGACGCAGGAATGGTCGAGGAATCGATTGCCTTCTTCGGTGGCGGGTATAGGGAACACGGAAACGACTCTCGTCAGCAAAGAAAATGTTGCACAACAGGAATTTCGGTACTGGGGCTGTTCACCGCGGTGAACAGCCCCAGTAGGAATCCCGAATCAGTGTCGATCGGTGAGTGCCTGGATCAGTGTTCGCAATCCGTCGGCGTCGAGGTAGTCGACCAGGGCGTCAGCGAGCGTGGCCGGGTCGGCCTTCAGGCGGCGGAAGGTGCGCGTGACCTTCGCGGCGGTGACGGGAGTTCTTGCCGGCACCCGGTTTTCAGATTCAGGTGTGAGATCCGGATCGGACTTCCTGTATCCCCGCTCGTATTCAGCCGCCCAGGCTTGGACCTGGGCCTCGGGCGGGACCTGTGCGATTGCCGTTGAGAGATCCACCCCTTGGACTTGGCGAGTTTCATGGCGGCCTTCTCGACGGTCCCACACTCGCCGATCAGGAGTTCGACGGCTTTTGCCTCTTCGATGACGTCGAAGTCGTTGCGGCCGACGTTCTCGATGACCGCCGCCGCAAGAAGAGTCACCCAGTCCTTGGCGACCTCGTCCTTGACGACGATATCGAGGTTGGGGCGTCCGAAGTTCTCGGCGGCGGCCAATCGCCGGCACCCGTTGATCACCACCCATCGGGCGAGCCCGATCTGGTCGGGCGATCACCCACACCCCGACAGCCCAGCAACGGCCACAACCGAACCCATCACCCGACCCGCACTACATCGGTGGATTCAGGCTTGTCGGCCAGCAGACGGATCGCTTCGGTGTCGTGGGCGTGGTGCGCGTCGAGCAGCGGCGCCAGGTAGGGGTTGTCGCCGGCCTGTCCCGGCGAGAGCATCAGCGTCAGTGGGCAGTACAAAGTGTCGGTGAGGGCGTGGATCTTGGTGCTCAGCCCGCCGCGGGAGCGAAGTACAGGCGCAGTAAGCCTTTGCGTTCGTCGATGCTGATTCCATTCGGCGTCAACGGCATTCGTCTCTCTATCCTGGTAAGTGGTTCAGGCGCGTCGGACGGGCATGATCGATCGCACCCTCGCGTCACGCAGGTATAGCCCGCCCCACACGAAGATGCCGACGTAGATCGGGAACAGGGTGGTGCTGATGATTGGTTGCTCGGTGAGCATGTTGGTGGCGACCGCACCACCGAGGTATCCGGTGAGCAGCACCGCGCCCAGGATGGACGTGGCGGGCACGATATAGAGAATCAGGCACACCAGCAGAACCACCCCGATGACACGGTTGAGGTTCTCGGCAAAGCCCAGCTCGGCCATCGCCTCGCGCACCATTTGAGTGTTCGCGATGTGGATGAGCGAGTCGAACAGGAGAAACAGCACCGCGAGGGCGCTGACGACGAGTCCGGCGACTCGGGTCTTCGTCGTGGGTCCGCCCGTCGGCGCCGGTGTCGCGTTGGAGGCTTCCGTGGAGGGTGGTGTCGATTTCATGAGGCCTTCTCCTTGTTTTTCATGAAGCTCACACCGCTGGTCTGACAGCGCGGCGTAACGCGGGCAGATCGGCCGCTCCCGCATGCTTCGTGTCTACTCACACCTGTACAGACCGGAGCTGAAGGGAAAACTCACCGCGGCCGGGTCGTGTGCCGCGGGCTGAAATGCGGTTCCCAGCGGCGGGTCATAAGCCGGGGCCGGCGCCCAGGTCGCCGAGTTCGCCACCCGGGTGCAACTCCACCGCAAGGACCCCCGCCCGTTCGGCGTGGTGGACGAACTCGGCGCCCGGACCGAAGAACAACCGTGGACGCACCGCGTCGAGGCCGATCGGCCACAGTGTGCCGTAGTGGATGGGCACCGCCAGGCCCGCCTCCACCAGCCGCGCGACGACCGCGGCCCGAGACGGGTCGAGGTGACCGTTGCCGAGAGTCGGACCCCAGCCCCCGACGGGGAGCAGTGCGAGGTCCACCGGGCCGACGTCGTCGGCGAGGTCCGGGTACAGGTCGGTGTCGCCGGCAAAGTAGGTCCGCCGGTCCCCGTCGACGACGTACCCGATCGCCGGCGCGAGCTCCGGGCCGCGCCGCCAGCGTCGGCCGTCGTGTCGGGCGGGCACGGCGCGCACGGTGACCTTGCCGATCCTTGTCTCGTCGCCGGGCCGCAGCAGCACCAGTCGGTCGGCAAACTGGCGCAGCGCGGGCAGGCCGTCGACCGCCCGCCACGGGGCCACGATCGGAACGTCCGGATCGAGCAGCCGCAGCGACGGCAGGTGGGTGTGGTCGGCGTGCAGGTGGGAGAGCAGGACGGCGTCCGGGTTGCGCACGTGCGGCCCGATCGGCGAGGGCCCCCGGCGGCGGCGCAGGTGCGCGACGCGGTCGGTCAGTACCGGATCGGTCAGGACGACCGTCCCGCGGTCCGCGATCAGCGCGCTGGCATGTCCGAGCCAGCGCACACCGAATGCAGCGGCATTCGAACCCGGCGTCGCGGTCATGACCCTTACGATTCCAGACGAGGGAAGGGGTGCGATGCGCACGGTGGGCGGCGTGGTGCGGGTGTTCGTCGAGTTCCTCGTGCTCTGGGGGTCGTCGGCGCTCGCGCTCATCGTCCTCGACCGCATCCTCGGCGGCATCACCCTGGACGAGTCGAGCTTCACTCCGCTACCGACGCTCCCGGCCGCGCTGGTGCTCGCGTTGGTGTTCGGCCTGCTCAACGCCGCGCTGTGGCCGGTGATGATGCGGTGTATGTCGTGGATCGGCCCGGTGCTGCTGTTCGTCGGGGTGTTCCTCGCCGGCGGTGTGATCATGCTGTTGACGGTGTACCTGGTGCCGGTCGCGTCGGCGGACCAGCTGCGCGATGCGTTCTTCCTCGCGGCGCTGCTCTCGCTGTTCACCTCAGTCCTCTCGGGTGCAATCGCGTCCCGCTCCGATACTGCGTACCGGCTGATGCAGGTGCGCCGACAGCGGTTCCGGCTCCGTCGCAACGCCGCGCTCGTGGACGCGTCCCCGGGGCTGTTGTGCATCCAGATCGACGGCCTCGGCTACGACGTGCTGCGTCGCGCGATCGCCGACGGCGTCACCCCCGGGCTGGCGAAGTTGGTGCGCGAGACCCACCGGCTGGTGCCGTGGCACACCGACTGGAGCAGTCAGACGGGTGCGACCCAGCTGGGCGTGCTGCACGGCTCCAACCACAACGTGCCGGCGTTCCGCTGGTACGACAAGACGACCGAGCGCATCTCGGTGTTCAGCAACCCCGCCGACAACGAGCAGCGCGAACTCGAACGAACCGACATCCCCGGCCTGCTGGCGCACGACGGTGCGAGCCGCGGCAACCTGTTCACCGGCGGCGCGCACGACAACGTGCTCGTCGTCAGCCGCATGCGCGGTGCCCGCCTCGGCGGCGGTGCCGGCTACAGCGACTATTTCGCCGATCCGGCGAGCGCGCTGCGCACGTTCATCCGCATGTTCGCCGAACTGCAACGGGAACTACGCCAGTCACTGCGGCAGAAGCGAAAGGACATCCAGCCGCGGGTGCCGCGGGGCGGGGTCTATCCGTTCGTGCGGGCGTTCGCGACCGTGCTCGCCACCGACGTCGCCGCCGCCGCGGTGGTCGGCGATCTGATCAAGGGGCGCAGCGTCGTCTACGTCGACATGATCGGCTACGACGAGGTGTCGCACCACTCCGGCATCTCACGGCCCGAAACGCTCGCGGTGCTGACCAAACTCGACGACGTCATCGAGATGCTGCTCGCCGTGGTGCAGCAGGCCGACCGGCCCTACCGTGTCGTCGTGCTGTCCGACCACGGGCAGAGTCAGGGTGCAACCTTCCAGCAACGCTATGGGGAAACGTTGGGGCAGTTGGTTATCCGGCTTGCCGCGCAGCGCGAACCGGCTGCGGTGAAGCGTCACTGGTACGAGCACGAATCCGACGTCTCCCGACAACCCGGGGCGGAGGGGCGCGGCTACGCCGCGGCCAGCGTGCACTCGCCGACTGCCAGCGAGGAGACGCACACCTCCGCAGGTGAGCCGATCGTGCTCGGCTCGGGCAATCTCGGCCTGGTCTACTTCCCGCACCTGCCCGGACGCGCCGACGTCAACGCCATCGAAGCCGCCCACCCCGGGCTGCTCACCGGGCTGCGCGAGCATCCCGGGATCGGCTTCCTGCTCGTTGCCGCCCCCGGCGGGTCCGTGGTGCTCGGGTCCCACGGACAGATCGACGTGACGACCGGCGAGGTCACCGGCGAGAACCCGCTCGCGGTGATGGGCCCCGACGCGCTGGCGAAGGTGCGACGCACCGACACCTTCGACAACGTTGCCGACATCATGGTCGGCGGCGCGTACTGGCCCGACACCGACGAGGTCGCGGCGTTCGAGGAGCAGGTCGGCTCGCACGGCGGCATGGGTGGACCGCAGAGCACCCCGTTTCTCATCTACCCCGCCGACCTGCCTGCACCGCCCGACCCGCTGCACGGCGCCGAGGCCGTGCACGAGGTGCTCGTCGGCTGGCGGGATCTGTCGACGGGACCGCGCAGTGGTGACGAAGAAGGGCACGACCACTCGCGCGGAGACCCTGTGACACCCGACAGCCGGGGGCTGACCGGGACAGACTGACCTGTCGCCTTGCCCGCGTCACTACCGCATCGATCCGTCAGCGGTGTGCTGCAGCCGCATAGGGGCGACACAATTTCCTGAAGGTCATTGTCCGGGGTCGGGTCGTGCCTGTAGAACCGGCGCGGCGGCGGCGAGCAGGGCGTCGCGGTCTCGGTTCAACGGGGGATAGATGCGTTGGGTGTTGATGGTGACCTTGGTGGCCTTGGCTTGCGCGCCGCGCGAGACGACCCGGCGATCCCACCCCTCGGTGTATACCGCGCCCGCGGGTCCCAGGTCGAGAATCGTGGCGTACCAGGGGATCCGGAGCGGGAGCATCGGCTGCTCGAGTAGATCGCCGATGACGTTGTAGCCCGCGTAGCGGCCCATGGGGCGCCCGTGCTGGCACGACATCACCGACCGGTGGTCGTCGTCCACCTGCGCCGCGGCGACATCACCGGCGGCGAATACTCCGGGCGAGCCGATCACTCGCAGATAGTCGTCGACGGGCACGCGACCGAGTCGGTCGCGCTGGGCACCGAGTTGTGCGGTCAGCGGATTCGCCCGCATGCCGGCGCACCAGACGACGGTGCCCGCGGCCAGCACCTCTCCGGAGGACAGCGTCACGCCGTGCTCGTCGACCGCTGCGACGCCGACACCGGTCATCGTCTCGACGCCGTTGTCGGACAGCGCCGCTTCGATCACCGGCCGCGCTGATGCCCCCATGTCGGAACCGACGTAGGGGTTGTGGTCGATCAATACCACCCGCGGCTCTGCATTGTGTCGTGCGCACACCTTTGCCAGCTTTCCTGGCAGCTCGGATGCCGTTTCGATGCCCGTGAGGCCGGCGCCGACCACCACCGCGGTCGCCGCGCCCACGGCCGCTCGGCCGTCGGACAGCGCGGCCAGGTGGCGCTGTAGTTTCATGGCTCCGTCGTAGGTGTCCACGTCGAAGCCGTATTCCCGCAAACCCGGGATATCGGGTTTGGCCACCCGACTGCCCAGCGCCATGACCAAGCGGTCGTACCGCTGCGTGCTCGATGCGCCGTCGCTTGAGACGGTGACACTGCGCGCTGAAGTGTCGATCGCCGTCACCTCGGCGGTGATGTGCCCGACGCCGACCGGGTCGAGCATGTCGCTCAGCGGGATGCGGCAGGCGCTCAGGTCGGCCTCGTAGTTGCGGACCCGGATGTCGTGGAACGGCTGCGCACTGATCACCGTGACATCGACGGTGCCCGACGCGTCGAGTTCGTCGAGCCGCCGCGCCGCCCCCAGCGCGGCCCATAGACCGGCGAACCCCGAGCCGAGGACGAGGACGCCGCGGGAATCAGTCACCCGTACATCGTGCCAGGTCTACGCCGGGACGACCGCTGAATTGTGGCGACGTCATTTCGGTGCCGAGACCAGCTCACCGACGGCCACCGCTGTAACCCCACCCGCGTGACCCGTGAACTCAGCCCTGCGTGAGCCGGGCTACCAGGTCGACGTAACCCTGCTTGGCATCTTCGCTGCTCGTCCCCGCCAACGTGGCCCACGCGTCGTACTTGGCGCGGTTGACCATGTCGAGCCGACCGGGCCGCTTGCCCTCGACATCACCCTTCGACCCCTGTTTGAACAGCGCGTACAGCCGCAGCAGCTGATCGTTGGCCGGCCGCGAGGTGAGCTTCTTGACGTTCTCCTGTGCATCGGCAAACGCCTGATCCAACTCCGACATGGGCACCCCTGGCTCTCGGACGACGATTCGACGCCATCGTAACGCCCGGGGCTGATGGCGCCTGGTCGGTCACCCGGAGTCTGCGGCGCGCGATCGTGTTGGGGCGGACCGAGCCCCTTCGACGGGATACTGTGGGCCCGAGCACCTCGTCGGTCGACAGAGGGGAACGCCCGTGCGCACCTTCGTTCATCTGGTCCTGTTCGCGTGTGCCATCGCGGTGGCGGTCGGTGCCTTCCTTCCGATCGTCGGCGAAATACAGCCGAATGATGTCGCGCTGGTCGATCTGCGCGACGGGTTCCCCACCGTGTTCACCTTCGAGCAGGTCGAGAATCAGGCCGTGGTCTTCTGCAGGTCGATGACGGCTCCGCTGCTGTTGTCCGCGGTCCTGCTGCTGGTTGCCGCCCTGGTGGGTTCCCGCGCGGCCGGGTGGCTGGGCGTGATCGTGGGGATCGGCACCACCGCGGTGTTCCTGTGGCGGCTCGACGACCGTGTCGGCGACTTTGTCCGCGACAACTACGACAGCTTGCTCGGCGGCCGTTGGGGGTTGTACCTCGCCGGCGGCGGCCTGATGGTCGCGCTGCTTGCCCTTCTGGTGCCGAAGGAACGGTCGACGGCGTGAGCCGGGGGCGTTACGCCGGGCGGGAATTCGTGTGATGGCATGCGGCGATGGGGGTTCCATCGATATCGTCGACGAGGTGGGTTTACGGGCCGTCGGCGCGGGTTGGCATACCTGTACGTCACGGCGAGCGACGTGAACTGAGCCGCGGTGGTGGTCGGTCCCAAACTTTGACGGAGGTGTGTATGACGGTCGCTGACACGGTGGCGCCGCTGGTTCGCGCGGTGCTCGGTGAGCAGGTCCCGGTAGGGATCAAGTGTTGGGACGGTAGCCGCAGTGGGCCGGCGGACGCGCCGTGGCAGGTGCGCCTCGTCAATCGGCGTGGTCTGCGGCGGTTGCTGTGGGCGCCCAACGACCTCGGTTTCGCTCGGGCCTACGTCTCCGGCGACATCGACATCGAGGGAGACCTACTCGCCGGACTGGACGTGTTGGAGCAGGTGTCGGACCCGAGTAGGGGCCCCGGTGTACGGATCGACGGGCAAACGAAAAAGGCGCTGGTGACAGCGGCGCTGCGCCTGGGGATCATCGGCCTGCCACCGAAGCCGCCGGCAGAGGAGATGAAGCTGGCACGCGGGCACCGGCACGACAAGGAGCGTGACGCCGCCGCGATCAGCCACCACTACGACGTCGGCAACGACTTCTATCGACTCGTGCTCGGCGAATCGATGACCTACTCGTGCGCGTACTGGGCGCAGCCGAGCGAGGATCTGGACGCGGCCCAATACGCCAAATGCGATCTGGTGGCCCGCAAGCTCGGCCTGACCGCGGGGATGCGGGTCCTCGACGTCGGCTGCGGGTGGGGAACGTTCGCACTGCACGCGGCACGTCACTACGGCGCGCGCGTCGTCGGTATCACCCTGTCCCGCGAGCAGGCGGACTACGCAAGCAAACGAATGGTCGACGCGGGCGTGGGCGAGTTGGTGGAGATCCGAGTCCAGGATTACCGCGACGTCACAGACGGCCCCTACGACGCGATCTCGAGCATCGGCATGGCCGAGCACGTCGGGGCTGCGATGCTGCCGACCTACGCCGCCGACCTGTTCGCGCTGCTACGCCCGCGTGGGCGGTTGCTCAACCACGCGATCTCTCGGCGACCAAGCAAATCCGCCGGAACGTTTTCCAAAACGTCCTTCATCGATCGCTATGTGTTCCCCGACGGAGAAATCGAACCGATCGCGACGATGATCGAGGCGATCGAAGGGGCCGGTTTCGAGGTGCGCGATGTCGAGTCGCTGCGTGAGCATTACGCGCTGACTCTGCGGGCCTGGGTGGGGAACCTGGAGGCGAACTGGGACGAGGCGGTGGCCTACAGCAGCGCCGGGCGGTCCCGAGTATGGCGGCTGTACATGGCCGGCGCGGCATTGGCTTTTGCAGCGAACCGGCTCGGTATCAATCAGATTCTGGCAGTCAAATGCGCCGAACAGGGTCACAGCGGCATGCCCGGCACCCGTGCCGAACTCTTGCAGGAATCCGCTCCGATACTGTCTCCGCCGGATCGCGAGTAGTGAAAACCGGTGGGAAGTACATAATTCGACGGGCGATGGCCGGAACTCGGACTGTGTGGGATCAGATGCGTCTGACTGGACCCCTCGACCGAACAGTCACAACGACCGCCGGCGTCCGAATGAGTTCGAGGTCTCGGAAGTGTTCAAGAGGGAGGTGGGCTCCACAACGACGGTGGACACTCTCGCGAACGGCAACGGGTGTGGAATCAGCTATCAGGTGGGGGAGGAGTACCTGTTCTTTGTCTCGAAACCGTACGAGGTCGATGTCGTCTGGGAGGGCTATGCGTGCGGCCCGAACACCGGCACCCCGTTCGACATTCGGTCCGTGACCGAGAAGGTGCATGGATCGCCCCATCCTCCGCGGGACTCTGCACCTGATTCGGATATCAGCTGGCAGACCCGGATTACTGCCGGAATGCCAGCGCCGGTGCCGGCGTCGTCCTGTTCGGATTGATCGGGTGGGCAATCTCGGTGCACATCAGCAATAGCGCTATCCCACCACGGGTTTCGGCGAGGACGGCCGTCGGCAGCCGCTAGGTCGACCCTCACTGGAACGATCGGATCTGTCATTGATCCGTGAGTCTGTCGGCGCAAACCCGGTCCTTCGGGTCCGGGATAGCCGATCTGGTTTTGTCGGACTGGGTGGCTAGTGTCTGGTTATGGCGGGGAGGGTGGTGAAGCGGGCGTTCAGGTACCGTTTCTATCCGACTGCGGTGCAGGCGGAACAGCTTGCTC
>SEEV01000674.1 GCA_004211695.1 Rhodococcus sp. (in: high G+C Gram-positive bacteria)
AACCCTACCGAGGGGTAGCTGGTTGAAACCTGTTCCAGTTGCCGGCGGAGGCTCCCGACCCACGTGTGGACGCTCGCGGCAGCGATGTCGTTGCCCGGATATCGGACCGCCAGATTGACGCCCCGAGGCGTTCGATTGATCCACGCGTACACGTCGTGGGTGTACTGCCGACTCCGCAGGGCCCGGGCGTTGCGCTCGAGCCAACGGCCCGCTTCGGGCACGAACCGCACGTCCATGTAGGAGACGACGAAGCGTGGCCGGATGGGGATGTCGAGTTCCTTCTCGATGCGGTCGAACGGAACCACCGAGATCGGCTTCGTCCGCGCCACGCTCTCGGCGGCCTCGCGCGCGACCGCGGCGAAGTCGTCGGACGGCACCTCGAAGTCGATCGGACTGAGACCCACGAACCACCCCAGTGCGGACGCCCACTGCGGAGAGTGCCTTGTGTGGACCGGGGTGACCGTCCGAAAGCGTTGAAGCCCCGCCACTTCCGCCCCCGCCAGACCGAGGCAGGCGAGCAGGCCGGGGAAGAATCCCACATCAGCCTCGCGGCAGGCCGAGTTGAACGCGGCCGCCTGGTCGGCGTCGAGGATCCACGCCGACAAGTTCTGCTGGGCCAGCGGAGTCCTCGGGCCGATCTCGAGTGGGAACTCGGGCAGTCCCGGCCCCTCCAACGCGGACCGCCACACCTCGAGCGCCTCACGATTGACCTCGGCGTCGGTGGAGGTCTCCCGCTCCTCGTGGCCGAAGTCGACGTAACTGCCGACCGGAAACAGGTTGGCCGTCCGGCCCGACACGGCCTCCTCGTACAGGGCGGTCAACTCGTGCGCGACCAGCACGATGGAGAACCCGTCGATGATCGAATGATCCGCCGCAAAGAACACGGTGAAACGGTCGCGTTCGACCGTCTCGAGCGTCGCGAAGACATACGACGGCCAGCTGTGCGGCGAGGCGTACTCGTCGAACAGGTCCTGCAGGTGCGCGAAGTTGTCGCCGCCGGCGGCGTCGTAGCCGTGGCTGACGACCCCCACATGGAGCCCGCCCTGAGGCACGGTGCGCCGCCGCACGCGCTCGGTCTCCGTGTCGAAGGTCGTGTGCGACCGCAGTACCTCGTGGCGGTCGGTCCACTTCTCCAGCGCGGACCGGAAAGCCGAGACGTTCAGTGTGCCCCGGATCTCGAAGGCGGTGCCCAGCCAGGACTCCCGGCCGCCGGCGTCGGTGCACCGGCGTAGGTGCGCCTCGTGGATGTACGACGCCGGACGGGGATCGTCCACCCATTCCGAGCGGGCGCACGGTAACCACTCGGTGAGCGCACCCACCGGAACGGGGTAGTCGGCAAGTTCGGTGAATTCCATCAGTGTGTGTTCAGACCCTGCCTAGCCGCGAAGGTGCCGCTTGATTCGAGCGAGCATCGCGGACATGCCGCGCAGTCGCAGCGGACTGACGGCCTCGGCGAGCCCGAGTGCGGAGTAGAAATCGTCCGGGATCCCGAGGATGGTGGCAGCGCTGTGCCCGTCCAGACCCTGGTGCAGGATCGAGGCGAAACCCCGCGTGGTCGGTGCTTCCGCGGGTGCGCTGAAGTGCAGCCGCACGTGTTCCGGGTCGGAGTCGTCGACCGACAGGAACAGCGGAGACTGGCACTCGGGTACCGGTTCCATCGCGTCCTGCTCGAGTTCTGCAGGCAGGGGTGCCAGTTCGCGGCTGAACTCCAGCAGCAACTGCAGCTTGTGCGAGCCGTCGACGGCGGCGAAGTCGTCGACGATCTCGGCAAGCGAATCGGGTAATGCGGTCATGACGATGCGCCGGGAACATCTCCCGGCTCTTCACCCCTGACGATGGGAACGCGAACCATGTTGCCCCACTCCGTCCACGAACCGTCGTAGTTGCGGACGCTCGGGTAACCGAGCAGGTGGGTGAGGACGAACCAGGTGTGGCTGGAACGCTCACCGATGCGGCAGTACGCCACGATGTCGTCGTCGGCGGACACACCGCCGTAGATCTCGTTCAACTCACCGCGCGAACGGAAACGGCTGTCCGGTGCCGCCGCCTTGGCCCACGGAATGCTCTGCGCGCTCGGGATGTGGCCGCCGCGCAGCGCCCCTTCTTCGGGGTAGTCGGGCATGTGGGTGCGTTCGCCGGTGTACTCCTGGGGCGAACGCACGTCGATCAGCGGTCCCTTGCCGAGATGATCGAGAACGTCGTCCTTGAACGCGCGGATCGGGGCGTCGTTACGCTCGACCACCGGGTAATCGGTCGGGGACGTCTCGGGGACGTCGAACGCGGTGTCCCGGTTCTCGGCGATCCACGCGTCGCGGCCGCCGTCGAGGAGACGGACGTCCTCGTGTCCGAACAGCGTGAACACCCAGAGGGCGTACGCCGCCCACCAGTTGCTCTTGTC
>SEEV01000675.1 GCA_004211695.1 Rhodococcus sp. (in: high G+C Gram-positive bacteria)
CCAGGACTCCTGACATGGTGCAGGAATTGATGTTCGGTCACCGGTGGGGTTTGGTGCTGTAGCGCAGGGCGAGGGCGGTGCCGGGGTAGACGGTGTTCGTGTCGTTGAGCAGCTGGCAGAGTTCGTCGATGGCGGTGGTGTGCCTCGGCGCGGGGAGCGGGTCGAGCCGGATGTGCAGGGTTTTGGTGGTGGGGTCGGGGATGATGTCGCCGGATGCGGCGAGGGCGGTGCGGATCAGGGTGTGGGCCTCGTCGTGGGCGCGGGCGTAGCCGGTGCCGGTGCCGATGGCGCGGGCCAACGATTGTGCGGTGTTGAACGCGGCGATGCGGATGGCGTGGTGGATCAGTTTCGTTTCGGTGTCGAGGACCTGCTGGCCGGGGTTGACCTGCGCGAGCGGGAGCCGGGCCGGGACCGCCTTGTGTGCGGCGAGCGCGGCGTCGAGTGCGGCCTCGGCGGTGTGCACGTCGGCATTGATGGTGTCGAGCTGTTCGTTGGTCAGCACGGTCGTGACACCCGGTGGTGGCGAGGACGCCGCCAGTAGGTCACGGTCCCGTACTGTTTCGGAGTGGCGCAGGGTCCGCCGGGCTTGCTCGACCAGCTGGTAGGCGGGTTTCTTGGCCGGGTTGGGCACCATCCGGGTCGGGTCGTCGTCGCCGGCGCGGTAGCGGTCGTGGGAGTCGAGATCGAAACGCATGCGGGCGTAGCGGAAGTAGTTCTCCTGCCGCCAGCGTGATCCCATCCGGTAGCGGACCTCGGCGGCGGGCAGGTCGGCGCGGGTGGTCAGGATGTGCATCTGCCGGGTGCGGGCGGGGTCGAACAGGCTGATCTGCCGCATCCCGAACACCTCACCCTGGCGGGGCCCGTCGGCGATGTCCAGCTCGACCCGGGTGTCGGCGAGTTCCCAGCGGTGGCGGCGGCCGTGGGAGTCGGTGTGGATGTACTCGGCGAACAGGGCCTCGTCGACGTCGTCGGTGTGACCCTTGCGCCAGGTCAGGGTGTCGAACCCGGCCGCATCGAGGTCGGCGAACAGCGCCGGGGACCAGCCGCCGCGGTCGAACCCGACCAGCACCCGCCGGTCGTCGCCGACCACGGCCCGCAGGTCGGGGATCAACCGGCGCAGCTCGGAGGCGAGGGAGGCGGCGGGGTCGGCCATCACCACCAGCAGCGGGTCCCCGGCGGCGTCGGACACCCAGGTTTCCACCGTCGCCGGGGCGGGGAACTTGAGCCGCGGCACATGGGTTTTCCCGATCCTGCGGGTGCCCTGATAGGCGCGGACGTGGCCGTCGACATACAACACCGCCGCCTGCTCGGGGCGCGCCCGCACGTGGGCTTTCGCCATCGCGGCGATCCAGTCGCCGACCCGGCCCGCCTCGGCGAGGAACCCGATCTTGCGGCGGATCGTCTTGACCTCCGGGGCCCGGTCCAACCCCAGCACCCGGCCCAGCGCGACCGGGTCGATGCGGGTGGTCCCCTCCGCGCGGGCCTCCCCGAGCAGCGCGCGGAACACGCCCTCGCACAACATGGTGTCCAGGGAGTAGAAGCCGTTCGGGAACGTGGCACCGTAGGTGACGTGCGCCGTCTCGAGTAGCCCGGTGGCGGCCAACCCCGGCAGCGCGAGCAACAACCCGGCCAGCGGGGCCCGGGCGCAGCCGGTGAACACCGGCGGCGCAGAGGAGATCAGCCCGAACGCCGCCGCGACCCGCTCGCCGCTCCGGTCGACCGGCTCCGCCAGCACCGGCACCTGCCGGTCCCCGGCCCCGGACCCCGGCTCGGCCTCGTCCACGGGCTCGGGCTCGGGCTCGGGCTCGGGCTCGGGCTCGGGCTCGGGCTCGGGCTCGGGAGAAGCATCGGAACCCGTTGTTGTGCACCCTTCCTCGGTGTCGGTGTCGGTGTCGGTGTCGGTGTCGGCGAGGGCGTTGCCGACGCTGCCCGGTGACACCCCGATCTCGGCCGCGATGGCCCGGTAGGAGGCGCCGCCGGCGCGCAGGCGGCGGATCGTCGCGACGGTGGCGTCGGTGAGTTTCGACTTGCGTTTGGGGCCTTTGCGTTCGGCGAGCAGCCCGGCGATGCCCGCACCGGTGAGCTGGGCTTCCCAGCGGCGCACGCTGGCCGGTTTCACCGCGAAGGCCGCGGCGATCTCGAGCTGGGTGGCGGCCTTGATCCGCATCAGCGATGCGGCGGCGAATCGGCGGGCCGCGGTGTCCCCGGCGTCCCATGCGTAGGCCAGGTGGCCGTGCACGAACACCCGGCCGCCGTCGGTGTCCTCGACGATCCCCGCGGCCGCACCGAACGGGCGGGCACCGTCCGGTACCAGCGGAAGGGGTGGCTGCGCGGTCATCATGGCCATTCTCCACACCCCTCAGTTTCGCATTAAATAGCGCCATCTATTATTAGACAT
>SEEV01000676.1 GCA_004211695.1 Rhodococcus sp. (in: high G+C Gram-positive bacteria)
GACCAGACCGAGGTAAGGCCGATCCGGGATCGGGAGAACCTCGCGACGCACACCCGCTCGCTCCACCATGACCACTCACATCCCGTTCCCGGACGTCGGAACCCTCACAGGTCCTCTGCCGGGCCCGGAGTGCAGTGCTGCAACCCACGATATTCCCGCCCGCGGGACGCGCGGACGGGAATGAGCCTGCCCGCCCGCACACCACCCGAATCTGCGGTCAGCGCCGGTCCCGGCGGTCCTCCCGACAAGTGCCCGCCGCGACCGCAGCTTCAGTCCGGGGGTGAACAACTCAATCCCGATGAAAAAACGCCACCAACGGCACAAACGCGCAAACCACCGGCACAGCGAACTGCCGGGCAGGCCACCACAGACATCACCCGCACGCCACCACCACAAAAGCCGGCCACGCCCGACTCACCCAACCCGGCCGGCGGCGGCGGATCCGACCCGAACGAAGTGAACGAACACCGTGCAGATACACCCGCGGCCGCGGAACCTCGACACAGTGCTGCCACGAGATCACCGCCGGTGTCACCTCGTCCACACCATCCACCATCGGCCGTGCCGATGATGGATCACACCCTGGACGTGTCATCTTCCCAGGTCAGAGCGCTCTTCGAGGCCGCAACTCGTGCCGTCCATCCACGCGATCACATCGAACACAGAACGCGGAGAGCTCGTCCGGGGAGGCCGGCCTCCTTTCGGATCGACAGCAACCGGCGGTACAACGCCCCGTCGTCGGCGCGCAGCGCCTCCCGGACCGGATTCAGATGTCCCCGGGTAGTGCCAAGGACCTGGCTGACCACCGAGTCCGAAGATCGGATACAGCCGGGGCGTGTGCGGGCGATCAGCTTCGTCGCCTTCATCTGGCCGATCCCAGGCAGCACCCGCAGGGCGGCTTCCAGGTCCCATGCGGGCCACCCCGGGTTCAGCGGGTTCAGCGGGTCCAGATCGTCGCCCCCGTCCCGGTCCGGGCCTGCCGCCGTCAGAAGGGCGTTCAGCGCCTCCGCCTCGGTGTGCAGGATCGCCCGCGCCGGCGTCGGGGGTATCTCTCGCCGCCTACCCCAACGCCAGGTTGAAGTCGTCGAGGAGCGAGGCGGTCACCGCATCCCGAGCCCATCCGTCAATGTCGAGTGGTGCCGAGCGCACCACCCTCAGAGACGGTGTCATTCGGCCGTCGATAAGCATCAGCGCGAGTTCGTTTCGTCCGTGCCGGCACTCGTATCGAAGCCCCTGCGCCGCGGGGGTGTTGGCCAGAATATCGGTCGCTATCCGACGAGTCTGCCCGTAGTCCCGCCAAGTGCACGCAGTCAGGGAGGCATCCTGACCGAGCCGGATCAGGTTCCGCTGCCCGTCCAGGACTGCGACGTCGACGTCGTCGTCCAGCACGAGTTCAGGTGTAATGCGACGGGTCAGCCATTGACTGCCTCCTCCATGACTTTTCGTAGGCGGCGAGGACCTGGCCGACCTGGTAGGGCGTGGTAGGGCGTGGCCTTGCCGCCTTTGCTTTTCTGGATATTCACCCGGGGGTCTCCGGGCCACGGGGTCGTGAACACCGCGGGTGAGGTGCCGTTCTGTCGCGGGTGGCCGAAAACGTCGCAGCAAAAGTTGAACAACTCGCTGTAGGTCGTCCGGATGTTCGGGCGAATCTGCCGCGGACGGAGGCGGCGGTGCGGGAATCGACGGGCCCCGAACGCCGAACCCGAAAACGTAAATGAACCCGACCCCCGGCGCCGTCACGATGCATGCGAGGGACGGTGCCTGTTGCCGCCGCGGCGGGTGCGCCGGAGAACGCTGGTCATCATCGGAGGGTTCCTTCCGTAGGGTGCTCCCGCTCGGGTGGGGAATCGCCCCTGGAGACCAACGACCCGCGATCTGGATCGCATCGCCCATCGACTGATCGAACCTGTCGGTGTTCACTCGAATCATCACAAGCAATGCGAAGGCTCGACCTGCAAGGGTGTACACCACGGCGGCGCCGCACATCGAGGCTGGGAGGACGGCCAGGATGAAACCGGAAACAGCGGAAGCCCGCATGTTGCTGTCGGCGATCGAGCACGCCCAGAACATGGTCGCACTCGCCGACTACGGCACCGGACGCCTGCGCTACCTCAACCCCGCCGGGATGCAGCTGATGGGACTGACCGACGAGGCCGCCGTCGCCGCTCGCTGGGCGCCGGAATTCTTCACCGACGTCGGATTCATCCAGGCCCCCGAGATGGAATCAGCCCTGCTCGAACAGGGCCGGTGGGAGGGCCGGTCGGAGTTTCGGCACTTCCTGACCGGTGAACCGATCCCGGTGACCCTGTCCACCTACGTGATCGAACACACCGAGGACCAGCGCCCGGCGGTGATCGCCTGCATCGCCCAGGACCTGCGCACCGCCCA
>SEEV01000677.1 GCA_004211695.1 Rhodococcus sp. (in: high G+C Gram-positive bacteria)
CTCCTCGACGATCCGCTGCCCTGGATCCGGATGCGGGCGGTCTACCGGCTGCTCGGGCTGGTCCGCCGCTACGGGCCCGGCCCGGTCGAAGCTGCGTGCAGCACGGCGCTGGATCTGGATGTGGTGTCGGTGAGCAAGATCGCCTCGATGCTCGAACGAGCCACCGAGACCACCACACCGCTGCTGCCGGCCGCCGGGTCGGCGGCACCGTCCCGGTTCACCCGCGACCCCGCCGAGTTCGCCACCGACCGGACCGGCCCTGCCACCACCGGGACCACCGTCGCCACTGCCGGGACCGGGGTTGCCACCGAGCGGACCACCCCTGCCACTGCCGGGACCGGCGTCGCCACCGAGCGGACCACCCCTGCCACTGCCGGGACCGGCGTCGCCACCGAGCGGACCGGGCATCTGACGGTGATCCTCGGCGGCAACACCGACACGAAGGAGACGCGATGACCACCCCACCCACACCCGCGGGGCCGGTCGATCCGATCGGCGCCGACCTGATCGCCCTTCTCAAGGCCCTCAAACTCGGCGCCCTCAAGGACACCCTGCCCGAGCGACTCGCCCTGGCCCGCCAGCACCAACTCAGCCACGTCGCGTTCCTGGAACTGCTCCTCGCCGACGAGGTGTCCCGGCGGGAATCACGCTCGGCCACTTTGCGGTCGGCGAAGGCCGGTCTGGATCAGTCGATGCGGATCGACACCTGGAACGCCCTCGACGACCTCCGCTACGACCGATCCCTGCTCTCGGATCTGGTGTCGCTGCGGTTCGCCGAGGCCGGCCACTCGGTCCTGGTTCTGGGACCGGTCGGGGTGGGCAAGACGCACCTGGCGACCGCCCTCGGGCACGTGGCGATCCGGCGCCGGATGACGGTGCTCTGCGCCCGGGCGGACAAGCTGTTCGCCCGTCTACGGGCCGCCCGGCTGGACAACTCGGTCGAGGCGGAGATGCGGCGCATCGCCACCGTCGATCTCCTGGTCCTCGACGATTTTGCGCTGCGGCCCCTGGACGCCACCGAGACCAACGACTTCTACGAGTTGGTCGTGGAGCGGCATCGCCGCAAGGCGACGATCGTCTCCTCGAATAGGTCCCCTGATGAGTGGCTGTCGATGACCACCGATGCCCTGCTGGCGCAGTCGGCGATCGACCGGCTCACCTCCGCGGCGCACACCCTCGTCATCGAGGGCCCGTCCTACCGGCAACGCACCCGTCTGGGGCATGGCGCAGTTGACAGTTCAGAAGGCGAGGTCGATGCTCGATGACACCTTCGGGTGGTCCCATGCTCGTGGCAACGAGGTGGTCCCATCACCCTGGCAAGCGACAGAAAGCGCTGTTCACCAACCTATTACCCAAACATATTGAAACACACCAACTTTCACAACGTACTCGACACCGGACACGCTGGTGCCCGCCGGCACCCCACCTCACAAACCGGGGACATGCCATCACATCAGGTCACAACGGGATCACAACGAAGACGGCCCGCACCCCGAGGATCGGGTGCCGGCTACAACGTGCGCCTGTGCGATTCAAGCAATGGGCGATTTGCTTGAACAAGGGTTCCGTTCATTCAAGCTTCCGCGAGTGCAGTGGGGTAGATTCAAGAAATCTTCGGTTTACTTGAACATCAACTGCGATGATTCAAGCAAACCGCGATATAATTGAACGGTGGATGTTGATGCGCTGAAAGAATCGCCGATCGGCACGCTGGTGCCCATCAGCGGAACCGACCCGAGGACAACCCAACCCTGGAGCTACTGGGCGTACCTCCCAGACCCGCTGCCGGTAAACCCCGACCTGTCGGCCACCGCGATCATGGCAACCGCACGAGCCGGCAACGCCATCGCACGGCTCGACGAGGCCGTCGCCCAACTGCCGCGACCCGAAATCCTCGTCCGCCCCATCATCCGACGGGAAGCAGCCAGCACCTCCGCCCTGGAGGGCACCTACGCCTCCTTCGAAGACGTCCTCACCGCCGACTTCCTCGACGACCGCGAGATGTCATCCGAACAACGAGAAATCCGGAACTACGTCCACGCCACCGAAGTGGCGGTCGCCCACATCACCGAACGGAGAATATCCCGCACCTTCCTGGGCGAACTGCAACTGATGATCGTTCGAGGAACACGAGGTGAAACAACGGACTCCGGAGACATCCGCTCACACCAAGTGGCAATCGGCGCCCACAACAAACCCATCGACACCGCCCGATTCGTGCCGTGCCCACCAGGCGACCAACTCGAGGCGGGCATGGCCGCATGGGAGGACTGGGTTGCCCACGAAGACAACACCCTCATCGTCGCGAAGATGGCGATGGCCCACTACCAATTCGAAACCCTGCACCCCTACGGCGACGGCAACGGCCGACTGGGACGCCTGATCGC
>SEEV01000012.1 GCA_004211695.1 Rhodococcus sp. (in: high G+C Gram-positive bacteria)
GTCGCGTACCCCGCCCGGAAGCCCACGGCGAGTGCGCCTGTGAGTTTGGTCGGCGTCGATGGTCCGCGCTTGTCGCTGTTTGCGGAGCCACAACGCTTTCTTGGCTCTCACCGGCGCGGTGCGGTGCCACCCAGCGTAAGCGCCATCTCGAGGACGAATTGTGACCGTGCCCGACCGATGGAGACCATCACACTACAGTCGTGGGTCGACTGGCTCGGACTCGAGCGCAAGGACCGCGAACACCGGCTCGTGCACCCGCCACAGCGGGTCGCCTTCGGTGAGTCGGGTCAAAGCTTCCAGCCCGAGTGCATGTTCGCGCAGGGCCATCGATCGTTTGCGGCCCAGGGACCGGTCGCGCAGTACGTCGAGATGCTCGGTGTAGTCGGGACCGTAGATGATCCGCAGGTACTCCTGCCCCCGCACCTTGATTCCGGGCTGAATCCGCCTGTGCGCCAGCTCCGCGGGTGTCGAGCCGAGTGGCTTGACCACCATGCCCTCACCGCCGGCGTCGGTCAGCCCCGACCACCAGGCGGTCGCCGCGCCCCGGGATTCGTCCGAGGTGAGGTCGACGAACTGGTGTCTGGTTTCGGCGATGAGAGGGTCGTCGAGCATCGCCAGCTTCGCCAGATGCCAGGAGTGCGGTTCGGTGACCGCGGGTGCCCCGCCTTCGCAGGCGAGGATCTGGAACGGTGCCAGTCGCACCCCATCTAAGCCGTCGACCGGCCAACAGTACCGGGCGTATGCCTCCCGGAACCGACGGGCGTTGTCCGCGCGGGCTCGTGTGTGGGTCAGCAGGTCGCCGACGTCCAACCCCCTCGCCGCGGCTCGCTCGAGTGCGGTGATCGCTTCGGGAAGCGCGGCACCCGCCGCGGCACCGACCGACGCGTAACTGGCTGCGGATCAGCTCGCCCGCCTTCGCCGACCACGGCAGCAGTTCGCAATCGAGTACCAGCCACGGCGACCCGAGGTCGTCCATGAGCGGCCCGCGCGCGGTGCGGAGCCACGCGACCAACAATGAGTGAGGGCGGAACCCAGTGGGTTCCGCCCTCACTCATTCACGTCAGTCGCACCCGGTCTGCGGGCATCTCCAAGGCCAGTGGCCATCGTGAAGCACTGACCGGAGCCTGTAGATGGTCCGGCGGGGGTCACGCGACGAGGTGCACCCTCCCGAGGAAGCCGGCGGGCCGGTGAACCACCCATCCCGCCGCGCCCGCGGCCCCGCCGGCGCCCGCTACGAGATGCCGTCCGCGGCCGGGCGGCGCGACCACGCTGATGCTGTACGCCACCGAGCTTTCCAGCACGAGGTCAACCCCCTCGCATCTGTCTTCTGCACGTCGAGTGGCGTTGGATCGCCGGCGGCGGCCCCTGCAGGCACGCGTCACCGCGCGGACAAGCCCGGTCCCGGCGGACAAGCCCGGTCCTTCGGAGGATGATCCCGCCGCGGTTCCCCCTTGCGGGGCGTGGGCTTCAGCTGAGAACGCACGCCTGCCGTGCCGCACGCAACCATTCCGGGTACTCGCCGAGCAGCAACTCGTACAGTTCCGCGTCGCTGAGCTTGTCGACGTTCTCGACCGCGAAGAATCCGGCGTTGTCGACGAGTCGGCCGGTCAGGTTGTCGAGCTTCTCGAGGACACCGAAGCTGGACTTTCCGATGCCGATGAACTGCCAGAACGCCGGGAACGCATCGGCTGTCCGCATAAGGGCCGTGATCTGTGCTTTTGCGTGGAATCCGCCGTCGGTGAAGAACAGCACCAACGTCGGTACCGCGGCGGCCTTGTCGAGGGTGCCGATGATCTCTTCCATGATCGGGATCTCGTTGTTGGTGCCGCCGATCGCATCGAAATCGATGTCACCGTGCCGGCCGTGCAGGTGGACATAGGTGTTCACCCAGTCGTCGGCGTCGGCGACGGTGACGTCGGGCAGTTTCACGAACCGCTGGGCAACCGGGTCAGGCCTCGGGGATCTCCGCGCCGTGCTCGGCGAGGGTGATCGACTCTGGGTCCGGACCGCCGCGCACGCCGGTGTGAAGGGCGTCGATCGCGGCCAGCTCCTCGGCGGCCAGCTCGAAGCCGAGGACGTCGAGGTTCTCCGCGATCCGGGCCGGGTTGGTCGACTTCGGGATCGCTTGGCGGCCCTGGTCCAGGTGCCAGCGCAGCATGACCTGCGCCGGCGTCCTGCCATGGCGCTCGGCTATCTCGCGGATCGTCGGGTCGTCCAGGGTGCTGCGGCGGTCGTCGCCTCCCCAGCCAGGGTAGAACGTGATCCCGCCGATCGGCGACCAGGCCTGGGAGACGATGCCGTGCTTCGTGTTCGCGTCCTGGACCGCGGTCTGCTGGAAGTACGGGTGGACCTCGATCTGGTTGACCGCCGGGACGACATCGGTCTCGGCGACGAGCCGCATAAGGTGCTCGGGCATGAAGTTGCTGACGCCGATGGCGCGCACCTTCCCGTCGGCCAGGAGGGACTCCAGGCCCTTGTAGGCCTGGACGGTCAGGTCGAACCGGGACGGCATCGGCTGGTGCAGGATCAGCAGGTCGATGGTCTCGACGCCCAGCTTGCCGGCCGACTTGTCGAATGCGGGGCGCGTCGCCTCGTACCCGTAGTCGTTGATCCAGACCTTGGTCTCGAGGAACACCTCGTCGCGGTCCAGGCCGGAGCGGCGCAGGCCCTCACCGACCTCGCGCTCGTTGAAGTACGCCGCGGCGGTGTCGACGTGGCGATAGCCGGCGTGCAGCGCCGTCTCGACTGCGCCGGCGGTCTCCTCGGGCGGGGACTGGAAGACGCCGAGGCCGAGGGCGGGGATGGTGACGCCGTTGTTCAGAGTGATCTGCGGAGTGTTCGCGGTCATGTGGTGCCTCCTGTCGAGTGCGGTTTGTGCTGTCAGTCGAGGGTGAGGAGCAGCTCGAGCATCCGCGGGTCGCGGTGATCGAAGTCGCCGCCGGGCTTCTGCTGGTCGAGGGCGGCGATTTGCGCCATCTCCTCGTTGGTGAGCTCGAAGCCGAAGACGTCGATGTTCTCGCGCAGCCTCTCGGCGCGGGTGGACTTCACGACCGCGGAGGCTCCGCGGTCGACGAGCCAGCGCAGGATGACCTGGGGAGCTGTGCGGCCGTGCGCGGCGGCGATCCCGGTGAGCACCCGGTGTCCGAGGATCTCGGGGCTGCCCTGGCCGAGCGGTGCCCAGGCCTGCAGGACCGTGCCGTGCAACGAGATGAGCTCCTGGGTGGCGATCTGCTGATTCAGCGGGTGCGTCTCCCTCTGGTTGACCGCGGGCACGACGCGGCTGTGGGCGACGAGGCCGGCGTAGCGATCGTCGAAGAAATTGGACACGCCGATCGCGCGGGCCAGTCCCTCGTCGAGCAGCTCTTCCATGGCCCGCCAGGAGCCGTAGTAGTCGCCGAAGGGCTGGTGGACCAGCCACAGGTCGAGGTAGTCCAGGCCGAGGTTGTCCAGCGAGACCTGGAAGGCCTCCTTGGTGCGCTCGTAGCCGTGGTCCTTGAACCACAGCTTGGTGGTGACGAACAGCTCCTTGCGGGGCACGTCGGTCTCGGCGATTGCGCGTCCGACGGCCTTCTCGTTGTAGTAGCGGGAGGCGGTGTCGATGAGCCGGTAGCCGGCCTCCAGCGCCTGCGGGATCGTGTCGAGGACCTCCTGGTCGCTCATCTGGAAGACGCCGAGGCCGAGTTGCGGCATCTCGATGCCGTTGTTCAGCGTGATGCTCGGAACGGTGGGGGTCATTGCAGGTGTTCTCCTTCTCTGGCCGTGGTGAATGAGGTCTGGGTCGCCGGGAGGGCGGTCAGTCCCGCACGGCCTCCGGGATCGGTCCCTCATGGATGCCGACCGGGGCGAGGGCGCTGCGATGGGTCCGGAGGACAAGCGCCGTGTGAACCGCGCCGACGAGGAGGATCGTGACCGCGGCGACGAGCGGGCCGGTGGCCCCGACGGCGTCGATGAGTCCGCCGCCGAGCATCGCGCCGAGCATCATCGAGCCCTGGATGGCGGCGACGAGGATCCCGCCGCCCGCCTCGGCGTGGTCGGGGTAGGCCTTCGCGAGCCAGGACGACCAGCCCACGCCGACCGACCCTGCGGCGAAGCCCCAGACGGCGACCGATGCCACGGCGGCGATCTGGGAGTCGCCGCCGGCCGCCCAGAGCAGTGTCAGCGCCGCCGCCTCGACGAGCGCCGCCCCCGCCAGCGTCCAGCGGATGCTCCGGGCGAGCAGGGCCGGGGCCAGCGCCGTGCCGAGAAAGTTCGCGACCCCGAAGATCAGCAGCGCCAGAGCAACACCGTCGGTCGCGAACCGCGCAACGGCCTCGAGGAACGGGCGCAGGTAGGTGATGAACATGTTCTGGCCGCCGAACAGCAGTACGACGCCGACCATGCCGCGGATACGGCGTATCCGATTCTGTTAGAGTGATGCCATGGGAGCCACGACGCTGCGCAAGGACGCCGCCCGCAACCGCGAACGCCTGCTCGCCGCCGGGCGCGAGGTGTTCGCCCAGCGCGGGCTGGAGGCGACGCTCAACGACGTGGCCCACCACGCCGGCGTCGGCGTCGGCACCGCCTACCGGCGGTTCGCCAACAAGGAAGAGCTGATCGACGCGATCCTCGTCCAGCAGGTCGAGGAGCTTGAGGCGATCCTCGCCGACGCGCTGGCTGAACCAGACCCGTGGGAGGGGCTCGTGCAGTACCTCGAACGCTCCCTCGATGTCCAGGCCAAGGACCGCGGCATGGCCCAGGTCTTCTCCGGGCAGTACGCTCGGCCGCAGAAGTACGACTGGGGCCGCGACCGGCTCGCGCCCCTCGTCGAGCGCGTCGCCGACCGGGCCCGGGAGGCCGGCCTGCTGCGCGAGGACGTGACCGGCGCTGATCTGATCCTGCTCCAGGTCGCGCTCAACACCATCGCGACGACGGCCCAGGACGGTTGGACGCCGGACGGCCGCGACGACGCCGGCGAGCTCTACCGCCGCTACCTGTGGATCTTCCTCGACGGGCTCAGCCCCCACCGCGACCGGACGTCACCCCTTCCCGTGCCGCCGCTGACGACGGATGAGACACATGCCTTGCTCGGTTCCAGCGAGGACGTCTCCGAAAGCTGACCACCCAGCCGGAGGCCCGGAGGATCCGACGGCTCTTTCTTCTCCCCCGTCGCCGATGCCACGGGGTTCGGGCGTGGGCGTGAGGGGTGTTCCTTTCCGTGCGGGGAGGTGAGCCACTTGGGCGAGGGCCAGCATGAGCGCTTATCCCGCTGCGCCTTTCTGGTGGTGGCTCATGTCGCCGACGCCGTCGCTGTGCACCACGCGCGACGCGAAGCGCCACTGGCCGTTCCTGTTCGAGAAGGTGTCTTCGTAGCGGGCCTGGGAGATGAGCTGGAGCGGGAACCCTGGTGCGACCTGCGAGGTGAGCACGTAGGAGAGGCTGCGCGCCGTCTGCCCGTCCCCGGCGACGTCGACGACGAGGTTGCTCACCATGTGACGGGTGCCGGGCTTCCCGTCGTGGAGCATCATGGCCTCCTGCAGGACGGCGGTTTTCTCGGCGCTGCCAGTCGTGACGATCTCCGAGGAGAGCTGCCAGGTCGCGTGCTCGAACATCGCGGCGACGGCGTCGAAGTCGCCGGCGTCCAGCCGATGGCAGTACGTGTGGACGAGGCGGGCGATGTCGCTCTCGGCGACGCGGCGGTCTTCGCGGGAGATCTGATCGGTCATGCACCCAGTCCACCGCGCTGGACGTGCTCGCGGCAGTGATGAGACGTCCCGGGGTCTGACAGTGCCTGCCACGCGCGGCCCAGTGGCCGTAGCGTTTGACGGCATGGACCATCAGGCAGAGCTCCGCGGCTTCCTCACCACCCGTCGGGCCCGGATCTCCCCGGAGGAGGCGGGCATGACCCCGTTTCCGGGGATGCGGCGCGTGCCTGGGATGCGCCGCGAAGAGGTTGCCTACCTCGCCGGGATCAGCGTCGACTACTACACGCGCCTGGAGCGCGGGCGCGTCGCGGGCATCTCCGACGAGATCCTGGACGCGGTCTCCCGGGCGCTGCGGCTGGACGAGGTCGAGCACGACCACCTGTTCGCCCTGGTGCGTGCTCTTCGCCCCGCCGGTGCGCGCGCGGCGCGGCCCACGCGAGGGGCGGTGCCTGAGACGGATGTCCTCCTGCAGCGCGTGCTCGCCGCGATCGACGTGCCCGCCGCCGTCCAGAACGCGCGGCTGGACATCGTCGCCGCGAACCGCCTCGGCTGGGCCCTGTATCCGCACGCCGAGCAGTGGCTCGCACGCGGCGAGGGCAAGCCGTTCAACCACCTGCGCTTCCAGCTGCTGGACCCGCGCGCGCAGGACTTCTACCAGGACTGGGACCTGGCCGTGCGCAACGGAGTCGCCGTGCTGCGCGAGGCCGCCGGTCGCGACCGCGCCGACGAGGAGCTCTTCGCGCTCATCGGCGAGCTGTCGGCCAAGAGCGAGCTCTTCCGCACCCTGTGGGCATCCCACGACGTGCTCCGCTACCGGCGCGGCCCGAAGCGCTACCGCCATCCGCTGGTCGGCGAGCTGGTCTTCGAATCCCAGACGTTCGCGGTCGGCGGCGACGAAGGGCTCAGATTGGTCGTATACACCGTCGAGCCCGGCGCCCCCACCGCCGACGCCCTGCAGATCCTCGGCACCTGGACGGCCGAGCACGAGAGCGCCGAGACGCCATCCGCCGCACCCCGCGGCCACTGACGCCCTGCACCGCGCCGGAGCCGGGCGCGAGGAGTCCCTGACTGGGCGTCGGCGGGGCGAGACGCCGAAAAGTCCGGCGCGTGCTCCGTCCGCGCTGCCTGCACCCATCGACACCACGACACCCCATGGAGGGAAGACATGACGAACGATCCACTGACGACGCCGGCCATCGCGCTGGGCACCTGGGCCTGGGGCGACAGCGGGGAGGCCGGCGACGGCTACTTCGGCAGCCGCCTGACCGAGTCGGGCCTGCGGGAGGTCGCCGAGAAGGCCATGGCCGGTGGGCTGACGCTGTGGGACACCGCCACGGTGTACGGCATGGGCCGCTCCGAGAAGGCTCTCGCGAGAGCGCTCCGCGGCTTCGACCGGAGCTCGTACCAGCTGTCGACGAAGTTCACCCCACAGATCGTCGGGGACGGCGACGACCCGGTCGCCGACGCACTGGAGCAGAGCCTCGCGAACCTCGGCACCGACTACATAGACCTGTATTGGATCCACAACCCCGCCGACGTCGAGCGGTGGACGCCGGGCCTGATCCCCCTGCTGGAGAGCGGGAAGGTCCGGCACGTCGGCGTCTCGAACCACGACGTCGAGCAGATCCAGCGCGCCGACGCCATCCTCGGCGAGGCCGGATACCGGGTGGAGGCGGTGCAGAACCACTACAGCCTGCTCTACCGCAGCTCCGAGCTGGGGGGCGTCCTGGACCACTGCCGCGAGAACGGCGTGCGGTTCTTCTCCTACATGGTCCTGGAGCAGGGCGCACTGACCGGCCGGTACGGCCCCAAGAACCCGATGCCGGCAGGCAGCAGCCGTGCCGAGGCCTACAACCACGTCCTGCCGAGACTGCAGGCGCTCACCGACCGCCTCGCCGCCCTTGGCCAGGAGCAGGACACCTCCGCCGCCGACGTTGCCACCGCCTGGGCCATCGCCAAGGGAACCACGCCGATCATCGGCGTGACCAAGCCGGGTTACGTCGACGGACTCGTCCGCGCGCAAGGCGTCGAGCTCACCGGCGAGGACATGACCGAGCTCGAGGCCCTGGCCGAGGCCACCGGCGTCGACACCCGCGGCAGCTGGGAGCACGAGATGCAATAGTCGCCGCGCATGTGGGGAGGGCCCGGTCACCAGATCCCTGGTGACCGGGCCCTCCTCCGTGTCGCGGTTCAGGCTCCGAAGCCGCCGTCGACCCCGTACTCCGAGCCGGTGACGAAGCCCGCCTCGTCGGAGGCGAGGAAGGCCGCCACCGCGGCGACGTCCGCGGGCTGGCCGAAGCGGCCCTGCGGGATGGCCCGGCGGATGGCGTCCATGTGCATCTGCGCCGCGTCGTCGGACAGGTCGGTCTTGCCGTAGATCGGCGTCTCGATCGAGCCGACGCCGATCGCGTTGACCCGCACGTCGTCGCCGGCGAGCTCCTTGGCCCAGATCTTGGTGAAGGTCTCCACGGCGGCCTTGGTGCCGGCGTACATCGACATGTTGGGCAGGTGGTTCTTGCAGATCACGCTGGACATGTTGATGACGCTGCCCCGCGTCGCCTTGAGCATCGGCAGCGCCCGGACGGTGAGGTTCACCAGGGCGCGGACGTTGATGCCGAACACCCGGTCGTACTCGTCCATCGTTACCTTCGAGATCGGCGTGACGGGTGCCCATCCGGCGTTGTTCACCAGGACGTCCAGCTGCCCGTAGCGGTCCTGGACCTCCTGCAGGACGCGGGCGATGTCCTCGTCCCGCTCGAGGTCGGCCACCGCGTACGAGATGCCGTCGTAGCCGTCCGCGGCCTCGACGAGGGTGTCCTCGGTGCGGCCGAGGATCAGGACCTTCGCCCCGTCGGCGGCGAAGCGCCGGGCGACTGCGCGACCGATGCCGGTACCGGCACCGGTGACCAGGGCGACCTTGCCGTCGAGTCGTGCCCTCATCGTCGCTCTCCCCTCTTGCAGCTCATCGACCCGCGGGCGGTCACTTCTCTGGCCGGACGATCGCGATGTTGGTGTCGAAGTCGCCGAAGTGGACCGACAGCGTGAACAGCAGGCGCGAGTACATCTCGGTGGCGCGGGAGGTCGTGATGTCGCCGAGGTCGATGACCACGTCCGCGGGCCATCCGAACTCTCCGAGCAACCGCGTCACAGCGGCCTTGGCATCGGCGTCGTCCCCGGAGACGAACATGCTGTGCCGGCCGGGCAAGCGGGTCGGGTCGAGCATGACCTCGTACTGGACGGTGTCCAGCGTCTTCACCACGCGCGACTGCGGGAACGCGCGCTGGATCTGCTCGCCGAGGCTGTCGTCGTTGACGACGCTCAGCCGGGGCGGCCATCCGGCGGACAGGTCCAGCGGCAGAGAAAGATCCAGCAGGACCTTGCCAGCGAGGTTGTCCGCGCCGACCAGCTCCAGGGCGGCCAGCGCGTTCGCGCCGGCGGTCGCGTTGATGATCAGCTCCCCGTGCGCCCCGGCCTCGGCCATGGTCACCAGGCGGGCGTCCGGATTGTCGGCGAACCAGGTCGACAGCGGCGGGGTGCCCTTGGCGTCAGGCTCGGTGCGGGCGAGGGTGGCCTGCGGGTCGCGGGTGCCGAGGATGACGTCGTGGCCGAGGCCGGCCAGCCTGGTGGCGAAGGCGCGTCCGACCATCCCGGTCCCGATGACGGCGATCTTCATGGTGTTCTCCTTGTGTTGATGGTGTGTCGGCGGTGTGGGGGCTCGTCAGGCGACGAGCTCGATCAGGCGGTAGCCGACGCCGTTCGGGTCGGCGACCCGGAAGGCTCGCTCAGCGGCCTCGGTCGCGATGGGCTCTGTGATCTCGACGGCGTCCGTCAGCCGAGCCCAGTGACCATCGATCCCGGTGACGAGGAAGCCGATCTGCAGGCCCGGGAAGCCAGGTGGCGTCACACCGGGCGGGAGCGGGCGGAGGATGATCCTCAGCCCGTGGTCCTCGTGGCCGAGGGCGCTGAAGCCCTCGCCCTCGGCGAGAACGCGGAAGCCGAGGTGGACCGTGAGGAAGGCCCGGGAGGCATCGGAATCGGGCACGTCGAGGACGACGGCGGGCGAGTCGAGGCGCATGAGTTTTCCGTTCGGTGAGGGCCAGAAAGTCCGGCGGCGGTCAGTCGGCGAGGGCGCGGGTGCGCTGGGCGGCCCAGAGAGCGAGGCCGAGGACGAGGATCGCCGCGCCCACGGCCATCAGCCCGGTCCATCCGCCCCAGGCCCAGATCAGGCCGGCCAGGGCCGAGCCGATCGCGCCGGCGATGAAGTTCCCGACCACATACACGGTGTTCATCCGGCTGCGCGCGGCGGGGTCGATGGCCATCATCCGCGTCTGCGCGAGCACCAGCGCCCCCTGCAGCCCGACGGAGAACAGCGCGATCGCTGCGACGACGGCGATGATCGAGCCCTGCCCGATCCCAGCCACGGCGAGGGATGCCAGAGCCAGAAGCATTGCGCCGCCGAGGGCCTGCACGGACAGGCCGCGGTCGTAGAGGCGACCGGCTCCCTGCGCGGCGACTGCCCCGGCGACGCCGACCAGGCTGATCAGGCCGATGGTGCCGGTCGAGTAGGAATACGGCTCCCCCGACAGAAGCAGCGTCAGCCCGGTCCAGAACAGCGTGAACACGCTCATCGGCAGCGCGCCGAGCAGGATCGTCACCTGCACCCGACGGTTCCCGCGGACCGTCCTCAGCACGCCGAGCAGCAGCTGGCCGTAGGGTGCGCCCGTCGTGGTCTCGAGCCGGGGGAGGCGGCGCGAGAGGACCACGGCGAGGACGAGCATCAACGCCGAGGCGGCGACGAACACGGAACGCCACCCGAGCAGGTCAGCGACCAGACCGCTGACGGTGCGCGACAGCAGGATGCCAAGCATGAGCCCGGAGGCGACGGTGCCCAGCACGCGGCCGCGCTCCTCATCGGTGGCGAGGTCCCCGGCCATCGGGGTGAGGATCTGCCCGGCGACCGACGTCGCTCCCACGAGCGCGATCACCCCCAGCAGCACCAGGAACGACGGTGCTGCAGCGGTCGCGGCCAGGGCGAGCACCGCGCCGAGCATGATCAGCGGCACCACGCGCTTGCGATCGACGGCATCGCCCAGCGGCACGAGCAGGAACACACCGACGGCGTAGCCGATCTGCGTCAAGGTGATCACGAACCCGGCATCTCCCGGGGCGACGCCGAGGTCCTCGGCGATCGGGGCGAGCAGGGGCTGCGCCCAGTACATGTTCCCCACCGACGCGCCGGCCGCGATCGCGAACAGCAGGGTCAGTCCGCGGGACATGCCCCGCGGGCGGGCGGATGGAAGTCGTTGGTCGTGAACCGTCATGGCGTCTCTCTGATCGGCTGATCGCCGGCCCGGCGGGCGACGCGGGGCGGCGGACCCCGCGTCGGGGCCCGCATCCATACAACGGCAGGCGCGGACAGGCAACCAGATCCGCTTCCTCCCAGGGTCCCGCAGTACCCCTCAACGCGGGGACGGCACGAGCCCTGGCCGCGTGGGGGTGACTGAGCGTCAATGCCACAGCGCCAACACGACCGCGACCATAGGACGTGCGGGCGCGCCGACCATCACGGCCGCACTGCTCATCTCGGGCCGCCGTCCATGCGCTTGCCCGACCTATCAGAACGCATTCCAGAACTCGTGACGACGGGCCGTGCGCTCTGGAGAGGTAGGGGTGGGCTCCTTGTTGGGGCAGGGACGAAGAGTCGCTGCCCGTACCCAGGAGCCCACCATGTCATCGTCGTCCATCGCGCCGTGTCCGCGTGCCCACCCTGCTCGCCGGGGCATCGGTGTGCGGTGTATTCGTCCTCCTCGCTGACCGACGAGCAGTGGGCGGTGCTGGAACCGTTGCTGCCGCCACCGGGAAACACCACCGGTCGTGGTGGCAGACCCGAAAAGTATTGCCGACGGAATATTCTGGATGCGATTCTCTAGGTGGTTCGTGGTGGGATCGCGTGGCGGCAGCTGCCGGTGGAGTTCCCGCCGGCATCGACGGTGTATGGGATCTCCACGGCGCGCGGGCTGGACGACATCCATCCAGCCGAACACCGGATCGTCGCGCAGTGTTCGCACACCCGTCCAGGATAGCCGTTGACCGACACACCCCCTTTCACAGCGATGAAATCCGAACTCGGCGAGAACCTCCCGGATTCCCACGCCGCATACGAGAGCGTCGACCCAGAACTGTCCGCCTCTGCGTCCGGCGAATGGCGACACAATGTTCAGCGAGCCAAGGCGAGATACCCGCTTCGACGCGCCGCGCCGAAGGTCCTCACCCTCGAACTCGACGACGAGAACCGAGCCAGATTCTTCCGGGAGCAGCGCGCGATGGGCAGGTTGACCGGGCACCCGAACATGGTCAACGTTCTACAGGTCGGTGTCACCGACAGCGGACTCCCCTACATCGTCATGGCGATGGTGGACATGGTCGGTGGTCCTTCCGGGTCGTGCGGTGCGGCTCCTTCCTGACGGAAGGAGCCGCACCTGCGCTTGTGGATCAGAGGGTAAGCAGCACCTTGGTCGCGCGGCGCTCATCCATCGCTTTGTAGCCTTCGGCGGCCTGTTCGAGAGGCAGGGTCAGGTCGAAGACCTCACCCGGGTCGATCTGACCGTTGATGATGAGCTCGATCAGTTCGGGGAGGAACCGGCGTACCGGTGCGGGGCCACCGCAGGTGCACACCGGAGAAGAACAGCTCCATGCCGGGAAGTTCGACTTCGTGGGCGACGCCTAGGTAGCCGACGTGACCGCCGGGGCGGGTCGATCGGATGGCTTGCATCATCGATTCCTGGGTGCCGACGGCTTCGATGACCGAGTGCGCGCGCCGAGGTCCTCGGTGAGCTCTGCGATCTTCGCGACGCCGTCGTCGCCGCGCTCGGTGACGATGTAGGGCGTCAGCACCCCGAGGTCGGATACCTGGATCTGGCCTACCAGTCTGCTGACCTGCCGACCGCCCACCGCGACGTGCACGACCTCTCGCTCTACACTGCCGAACCCGGCACGGCGCACGAAGAACGACTCAAAGCTGCTCGCCAGCTGGTCCGCACCCAGCCCGGAAAGCACGCAGGCAGGCTCTCGCTCCCGCGGAATCGATCGAACTGGAAAATATTCTCGGACAGTGCGACTCGCTATGAGAAAACCCGAAGCGTGCCAGTTCGTCGTCAGCGTGCACTCGATGGACTCCTAAGTAACCGTGCTGGTTCGCCCAAGCGATGACAACCCGCCCAGCTGCGCCAATCGCCTCTTGACGGTCCGCCGACCGTTGACTAGCCTCAATAACCGTATTTATTGTGATATTTAACCCGGTATGATGAGTGCGTAGCCACCGCCGCGACGCATCATCATGTTCGGTCGTGCCGAGGCAAACGAAATCGCAGGCCCGGCAGAACCACAGTCGAGCGTTGCCGCCGTGGGCTTAGACATCCCGTTCTAGACAACACCCAAGGCGCGCGGGCTAGACGACATCCACCCGGCAGAACACCGGATCGTTCGATAGGTGTTCGCACATCCATCCAGGAGAACCGTTGACCGACACACCCTCTCTCACAGCAATGAAGTCCGAACTCGGCGAGAACCTCCCGGACTCACACGCCGCATACGAGAGCGTCGACCCAGAACTGTTCGAGAATTACCTCGCCTGGCGTAGCAGCATCCTGGACACGGGCACCATTCCGCGCGCGCAGAAGCTGTTGATGGTGATTGCGCTGTTGACCGCACAGAAGAGCATCCCTGCGCTTAAGGTCTATTCTGCGATCGCTCGCTCGCAGGGGGTCACGGCGCAAGAACTGAAAGAGGCACTTCGAGTCGGCATTCTGTTCTCCGGTGGCGCCGGGGTCGACGCCGCGTCGAACGTGACCGACCTTCTTCGCGAAGACGACTGATCTGCCGATCCGGTGGTTGACCCACCGGCCGACCACGCATCTGTGACCCCGGAGCGCCGCGTAAACCCTGCGGCGCTCCGGGTTTCATGGGCCACTCAGACTCCGCACCAGCGACGCACCCCGTCGCAGCGATGGCCTCGGGAGTCCGATCACCAGCGACCTCGGGACTATTCCCAGCCTGGGGTGCCGAGCGTCGGCGTCATCTCTGCGCCTACGCGATGCCCGAAACATCTCTTCTAATGAGGTGTGAGCCCTCGATTGGGACGGGCTGCAGAGGAACTCACCGCTCAGCCCAGCCAATCACTGCGTGTCCGGCGAACGGCTGGCGACCCGGCCCCGGCCCCGGCCCCGGCCCCGGAAGGAGGTTCGACCTCTTGCGTGCCGCGCAGGTGGCTGGACTTCCGATCAGTTCGTGAACTCGTCCCCTGCTTTCCGCAGCGCCGTCTAGAGCGTGTCTGCTATTTGCGGACACGGTGATTAATAACGAACGCCGCGAGGAGTACACCACCGAGGTAAGTGGTGGCGTACTTGTCGCAGCGCGTGGCGATGCCAGCCATTGCTTGAGACGCCCGAAACCCCGCTCGACGGTGTTGCGTTCGCGGTAACGGTCCTTGTCGAATGCCGGCGGCCGACCTCTGTCCGGCCCCTTGGCATTACGACATCGGATCTGGTCACTGCGTTCGGGGATGGTGTGCGAGATTCAGCTTTCCCGCAGGTGCTTTCGGGTGCTCGGGTGCGAGTACGCCTTGTCGGCCAGCAGCCGGAACGCTTCGGTGTCGTGGGCGCGGTGCGCGTCGAGCAGCGGCGCCAGGTGGGGGTTGTCGCCTGCCTGTCCCTGCGAGAGCGGCAGGGTCAGCGGGCGGCAGAACGTGTCGGTGAGGGCGTGGATCTTGGTGCTCAGCCCGCCGTGGAAGCGGCCGAGTGCGTGGTCGGCGGGTTCGTTGATCAGATTCTTGTAATTCGACCGAGCCGCTGTGTGCGCATCGGTCAGGTCGCCGGCCGAATGCTGGTGGGCGCGGACAACGGTCGAATCGATCGACAGCAGTCGCTCGAGCTGTTCCTGTCGTTCGGTGGCTGCCGCCCGCACGGCGGCGAACATCCGCACGTAGGTGCCGTCGTCCGACCAGCGGCGATGACGCTCCCAGATCGACTGCCACGGGCCGAAGTATTCGGGCAGATCGCGCCACGCTGACCCTGTTCGGAACCGCCAGGCGATCCCTTCCAGCGTCAACCGATGGTCATTTCGGTCGCGATGCCGACGCCGGCGCGCTTGATCTGATCTTAAGGAAGGCGCGGGCATTTTGGCTGCCGAATCCCCACCCGACGGCCTCCATCATCTCCTCCAGTGTGAGGTTCGCCAGGCGCATGGGAACCTTTGCCTCCTTCCCAGTTCGTTGCCAACCGAACGTCTTTCCGCGCGAGATCACGAGGCGAAAGCCCGTGGTTCGAATTGTGCGGGTAGAAGGTGCTTGATCCACCATGTCCAGTGGTGATGTGCATCCCAGCACGCCCCGGCAACGAAGTGAAGATGATGTCCGAGCGACCGGCCACCTCCCCGGTCCGGCCGCCTAGTTCGCGATGTCTGCTACAAGTTCTTGTAACGCTGAGGGGCCGAGGCAGCGTACACGGTGAGCGAAACGCCGGACGCTGCAGATGACGCGCCAATCCATGTCGCATCCGGCCCAAGCCGGAAGCCCATGTCGAGTGAGTTCATCGTCTCTCTTTGTCCTTCACCGCGATAGAGCGAGACCTGCGGGCCCCGGCCCCCGCCCGTGCTCGCGGCCCTGTGTTCGCCCCTGCCGCAACTTCGAAGAGTGCGGCAGGGGCGGAGGTTGCCAGGGCGATCTGACCGAATGCTCAGGTGGTCAGGTCCGCGCTACCGACGCCGACGCGTCCGTGGCCTCCTCGGGGGTCTCGGACGCCGCGTCGTCCTGCGTGTCGAACTCGTACCTGGTGTTCCGCCAGAGTGCGAATGCCGCTACACCCGCGATGAGCACGATCACTGACGACGTGAGGTACATCGCCCGTGCGGTGACGACCGTCAAGAGCGCTCCCACCAGCAGCGGCGCGGTGATCGATCCCACGCGACTGAAGCCGCCCATAAGTCCGAGCCCGCGGGCACGAATCTCCGCGGGGTACAGCCGAGCCGCCGAGGTCATGTATGCGGACATCCCGGCCTGCATGCCCATGCCGAGTAGGACCGCCGAGACGTAGGCGATCGCCCCGGCCATGGTCATCGCGAACGCGATCTGCGCCACTACCCCGACGACGAGGGCGATCCAACACAGCTTCGTCGGGATCACCCGCAGTGTGAAGATCGCGAAGAGAAGCCCGCCGACGATCGCGCCGATGCTGATCACCGTCGCCATGAGTGCACCGGTCTCCACATTGTCGGCTGCGGTCGAGATCAGCTGGGGCGTCCAGCTGTTGATGAAGTAGTAGCCGAGGATGCCACATGTGTATCCACCCCAGATCAGCAGTGAGCGGACGCGGTATCGAGAAGAGAGGACCCCAGCCTTCCCACTGTTCGACGATGAGTGAGCGGCTTCTGCGCGAGCCGGTTGCGCGGCGGGATCGACGCCGGTCAGTTTCATCCGACGGACGATGGCACTGATTCGATCGGCGCTCGTGTCGGATCGTCGGCCCGCGAGGTAGACCGGACTCTCCGGCAAGGTCAGCCACACCAGGAGCGTGACGCCCAGACTCACGAGAGCACCGAACCAGAACAGGGCCTGCCACGCTCCGTCGAAAGCCTTGATAATGACGAGACTCGCCATCCCGCCGAGCAGACTACCGAGCGGAAAGCCCAGCGTGACGAGCGCAACCGCCAGACCGCGACGGTTCTGCGAGGCATACTCATCGCCGAGGACGTGCGCCAGCGGCAGCATGACCCCGACCGCTACGCCCGTCAGGAGCCGGGTGAACATCATTACCTCGGCATTAGGGGCCAGAGTCGTGGCTGCCAGGATCACCGCGGCCGCAAACAGGGCGCCGACGACGAGGCGTTTCCGCCCGACTCGATCCGCGTAGGGAGCAATGACTGCGCTACCCACCGCATACCCGACAAAGCCCAGGCTGATCAACAGACCTTTCTGTTCACCTGAGGCGAAGCCGTCCGGCAGGTGCGGTAATGCATAGGAGACTAGGAGAAGATCGAGGCCATCGATGGCTCCGCAGAGAATGCATAGGGAGACCGCATACCACCGGAATGGGGTCATTGGTTGCTGACGTATCGCAGTTACGACGTCCATAGGGATGTTCCGTTCATGTAGAGAGATTCCCGGTCATTCGGCCGAGATCATCACCGACTGCAGCGTCACGGTGGTGTCCGTGCGATTGCTCCACGCATGCTTGGTGCCGCGTTGGACGAGGGTGTCACCGGCGCGCAGAACCGTCTCCTCGGTCTCCAGGATCGCGACGATCTCACCGGACAAGATCGTGACGATGTCTACGGTTTCGGTGACATGGAAACCGGGCACACCCCCGGTCTCGGCGGCGTCGATGGTCCCGGGGAGCTGACCGTTCGCGTCGGAGTAACCCAGCGTTTGATCCCACTCGGAGTCGGGAGCGAAGGTCACGACACGGAAAACCAAGCCACCCTTGGGCGGTTGCGTGACGACACCGCCCTCAAGCCCGGGCCCGTCTGTGTACGACGTGGGTACGTTATCGATCCGCCAGATGTCGCACTTAGTGTTCCCGGGTCCGGCGAAGCGATCCGGGGTGTTCTCGTCACTCACGATGCATGAGTTCCCGTCGGCGTCGATACCGGTCACAACACGCCTGGCCTGTGCCTCGTGATGCTTGAGTGCCATATGTCCTATTCCTTTCATGCGTCAGCGATCTCATGCTGATCGGTCGCGTTCGTGCTCGCTTCCGCAGATCCTCGTCGGACCGTGACTCCGGCGGGCGAAGCCACGCCGGAATGCGAACCCGCCTGCGGGGTGTGTCTAACTATCACAATGAATTGCCTGATGTGAGCGTAACCACAGTCAGTGCGGCGGTCAAGCACCCATCAGCGGTAAACTCGACAACTTACGTTCGCTGTCCGAGGATCTCGGCGTCATCGACGCTGGAACGTGAAGCGCCGGAGAGGAGTCGGCGAACTCCGCGGAATGGGTCGATCCCCGCCGCGCGCAGGGAAGCATCGAGGAGATTGTCCGCGCACCATCGGCATGTAATCGCCACTCGGTCACCCCCTTAGGCGAAGTAGTTGGCGGCCCTGGACACCTCGGCCTACAACTGGGCATTGGTCAGGTCGCGGGTATTGCCGAAGGGCTCGTTCTACCCGATCCTCAAGCCCCGCCGACGGATCGACCACGCACTCGCGGTGGCGATGGAGGCCTACTACACGGAGATTCCACCCGCAGCGTGGACGACCTCGTAGCGGCACTGGGAATCGATTCGGGAATTTCCAAGTCCGAGGTGTCGCGGATCTGCGCCGGCCTCGAAGAAGTCGTCGGCGCATTTCGCACCGCCCGCTCGACCACACCGCGTTTCCTTACGTCTACCTCGACGCGACCTACCTGCACGTACGTGACACCTTCTCGCAGGTGACGTCGATTGCGGTCGTGGGGGTCGCCACGGGGTCACGACCGCCGAGGGTGCGCGTGAGGTGCGCCCCCGCAAGCGCGGTGGTACCCCCAGGCCTCGATGTCGGGGACAGTGAGGACGAGGTGTTCTGGCGCGGCTTCCTCGCTTCGCCGAAGAAGCGCGGCCTGTCCGGTGTCCGACGGGCCATCAGCGATCAGCTTGCCGGACTGGTCGCGGCCTTGCGGCGCTCGTTCCAGGGTTCGGGCGCCAGCGGCGTCGGGTGCATTTCGCGCGAAACCTGTTGGCCGCACATGCCCAAGTCGCACTCGACATGGTTGCCGCCGTGTTTCGCACGATCTTCGCCCAGCCCGATCCCGCCACCGCCGCCTCCCCGTGGGACGAGGTCCGTGATCAGTTGGCCGACCGGTTCTCCCCACGGTCGGTCCGTTGATGGCCCAGAACAAGGCAGAGGTCCTGGCGTTCAGCATATTTCCGCGGTCGCACTGGTCGAAGATCTGGTCGGCCAACCGTGGAAGCGGGTAAACAAGGAGATCAAGCGCAGAGCCCGCGTCGTGGGCATATTCCCGAACGCGGCGGCCGTTATCCGACTCGTCGGTCCGGTCCTGGCCGACATGCACGATGGGTGGCAGTCAGGCGAGCGCCGCTACCTCTCCGAGGGTCCATGGCGCTGCTGGATTCCAGCGGCTTTACTGGGACCATCGCCGCGATCAACCGTGGCGAGTGACACTGAGGATTCGACCTCAAAGCCCACCCACCCCAAGGGGCTCTATCGAGCGTGGCGCAGGAGGCCGCCCTCGATCTTATACACACTTCGTGAAGACGTGCGCCGGGATCCAATGGCGCCAGAAACGGCAGTCGAACCTTCGTTTACTACGACGTAGGCGCAGGCGCACGACACCTGGCTGCGCCGCCAGCATTTCGATGAGCCCCTTTGCACTTGGCCTAGGAGGCCGCGTACGACACCATGCTCTCCGCCCTCCGCCAGCGAAACCGTTTGGATGCCGCGATCACCCGGATGGCCGCCGACAGCGCCTCTACATCCCGGTGCCCCGGCCTGGGTGGGACTGGTTCTCACCGAGTCATCCTCGGCCCCTCCCGCTCACAGTGGGCGATCACCAAACCGGCAACGGGCACGCGCGGCGGTTGCTGATTGAGGCCGCCTGGCATCGCCGGCAGCCCTATCGTCCCGGGGTGAATCTGCGCCGCCGGGACAAGGCCACCGGCGCCCCGGGCCCGCGAGCAACTGGCAAAACGGCGTCTGCACGAGCGCTGGGCCGGATTCGACGCCCGTCGCAAGCGTCCCGTGATGGCGAACAAACAACTTTTAGCAATCCTCAACTGCACATTCGGATCACGATCGAAATTAATCAGCGATCCACCCGCGAACTACTGTCTTGCGGAGCCAACCAGCGCATTCCAAACTTCGAAAACGTGTCAACAATCGACAGCTCCCGCCCACCAGAAGATTCATCCGGACCACCCGAGGCTGATGTCCACGACCACGATTCGTGGCCCAGACGGCAGTCGATGATGACAGCGCCGCCCGCCCGGGGTCGTGAGCCTGCGCGATCTGCGCGGTGAACGGCGCCGTCAGTCGCTGCTGTCGAGTTCGCCGAAGACCTTGCTGGCGATTGCGAAGCTCGCCAGGCCCGCTGGCACTCCCGCGTAAACCGCGACCTGCAGAAGACACTCCTGGATCTCGTCCTTCGACAACCCGTTGTTGAGCCCACCGCGGATATGGCCGGCGAGGGCGTCGGGCCTGTTCAGTGCTGCCAACATTCCGATGTTCAGAATGCTTCGGCTTCGCCGGTCGAGCCCGGGCCGACCCCAGATCTCACCGAAGCAGTACTTGGTCACAAGATCTTGCATCGGACGCGAGAAATCATCGGTATTGGCCTCGATACGATCGACGACGGCATTGCCGTTCACCTCGCGACGGATTCGCGCCCCGGTCTCAAATATGCTGTCAGTCATCTGCTCACTCCACTTCGTCGTCATCGCATTACAAATGGGTTAGTAGGAGCCCCGTCATGGGTGGAGATGACGATGCTCTTGGTCTCGAGGTATTCGTTCACGGCGTTGACACCGTTCTCGCGTCCGAGCCCCGACCGCTTCACACCACCGAAGGGCAGCATGTAGCTGTACGTCCGATAGGTGTTGATCCAGACCGTGCCCACTTCGAGCGCCTTGGACAGCCGCATAGCGCGCCCGAGGTCCTTGGTCCACACCCCGGCGACGAGGCCGAAATCCACGTCGTTGGCGATCTGCACGGCGTGCTCCTCGTCATCGAACTCGATGATCGAAAGGATCGGTCCGAAGACCTCCTCCTGGGCGATGCGCATGTCGTTGGTGACGTTGTCGAAGATCGTGGGCTCGACAAACTGGCCACCACCGGGGCGAATGTCCGCGCCGCTTCGACCACCGAGGACACACCGCGCACCGTCCTGCTTCGCGATGTTGATGTAGTCGAGAACCTTCTGGAACTGGGGCGGAGTGGCGATCGGACCGACGTGGGTCGCCGGATCCATTGGATCACCGAGCCGCACCGCCTTGGCCAGCTCGACGACCTTCTCGGTGAACTCTTCCCGGATCTCGCGCTGCACCAACAGGCGCGAACCGGCAGAACACATTTGGCCTGCCGCGCCGAAGATTCCGGTCAGCACACCGGTCGCCGCCAGATCCAGGTTCGCATCGGCGAACACGATGTTCGGCGACTTGCCACCAAGTTCCAGGGACACGCGCTTGACCGACCTCGCAGCGGTCTCGTAGACCTTGGTTCCGGTCGAGTCAGCGCCGGTGAAGGTGATCTTCGTGACGTCGGGATGGTCGACCAACGCGGCGCCGACCTCGCCACCGAGGCCGGTGACGACGTTGAAGACCCCGTCGGGGAGGCCGGCGTCCTGCAACAGTGCGGCGAACTCGAGTGTGCTGGCTGACGCGAACTCCGATGGCTTCACCACTACGGCACAACCGGCCGCTAGCGCTGGAGCACACTTGACCGCTGCGAACCACAACGGCGTATTCCACGCGGTGAGGGCGGCCACCACACCGACGGGTTCACGGGTGGTCATCGCGATCGTGTCGGGCTTGCCGATCGGGATCGAGGCACCCTCGATCTTGTCGGCCAATCCGGCGAAGTAGTACCAGCATTCCGCGACGGAGGACACCTGACTCTGCACCTCAGCCAACAACTTGCCAGTGTCACGCACCTCGCTCTCGACGAGCTGAACCGCGTTCTTGGTGACGAGATCACCAATGTTGCGCATGATGGCCCCACGCCGACTGGCTGTCATCTGCGCCCACGGACCGCGGGTCATGGCGACGCGCGCGGCCTCGACTGCGGCGTCCACGTCGCTTGTGCCTCCGCGTGCGAACTCGGCCCATACCTCGTCGCGATACGGGTCCCGGGAGTCGATCCATTCGCCGCCGGTCGGATCGACCCATTTGCCGTCGATGAAAAGTTGGTACTTGGTGGTCATGACTTCCTCACCTGGTGTCAGTCGATGACGTCCGGTCGCCACCGAACGCGCTCTACAGTCGGCCGTGTCGGCTATTTCTGTCCGAGTAGATATTCAAGCTCGCCGATACGCGCGCCCATGTGCGGCGTGATACCGGGCGGTTGGGTCGTCATTCCGGCATCCACCGGCAGGGCGATCCCCGTTATGTACTTCGCCTCGTCGGACGCGAGGAATAGGACCGAATGCGCGACGTCTTCCGGCTCGATCCACGGGATCGGTTGCAGATTCAGCGACTGGGCCGCGAACTTCATGTCGTCGATGGTCGGATTCGCCTTCGCCGGCGCGAAACGCTTGAGGTTGTAGTCATTGACGAACAGTTTCGTGTTCACGTTGGTCGGCAGGATTGCATTCACCCGAATCCAATCTTGCGCCAGGTCCGCGGCAAGGCACTTGACCAGACCGATCAGGCCGTGTTTGGCCGCGGTGTAGGCCGCATTGTTGAAGATCGCCACCAGCGACGCCGCGGAGCCGGTCACGATGATCGAACCGCCATCGCCGTGCGCCTTCAGGTGCGGAATAGTCGCAACGACGGTGCGCCAGACCGCGCTCAGGTTGGTGGCGATGACTGTATCCCAGATATCCACGGAATCTCGGTCGGTGCCGTGCGGTAGTCCGATGCCGTGATTGATCACGACAGTGTCCAAGCGTCCTAACTCAGCGACCGCCTGGTCGGTGACCTCTTGCATCCGCTTCGCGTCTCGGGCGTCGGCTTTGAAACTCAGGCACCGCCGTCCGACCTCTTCAACCAACTTGGTGGTCTCGGCCAGATCCGCGTCGTCCGCGAGAGGGTAGTGGACACCATCGATCTGTTCGGCAATGTCCGTGATGATGATGTCGGCGCCCTCCTCCGCCAGTCGGATGGCGTGTGCGCGCCCCTGCCCGCGGGCACCGCCCGTGATGAGGGCGACCTTTCCGTCCATCTTCCCCATTGTCTGCTCCTGTCTGTGATGATCTCTGCGGTACGTGGATCGACTGCAACGACCCGCCGATGGCCGTCACGGTCATGCGCGCCCCAATCTCGCGCTTTTGCCGTGCTGTGAAAAAGCTCTTTCGCGTCCTTAGCGTCGACACTGGCGAAGGGGCGGGTCGAAGTTCCGTCGTGACGAGTTGCTTGGGCCTCGCGCAGTCGACCCTCCTCGACGGATGACCCGTCGGGACGCCCAGTACACCGTCTGAGGGCGTAAATTTTCGATTGGCGGGACGCCGCCGCGTTTGGACTTAATACGCGCGCAGCCGCTTCCGCAGATCTCGATCACGAGGTGCAACACGTCTGCCGACTGCTCGCGCGCGCCGATGACCGTCGGCGCGAGTCCGAGTCCACCCTCCGTCAATGCGAAAGTCGTAGCCATCGTCGCCACGGCGACGTCAGCCGCACCGGCGCGCACGTCTCCGTCAATCCGGGACGACCACGGCTTGAACAGCGCCGGTCGTACGCTGCAGTTTCACCTTCGACCGCGGACCACCGCGCCATTGACGAACTAACTGCATGACACTTCACGGGGTTGTTGATTGTGATCAGACCGACGAGGTCGTCGACCTCAAAGTCGATACTTGTCATGTGTGTGCCTCCCATGGAGTCGGCATTTGCATGCCGGGGAACGCGGTGGCGAAGTCCAAAGGACGTGACCGCCGTTACAGTGGTCAGTATCTACTGTAATAAATAGGAAAGTCAACCCGACTCCGATAACACCAGGCATTGCGCTAAGTGACGCCGGCACTCGCCGCCAGATCATCGCATACCGTGGGCGGGTAGATGCATCCATGAGGGACGGATACTCGCGGATGAACGTATCCTGCAGTGACGTGGTCACCAGCGCTTTTTGATGGCAGCGATGTGGCCGTAGCGGACGGCGACTTGGTCGTATCTGGTTGCCACCGAACGCTTTTACTTGACTTTAGTTGATGCGCACTCGACGGCTGAGGCTGCTTGTAGTGCTCGGCGGAGAACGCCGGTGGCCGACCACCCGACGATCCTTTCCTCGTCCGGTGAGCAGCCTGGTCGACCTTAACCGGGATGGTCGTGCAAATTCCACGCTTGCGCAGGAAGGCCCGGTTCGCGGCGTTGATCGCCAGCAGCCGCTCAGGGCTGGTCCGGGGCCGCCCGCAGCGAGGACGAGGCATGCTGATCCCGACGAAACGACGGTGAACTGCGGACGGCCACCGCGCTGATCGGTGGTGACCATAGGAGACCGTGTTCTTCGACCCTGCTCGTAGGCCAAATGCGTCTTGGTGCTCCACCCACCGCGGGAGCGTTCCAACGCGTGGTCGGCGGGCTCGGGCTCGACCCGCCGGGCGGCTCGGACTGCGAGTCTGAATCCCTGCGGGCGCCTGCCGTGTGCGGGCCCGCGGGAGGGTCGCGGGGACTGACGTCCCCCACGATCGCAGCCGCGGCATCAAGTGCCTGCAACGCCGTCAGGATCCGCGTCCACAGCCCCGCCGCCAGCAGCCGGAACAACCCGTACACCGTCTGCCACGGCCCGTACCGGGCCGGCACGGCTCGCGAAGGCATACCCGTCCGAATCCGCCACATAATCCAGCGGCCGGCTGGCCCGCCGTCATTGGATCGCGGTCGACCGATCGCAGCCCCCGCGGCGCACGGGGTTCTCAGACGAACGGCCCCCTTCAAAGAGCTGACGTTTTGTCCACTCGGCAGCGGCCCGCCTTCTTGCCCGAGGCAGCAGCGGCCCAACCGCGCCCATTGCGCGTCGGTGAGGTCTGCCCGCCCCTGCACCACGACGCTGGGCCCGAGGTTTCCGATATTCAGGTTCTTGCTGGTTGCTAAACCCACATACCGGAGACCTCACTCGTTCAACGACAGCGACACGTCCACTGATCGAATACACACAGTTGAGCCACTTTTGAAACACGGCCTAGTGCGCCGATCGGGCCCACGGACGACCGACGAAATCCGTCGCGGTCCGGTCCTAGGCAGGGGCAGCCACGTCCGACAGTTCCATGCCCGGCTTGATGCGCTTCATGCCGAGCATCGACAGGGCCGCGAACACCTGGCACACCACCAGCCAGATCCACAGACTGGTGACGACCCCCAGCTCGTTGATCATCATCGGACCGGTCAACCCGCAAATGACGAATCCGACCATCTGCGTTCCGGTCGCGAGGTTCGCACCCGTGCCGCGAAGCCGCGTCGGGAAACTCTCCGCGACGAATCCGATCGCGGAGGCGATATTGGCCACCGCGAAGAAGTAGAACAGGGAGTACCCGATCGTCAGGGTCACGAATGTCCGGCCGTCGACCGCCATGTAGACACCTGCGGCCGCGCCGCACAGCAGCCAGATGACGGTGGCCTCGCGACGGCCAATCCGCTCGCCCACCACTGCACAGGTGATGTATCCGATCCCCGCGACGCCGGTTGCGATGATGTTGCAGAGGTAGAGCTTGTCGAGGCCAATGTCGAATCGCTCGAAGACTGTGGGTAGGTAACTCGCGAGTCCGCCGAAGCCGAATGTGAAGAAGAGCGACCAGGACACCATTGCGATTGAAGTTCGACGATACTCCCGGTTGAAGATCTGACGGAAGTCACCGCGGTTCGATGACGAGGTGATGGCAGCAACTGCCGTGAAGTGTCCGCTCTCCTTGATCGCCCGTCTGGCCCAAATCATGATGAGGACAGGCAGTACTCCGAAGACGAAGAGCCACCGCCAACCGAGCGTGGGAACTATCAGCACCGACAGGATGCCACCGAAGAAGAACCCGAGGGGGTAGCCGATCTGGGCGAGTCCGATGAGTCGGCCGCGGATACCGGGCGGCGCCTCTTCGGCGACCATTACTTGGCCAGCCATCCATTCGGCCTGCGCACCGGCCTGGGTGACGCATCGTGCGATGATCAGGACAACAAGTCCCATCGCGCCAGCGGTTAGCAGACTGCCGAGAATGGCGAAGAGCAGGCACATCTGAAAAACCGGCTTGCGACCGAATCGGTCCATCAGGGGGCCTGCGACGAACGCGGAGATCGCCCCCGCACCGTAAATGAAGGCGTAGATGAGACCCACCATGTTGTCGCTGATACCGAAGTCGTCAGCGACCAAAGGGTAGTTGAGACCCCACAGTGCAGTGTCGGTGCTGACCAGCGCCCACCCGCCGAGCGACAAGAGCGTTACTTTCCAAGCATTCCGGTCGATATTGCGCCACCCGACCGACCGAGACGTACTGGCCGACGAACTCGTAGCAGGCTGTCGGGCACCGCCGGTCTCCTCCACCATCAACTTCTTCTCGATATCGGACATGGAGTGCCTCTCGTAGTGTCGTAATGGAGCAGTGGTTGGTGGTAATCCCGAGAAGGACCACTCGGGGAGTGGTCGTTGAAGTGAACACAGCCACAAGCGCTTACTACGGAAACAGGGCTTCATGGTCCGGGAATGAGTCGGCAGCGCATGGGCTTTCGGAATATCCCGCGCGGAGGCGGCGAACACATCACCGGACCGCTCGTCAGAGAGTCTGCGCTGAGGCGCGGGCTCGACCGTCGCTCATAGGTGCGTCTGGGTCGGAGTCGGTCGCCCGGCGCCTCAGCGGACGCGGATTCCGGCTCTTACAAGAAATCGGAAAGCAGCTCTACAGGACCAAGTTTCGGCCCAGGCTGGCGCGAGATTGACGTCAGACAGTGTGCGCACTTGACCACGTCGAACCATCCGTCCTCACAGAGGACCGGATAGCGATGAAGCTCGTGGCGCCTGCACGCCGGACAGTCGCCGTCGACCTGCGTGCGCTCAACGAAGAGGTGCCGATCCGTGGGGCGTCGGAAATGTACGGGCATCTATCTACTCCTGTGAATTGGTGGAAACTGGGCCGTTGCCGTCGGCGGCACGAAGGCCAGCTGTGGCGTCGTGATCGATTTGCAGACCCTCGGGGTCGTTCGCCGGGTCTCCGATGATGCGGACCCGGTATGTGTTTGCAGCCTCATCGATCGATACGTACCCGTCACGCACGTCACGCCGCACCGCGTCCGGGTCGCGGTGCTCCGGCCGGCCCCAGCCGCCACCTGCGTTTGTTGTGTACCGCCACGTTGCACCGGCACCGGTGCGCCAGGGGATCTCACTCGCGGGATACGCGGGCAGACCGGAGGGCGACAAGACCCTCGTTTTCGGGTCGAGCAACCCGGCCACCGGCGTAGACGAGGCATACGCACTCGAGTCGGTGGACACGAAACCGTCTGCCCCTACTGGTCTTCCGTCTTGATCGAAGATCCAAACCCCACCCTGAGCACCGTCACGGCCGCCTTCGACGCCGAGACCGGTTGCGTATCGGAACCGCAAGGCGCCCGTCTGGTGCTCGGCTGGCGCAGTCCACATAATGTCCTTCAAGATCGATGGCCCACCCCTGTGAGTCCCAGCGCCCGAACTGTCGCACGTGTACTCCTTGCGCATCACCATGACCGGGAATTGAGCTTCGAGACCTTCGGTCGATGGGCTGATGATGTTGATCAGATATGCGCAGATCTGGCCCTCTCCGTCGGCGTTGCTGTCGGCGCCGATCGGCCCTGTCTCGGCGCCGGCCATCGCGGAGCACGCCCACGGCTCGCCGTCTTCGCTAACCCCGTAAGCGTTGTGACTGGTAGACGAACCGCAGTCCCCCGCGATTGTTTTCTCTCCGAGGACATCACCCAGCGCTTCGACAAGCGCGGTCATGATGGCATTCTGCACTTCCCAGAAGTAGAAAATGGCTCCGTCGGGTGGTAGGGCACTGGCGATCGAACCGGGTGGAAGAACGATGTCCAGTGGACGGTACGAACCCGAGGTGAAGTGTCCTCTGGGGTCCAACATCATCTTCAGTCCCACTCCGACGCCGGTCTTGGCATCCAGCGGGCCGGCATTGATCGACGACCGAGCCTGGCGGGAGGATCCGCTGAAGTCGACCTCAATCCGATCGGCTCGCTTCCTGAGGTGCAGTACGACTCGATATTCCTCGTCATCGGCGACGGCGTCGGCATCGAGACTCGCCGAGCCGCGATAGTCCCCGTCAGGAAGTTGGGAGATCGCCAGGTGCATCTTCTCGGCGCTCACATCGCAGCTGTAGTTCAGGGTTCCGAGGTAGGCGTCCACACCGTAACGCTCGACACTCTCGCGGATGAGTGTCTCGCCGAACCGACAGCAACCATGGATGGTCTTGTAATCGGGGAGCTGGACCTCGCCGAAGCGCGCGTTGTCGAAGATCATGCTGAACGTTTCGCGGACTGGTTCTTCAGCGTGGAAGAGCAGGCGCGGACTGATGACCAGCCCGCTCTCGTAGAGATTCTGCTTTGTCGTGCTGAAGCCGCCAGGGGTCACGCCGCCGACGTCGATCACATGTGCGCGGAGCACCATGAAACTGATGATCCGACCCTCGTGGAAGACCGGGCGGATGAAGCAGACGTCGTTCGCGTGGTTCCCCATACGCGTCGGGTCGTTGCAGATGAGCAGGTCGCCCGGAACCAAACGCTCGATCCCGTACTCCTCGACCGCGATTCGGACGCCGTCCTGGATCGTGCCCAGGAATATCGAGAGACCATTCGTGGCTGTGACCATCCGATAGTTCTGCTCGGGCGGACCACAGATCGCGCAGACGTAGTCCATGGCGAGCGCGATGATGGGAGAGAAGGCACGGTACAGCAGCCCGGTGGCGACGTGTTGCGCCGCGAATCGCAGACGATTCGACAACACCGTCGCGGTGAACGGATCCGTTCCGTATCGCTCTGCGAAGTCGTCGTCGCTCAGGTCCCGCAGGAGCGTGTCGAAGGCGTTGGTCGGGTCTGGCGTCGTAGAAATGTCCAGTGAGGCAGTCACTGAGAGCTCCTTCGAAGTGAAATCAGAGAATGGCGGCTAGGCGGTGGTGCGGGTAATGACGATTTCGCCGACAGCGCCGATCCTCGCCGACTGTCCTGATCCGACAAACGTCGTGGAGAGCGGCTCCCTGATGACTGCGGGTCCGTCGATCACATCGTCCACCAGCAGTTCGGATCGCTCGTACTCCGCAGCGTCGAGGTCTGTGTCCGCGATGTACCTCAGAGTCGTGGATCGAACCGGAGTGGGGCCGGAACCCGCCGAACGCCGCGCAGGCCTCGGGTAGTCGACCTTGTCCGTCGCCACCACCGCTTGGAGGCGGAAGGTGACCGTCTGCACGGGCGTTGACGGGAACCGGTTGCCGGATCGCTGCTCGTACGCGTCGTGGAAGTTGGTGATCATCTGTTCGATCGCGTCAGGAGTGATCTTCCCGGACGGCACGGGTACGAATGGCGTGTCCCATACCTGCCCGACGAGTTGACCGTCGAAGACACGCTTGAACTCAGCCCGACCGGCGTCCTCACCGAGTGCCTCGCGCATCGAGACCTCCATGCGCGTGTAGATCTGGTCGATCTCGTCTGCGACGTCTGCACTCAGGATGCGGTAGGCGCTGCGCTTGTCGGCGTGCACCTGGTCTGCACTCACCAGGCCCATCGCCGAGAACAGGCCCGGATAGGGTGGAACGATCACGCTCTTGAGTGGCATCTGATCGAGCAGTGCCGGCAACATCATCGGACCAGCGGCCCCGAACGCGACCAGCGAGTAGTCCCTCGGATCGATCCCGTTCTTGACCACGACGTCGGTGATGCCCTCGGACACATTGTTCAATGCCATCTGGTAGGCGAAGCGCACCCGATCGGGGAAGGTGAATCGCGAGTCGAGTCGTTCGAACGCCGCCCTTGCGAGGTTTGGGTCCAGCCGTGCGCGCCCGGCGGCGAACCGTTCGCCGTCGAGGATTCCGATCAACAGGAACATGTCGGTGGTCGTGGGCTCGACGCCGCCCCTCCCGTAGCATGCGGGTCCCGGGTCGGCGCCCGCGCTCTCAGGCCCTACCTGGAGCTCCCCGACTGGAGACACTCGCACGATGCTCCCGCCGCCGGCCCCCACACTGACGACCTCATTCGACAGAGTGTTGACGACCAGATCGTGCTCCAGTTCGAACGAGGTCTTTACGACTGGTTCATTGTTCGTGACGACGCTGATGTCACATGACGTTCCCCCGACGTCGGCGCACAGCAGATTCTCGGAATCGATGGCCCGCCCCAGGTGGGCGCACGCCATGGTACCCGCAGCCGGACCAGAGAAGAGGACGCGAGACGGCTCCTTCATGGCGACGTCGACTGGTGCCAGAGTCGCAGCGCAATCGGCGAAGTTCAGCTGGCCGCGAAATCCCAACTCGGCGAGGCCCTTCTGCAGCCGCTCGGTATAGGTCTCGTAGATGATTTTGCACACCGTGTCCACGGTCGTGGTCGATGCGCGTGCGTACTCCAGGGCCAAGGGCGAGACCTCGCTGGAAATCGAGCAGGGGATGTCACCGAGGATCTCGCGCACCAACTCCCGCAAGCGCTCCTCGTGCGTTCCATCGACGTATGCGTTCAACAGGCAGATCGCGATACCTTCTACGTTGCACCGCCGCAACACCTCGAGTTCGTTGCGCGCCTGCGCCTCATCCAGCGGCACGACGACATCACCCGATGCTGCCAAGCGTTCGACGATCCCTCGCCGCAGGTAGCGTGGGACAATGGGTTTGCTGACGTCGCTGAAGCTGCGCCGCCAATGCGGGTCCGTATTCGCCTCCGGCGGTCGCAGCGCCCTCGCCATGTCGAGCATGTCGCGGTGACCCGCGGTGGTTAGGAATCCAATCTTGGGCAGTTTTCGCGTGATAATCGCGTTGAGCCCGTGGGTACTGGCATGGTTGAAAACGTCCACCGTGCCCACACCGGCCTCCTCGGCGCCCTGTAAGACGCCTTTGTAGGTCTCGGTAACATTGGTGGCAACCTTGATCGTCTCGATCTGTCCGTCACGAACACACACCACGTCCGTGAAGGTGCCGCCCACGTCGACGCCGATCATATTGGCCATTCTCTTCTCCTAGAGCTTGCTGACAGTTGACTGAGGGGTGCACCTGACGATTGCTGAGCGTCAGGATGTCATTCCGAAAATGTTGCGAGAGAACCGTTCGAGCGTTGCCAACTTCTCTATGGCATCCACCGTGGCAGCTGGTGCATCGGGTACGACCCGTCTCAACAGGTCATGGCAGCTCGTGTTGCGCGCAGACGCTGCTTCGCTCGGCGAGCCGGCAACACGTCGGACGGTGACTATTTATTACAATAGATTGCTTGAGGTGATGCTAGTCACTCTAAATTCGCGGTGTCAATAGCCTCCAGCGCGTCACCTTGACTGGCCGAGGCGTGCATCGCGGTCCTGATTTCTCCGCTGCCTGCCGAGACGGAGGAAGAGATGCTACCCAAGGCGATAGGCAAGCCAAGCGGTGAGGCCTGAGCATCTCGCGGCGAATGCTCATGTGATGACGTTCCACAGGAAGAGTTCGTCCCACAGGCGCGCGCAAGCTGCGCTAACGCACACGGGCTCGCATTCCGGCAATCCACGGGCGCCTCCTCGCACCATTGGTCGATCGATGTCGGCACATCCTCGGACCGTCCCCGCACCGACACGCCTGAGTCGCAAAAGAAGGATTTCCCGGACGGCTCTGACACCCCGCGAACAGAGGTCGAGCAGGAACCCCATTAGAAGCGCCGGAGGCGGCGGAGCAGGTTCGACGCACGAGAACCTTGACGTTGCCAACAGACTGTGTCTACGCTCACACAGGCATATTTATTAGGTTAAATACGGCACCGCGGCGTCCTCATTGCTCGTCCGAGATCGCCGGAACGAATCGATGTCCTGACGTTGCGAAGCACGATGTGACGAGCACACCGCGGTTTCGACGAGGAGCTCACGGGCTCAGGCGAAGCGTCACATCCCATCAGAGGAGAAGGATTTGATGAGATCGACTGCGGTAGTGGGACTGGGGGCAATGGGCATGCCGATTGCGCATCGTCTCCTCGACGCCGGCGTTCCGTTGACAGTCCACGACAGCCGCGCGGAGCCCATGGAAGTCATGAGCGCTGCTGGTGCCACGACGGCCACCCGACTCTCGGACTGTCGCGCAGTTGACGTCGCCCTTATCGTAGTCGCGAATGCGGACCAGGTGCGCGAGGTGCTATTGGGAGAGCACGGTCTCGCATCCGCCGATATCTCCGCTGGCGACTCGGCTCCGCGCATCGTGGTCGTGATGAGCACCATAGGCCGCCAGGCGATCCTGGACGTGCAGCGACAGGTCGAAGCGCGAGGAATCAAGGTCGTCGACGCCCCGATTAGCGGCGGCGCCAGCCATGCGAACCGCGGAAGCCTCTCAATTCTCGCAGCAGGTGACTACACCGCCATGGAGTCGGTCCGACCACAATTGGAACTTCTGGGGCATGTCTTTAGCTGCGGCCCGGTCGGGAATGCGCAGCTGATCAAGGTGGCGAACAACGTAATCGGCAACTTGAGCACCTTGGCGGTCGCCGAAGTCGGGCGGCTACTTCGCGGATATGGGATCGATATGGCGGTGGCAAACCAGGTATTCGAAGCAAGCAGCGGACGCAACTGGCTGTCGTCCGACCCCGCGATGGCACAAGAGCAGTATGCAAGATTGAGCGTGACCCGCGGCGTCTTCGATGCCACCACCGCGATCGTACGGAAAGATGCCCAGCTCGCTCTCGATATCGCCACGGAGTCTGGTGGCGATTACCCACTCATCGAGGCTCTCGTGACATTGACACGGGCCGTCGGAGACGAGACATATCAGAACTGGTCCGCCGCTGGCGTCGCCTCACTTCAGCTATAACACCTTCAGCCTGGGCCAACATAAGCGTCGCAGCTCCTCCAGGGGTGCGCGACGGCAGGTCACGAGGTCCCCACATAGGTTCAGCCCTCTGCTCAGTTGGGTCGTCTCGGAAATGAGATCTCTCCCAGACTATTGCAGCAACGGAATGTGCATTCGCGTCGATCACGCCGGACGCAGCATCCGGCGAACATCAACGCACGTTGAATCTGTCTCGGTCTTCGTCTCCTTACGCACGACTCTTCTCGATATGGCGAACGTCGCACCGCTGAGTGCAGGGCGGCTGCGGACTAGTACCTCTTCACGATTTCAGCATCGCCATACACCTACAGGATTGGAAACTCATGTCTCAGCCATCCGTGCTCAACCCCGAGGGACGACCCCCGGCACCAGCGCACGTCAAATCGAGTGGCAAGAAGCGGCGTCTCGTGAAGTGGACGAGCGCCATGGGTCAAGTCATCGAGTACTACGACTTCACGATTTACGGATTGGCCGCCGCACTGGTATTCCCACACGTCTTCTTCCCCGGTCTCGGCGACTCAGCGGCCCTCGTTGCATCCTTCGCGACCTTCGGCGTCGCCTTCGTCGCCAGGCCTGCCGGCGGGCTCCTCTTCGGCCACTTCGGAGATAAGTTCGGCCGGAAGACAACACTCATAGTCACCCTGGTCGTTATGGGGATCGCGACCACTGCGATCGGGTTTCTGCCGACCGCCTCAACCATCGGCGTTGGTGCACCGATCATTCTCGTGGTACTGCGCTTCGTACAGGGACTCACGGCGGGTGGCGAATGGGCAGGTGCGAATCTCTTCGCTGGTGAACACGCACCTCCGAAACAACGTGGCCGCTGGGCGATGTGGCCTCAGTTGGGATCAGCCGGAGCATTCGTACTCGGCAACGGTACCTTCTTCCTCACCGGACTAAGTATGAGCGACGAAGTCTTTCTCTCATGGGGTTGGAGGGTGCCCTTCCTGGCGAGCTCGGTACTGCTGATCATCGGCCTCTACGTGCGACTCCAAACGGATGAGACACCCGTCTTCAAGAAGGCGTTGGAAGACGATGGGGTGCGGCGCATGCCCGTTGTCGCGGCGATCAAGGACCAGCCCCGCGAAATTTTTCTCGGCTGCGGCGTCGGTATTGCTATGGGAGCCTTCTTCTATTTATCTTCCACTTACCTCGCAGCATTCGCGTCAAACGACCTTGGCCTGAGCCGGAATGCTATCTTCTTTGCCCTGACCATCGGAGGCGTCTTTGTGCTCCTCGGATCGCTGACTAGTGGACTGCTCAGCGATAGGTTCCGGCGACGCAAGCTACTCGTCCAAGCCAACTTCGCCGCACTCGTCTGGTCCCTGGTGTTGTTCCCGATCTTGAGCATCGGAAATCTCGCAGCTTTCGCAACCTGCCTTTCCGTCACTCTATTTATCTCAGGCTTCCTCGCGTCCCCATTGGGTGCGTTCCTCCCTGAGCAATTCCAGACGAGTCACCGTTACACTGCGTCGGCCATCACCTACAGCGTGGGTGCCATGCTGGGCGGCAGTATTCCGCCATTGATCGCCCCTAAGCTGGTGGGCGAGTTCGGTCCTTTCGCGCTCGGCGGGTTCCTCGCGTTCTATTCGCTGATCGCGCTCCTGTGCGTGCGCGCACTCCGTGACGTGTCGACCGCTTCGCTGACCGAGGTGTAGTGGCGCGTGCAGAGTGACGTGCGAACATGCCGAAGATACGGCCGGACCCGGCTGCGGGGGTGTCACCGAGTACATGATCGTTCAGGGTCCCGGCGAACCTAGGGCTCTTCACCTGGAACAGGCCGTGCGTCACTCGCCACCGTCGATGTGATCCTCAAAATGGATGGAACCAGTGGGTGAAATAACAAGAAGTGCGCCCACCGATGCCCGTGACACGGTGGGCGATCTCGCTCCGGACTTCGCGAAGATGACGGACGAACTCCTATACGGCGCGATATGGAATGACACGAATCTTTCACTGCGTGATCGGTCTTTGATTACGGTCGCTTCCCTGATGTCGCTTTATCGCCTGGAACAAATCGACTCACACCTGAGCCGGGCTCTTAGCAACGGCGTGACGAAAGAGGAACTTGTCGCTGCGATCCACCACCTCGCATTTTACGCGGGGTGGCCCGCCGCTTTCACCACGATGACTCATCTGAGGACGTTATTAGGCGATTACGAGAGACACCAGTCTCGCGCCACTGGAAGGACTGTCGACTCCAACATCACCGTCAGGCAGCATGGGGACACGGTCCACGCCGACTCCGTCTAACTCGAACGCAACGAACTCGAAGGCACTCGGACGGGTACAAGTCGCATTGTGCGGCACTGTCCGTCCCGTCCGGCAAACGAGTGGGGCTCGCCCTATGGCCGCATGCCAACTCCTCGACCGGTGCCGGCAGCCTATCGCGGAGCAAAGCTCTCGCGCCCCGTCCACAAGCGCGTTCCCGCCCTGATCGGGCTTCACCGAGAGCATGTCGAACACAATAGGTCGGGGATCACCTTCCCCGGCCGGTGCCCGTCTTTTACGTGCGGATCGTGTTGGTCACCGACGCGCTTATGGCCGCGGGCCGCCTTGCGAGGCGAAGCTGAGCTGAACATTTCGACGAGATGCCCAGCCAGGTTCTGGGGTCATCGTGCCGGAGATCGCGTCATTCGGCTGGCGCGGAGCGTTTTGTTGCCCTGAACCGACTGATCGGTTGCGGGGAGGCATGGAGTCGTCACGCCTACTGCATATCAGGAGCGCGCGCATTTATTATGATAGTTACGGTAGTATAGTTCGCGGTCGCTCACACCCGATCCTCCAGCGTGCAACTGATCGGATTGCAGTGGAGAGTTGAGTAAGTAGTGTGCGCGATCACATAGAGGAGGGCCGTCAATGTCAGGGCAGTCGAATGGTCGCCATCGGCGCGTAGTGACCGGCGTCGACGAGACAGATCAGTCGATGCTTGTCAGCGACGGCGTACCGCCGCTGCGAGCTCACAGACCGACCGGTCTGGAAATTACGGAAGTGTGGCGAACGAACGAGGCCACGCATCCGCGACGTGCAACGACGGGCATCCTCGGAGGAGACTACTGATGGAAAAGCAACGCTACGTCGTAACAGGTGCAGCAAGCGGCATCGGCCGTTCGGTTGCGGAGCTGGCTGCCGCCGAAGGAGCAGCGCTCGTTCTCGTCGACATCTCGGCCGACGCACTGGATGAGGTCGCAAAGGGGCTGCGTAGAAGCGGGACACGAGTGGCGACAGTCGTCGCCGACCTCACCTCGGCGGAAGAGGCAAAACGAGTCGTCAAGGAGTCGGCTGATTTCCTCGGCGGGATTGATGTCCTAGTGAGCAACGCGGGTGCGCCGGAGCTTTACTTCCTGAAAGACCTGCCGGTTGAGGCGTTCGACCGTGCTGTCGCGCTCAATGTCCGAGCGACGTGGGCCCTGGGCCAGGCCGCTCACCCCTATTTGGCCGAGTCTCGCGGCAACATTGTGGCCACGGGATCGGTGTGCGGACACCATCCAGCACCGCCACAGGGGGCGTATTCGGTCGCGAAGGCGGGCCTTCTGATGCTCGTGCGTCAGATGTCGCTGGAGTGGGGCCCGGACGGCATTCGCTGCAACAGCGTGTCACCGGGCCCAACGACGACTGGGCTTACCGAGGGTGTCTTTAACGACCTTTCGGATCCCAAACAGCGTGCGGTGCGGGAGATGCGAGAGTCGCGACTGCCGTTGCGGAAGCTCGGCGCGCCCATTGAGGTCGCGGAGGCGATCATGTTCCTCGCGAGTCCTCGAGCCTCCCAGATCACGGGCGTTGACATCGTGGTGGATGGAGGCATGTCGACCGCGCTCATGCCGTCGGTCGGAGTGTCCTCGGGTCAACCCGCACAGTAATAGTGACACCGTTGCACCCTGGCTGATCAGACGCAGGAATCGGAAGTGTGCGTCGACCAAAGCCCATCGCCAGGTCCCTACCGTTAGACAGCGGCCGAACGCCACTATCTACGTGTTTTGTTGCGGCTATCGAAGGGTCTTGACGGGATCAATCTGTCTATCTATTGTGATAAATGTTACCGGGCGGGCCGGGTGGGCCGTCCGACGGTGCTTTGGATCTCTGCGTCCGGCTCTCGGGCGAGGCATCCGGCTTCTGACCAGAGACCAGAGACCAGCGGTACGAGCGGTTCTCCATCTCGCGCCAAAAGACAAAACAGTTGCAGTTAAGCCCTTTTTGCGGGGAACGGAGTCTCACCGATGACAAACGATCGGACAGAAGCGACGTCAGAGTCATCACCAATCACGCTCAGCTCGATGGGCAGCCTGTTCTTCGCGGGCAGAGTCGTCAAGAGCGACGACGGCGACACATGCCACGGCGACCACGGCTACGCTCAGTACTTCGTTCCCCAGGAAGCTCGATCGCTGCCCGTAATCTTGTGGCACGGCGTGGGCCAATCCGGCAAGACCTGGGAGTCTACACCCGATGGTCGTGAAGGCTTTTGGCAGATCTTCACGCGACGAGACTGGTCCGTCTACATCATCGATCAACCCCGCCGTGGCCGCGCCGGGCGGGTTGCAATCGATCGTACGCAGGACCGCCAGGCCGACGAGCACCCCACTCTCGACAGCGAAGCTGACGCTTGGGAAGTATTCCGCCTCGGCGCATGGCACCCGCCCGAGCCACCCGGCTTCTTCCCCGGAATCAAGTTCCCCACAGACCCCAACTCCATCAGGCAATTCCTGTCGCAGCAGACACCGAACACCGGTTCAGAGCCGTTCCCAGACGCCCCGCACAGGCGCTTCATGGGCCGCGCGGTCGCGGAACTGGTGGATTCGGTAGGCCCCGCCATTCTGACTTGCCACTCACACAGCGCGCAGTACGCGTGGCTCACAGCGATCATGCGACCCGAACTAGTTAGGGCTCTCATCGCCATTGAGCCAGGCGAGTTCGCTTTTCCCGACGACGAATCGCCAGCAGATATTCCGACTGATAACGAGTTGCTTGCTTCATTTATGGCACCGCAGTTCGTAGCGGCAGATGAATTCGATGCGTTGACCCGCATCCCGATCCTGGTCGTCATGGGCGACTACATAAGCAGGGAGCCGCACAGCGATTACGGCGTAGAGCTGTGGCGAGTGGTGAAATTGCGTGCGCAGCAGTTCGTTAACACCGTAAATCGTCGAGGTGGCGACGCCACTTACCTTGAGTTGCCGGAAGTTGGGATCACTGGAAACAGCCATTTCATGATGGCCGACCGCAACAATGTTCAGGTGGCGGACCTGCTGAGTGAGTTTCTTGCGAAGAAGGGATTGGATGTCAGGGATGTGCCCCACCGCGGTCCGCGGCGCTGAGTCAGACGCACCCAGGTAGCTGATGTTTTCGGCGGGGGCGATACAGAGTGGATAAGGCGGCTCGACGCTGCCACTGAGTTGAATACTTCGTTAGCAACAGCATCAAGTCTACGACTAGCGGATACTAGGTCGACTTGGATTGCCCTGCATTGCATCAGATGACCGATCCCTGACGATCGTTCGGTAGTCCGAGAGAAAGAAAATGTGGACCGGCGGGCCCAAACTCACCATGGCGATTTCGGTCCGTGACTGGATCCACCACCTGGCGGGGCAACAACTTCCGGATCCCAACCAATGCCGTCGAGCAGGTCCTGGACGAACTGAGGCGGCCTCGGCCGAAGGATCTGACCTCGATGCTTCACGCGTTGTTGGCTTGTCGGGCAGGCCGCATCTCAAGACAATCGAGCAGCGGCGTCGTTCTTGTCGGACCCCGCCCACCCTCCAGGTACCAGCACGCATCCAGCAAGAAGGTAACGCGGTCGGCCGGAACTGCCTCATCCCTTCCCGGGATGCCCCTCCCCCACCCCCGACGGCGTCGACCCCGCAGTTCACGCTGATCCTTGCGCCGCAACCGATCCGCGTTGCCACACATCTCTGGCTCAGGCTCAGCGACCCGCTCGCGACACCCCGGTTCGGGGCGCACGCTCACGGCGACAAACGAACCTGTGCTGGTCTTGGATCGCAGTGTCAGAGATTGGGCACGGGACATTCAGGCGGCCAGCTGCCCAGGCCGTCGCGCCGGCACCATGCCTGCCCACATGCGAATCGATACCAATTCCATTAACCGCAGCGAATACAACCTGCGCCGCGCCACCCGCCTCGCGGGATCACCGCTGACCCTGTGGTAGCCGTTGCGCTGTAGCGCTACAAAGCGATGGCGCTACAACATCCTCTTCCATCACAGCGTGACGGGCATACCCAAGCTGCCCAGGACGGTCGGGCAGGTCCTCGGCGCTTGCCGGAGGCGGATCTCCCTTGTCGGGGTAGCCGCGAAGACCGAATCCGACTCGGAATTCCTACGAATTATTGGGCCCTTCCACGGCCTGCAGATTACCGGGGCGTCCGCGAGGTGCGGTGCTGCTCCCCACTTCCAGAGCGTCCCAAAAGGTCGACGACATGATCTGCACCACGCGTTGGACGTGGCCTGCCCACGGACGAACGTGATGGTGGTGTTTGCGTGGGTGTCATGCAGGCGTGCCGGTGCCGGTGCCGGTGCCGACGATGCCGTCGCGGGTGCCGGGATTGGAGGTGATTCCGACCAGATCGCGACGGAGGATGTATGTGCGGGTTTCGCAGCCGTTGGGGTCATCGTCGGCGCTGTTGTGTTAGGTGTACCTGCTGGAACCGCGTTCCTGTTCTCGCGGCCAAGCAAGCGGCATTCGCGGAGCGTCGACCGCGACGGGCCGTGCTCTCGCGTGGAGCTGGTCCGTGGGAGCGACCCTTGCGCGACCGTTGACCGGTAGGGGGGCTCAGAGCCCGCGAGCACCACCAGTAGTACCCGCCGCGCTAGCCGGCGCCGTCCCGATCGCCAGGTGGGCGTGCGTGGGTGCGGCCGCCACCATCGGGTGATTCCGTAAGAGCTACCGCGGTGACCGCGAGGATCCTTATACATGTAGAAACCCGATTGCAGCGATATCCTTGAGGGCACGCCATCGAAAAGGTGGGTCCACGGGTGTACCTGCGCTGGTCGTGCGTCGGGGTTAGCGCGCGGGAACGACGAGCCGACGGAGTGAGTAGACCGTCCGATGGGTGAAGGTGATCCGCTCGACACGCAGCGGTACCCGCCGTCGCCGGCCACGGAGTTGGGAGGCGCCGGATTCGACGATCCCGAGGAGATCGGCCGCGGCGGATTCGGGGTCGTCTACCGCTGCACCCAGGAGGACCTGGACCGCACGGTGGCGGTGAAGGTACTCACCGTCGAACTCGACGAGCAGAACCGGGCCCGGTTCTTCCGGGAACAGCGGGCGATGGGCCGGCTGACCGGGCACCCGAACATCGTGAGCATCTTGCAGGTCGGTGCCACCGACAGCGGGCGCCCTTACATCGTGATGCCGTATCACCCGCAGGATTCCCTCGAGACGCTGATCCGCCGCGGCGGTCCGTTGCCGTTGGGAGAGGCGTTGAGGCTGGGAGTGAAGATGGCGGGTGCGGTGGAGTCAGCGCACCGACTCGGCATCCTGCATCGCGACATTAAACCCGCGAACATTTTACTTACCGAGTACGGCGAACCGGAGTTGGCGGATTTCGGTATCGCACACATCAGCGGCGGCTTCGAGACCGCGACCGGTAACGTCACCGGATCACCGGCGTATACCGCGCCGGAGGTCCTCGGCGGTGACCCGACAAGCCCGGCGGCCGACGTCTACGGCCTCGGCGCAACCCTGTTCAGTGCGCTGACCGGTCATGCCGCGTTCGAGCGTCGCAGCGGGGAGCAGGTGGTGGCGCAGTTCCTGAGAATCACCACGCAAGAGGTGCCGGATCTGCGGGAGCACGGAATCCCCGACGACGTCTCCGCGATGATCGCCCGCGCGATGTCCCGCGAACCCGATCAGCGCCCGGCGACCGCCGCCGACCTCGGAGAGGAACTGCGACAGCTCCAACGCGACCACGACGTCCCGGTCGACGAAATGGCCCTCCCCGTGAAACCCGAAGCACAGGGAAACGCTCAGCAACAGACCTCGCGCGATGGACGATCGGCGGCGCCGTCCTCCACGCTGGGCGCGACGGGAAGCCTCCCCCTGGAGCTGACGAGTTTCGTCGGCCGGCGGCAAGAGCTGACCAAGGCGAAGAACCTGCTGACGGGGTCGAGGCTGGTGACCTTGACAGGAATCGGCGGCGTCGGCAAGACACGGCTGGCAATGCGCGTCGCGGCCGCGGTTCTGCGTGACTACTCCGCCGGTGTGCGGCTCGTCGAGTTGGGCGAACTGCGGGAGGAGTCGCTGGTCGACGCGGTAGCCACATCAGTGGGGGTGCGAGACCACTCGGCGCGGCCGCTGCGTGACGTACTGACCGAGTTCCTCGCACCGCGAGAGGTGCTGTTGGTCCTCGACAACTGTGAGCACATGGTGGAAGCGATCGCGGAACTCGCCGAGACCTTGTTGCGGGTATGCCCTGGATTGCGGATCCTGGCCACCAGCCGTGAACCGCTCGGCATCGGCGGTGAGGCGGTGCTCCGGGTCCCATCATTGGCCGTCCCCGATCCCGACCGGCGGCCCTCCCTGCGGGGTTTATCCAAATACGATGCGGTGTCGTTGTTCGCCGAACGCGGCGCTGCGGCAGTTCCGGGTTTCGCGCTGACCGAGGACAACGCGGCGGCGGTCGCCCGGATCTGCCACCGGCTCGACGGGTTGCCGCTGCCGATCGAGCTGGCCGCGGCCCGGTTGCGGGCGATGTCGCCCGAGCAGATCCTGGAACGGCTGACCGACCGCTACGCGCTGCTGACCCGCGGCAGTCGGGGTGCACCGTCGCGGCAGCAGACGCTGCGGTTATGTATCGACTGGAGCTTCGAGTTGTGCTCCGCGGCAGAGCAACTGGTCTGGGGTCGGGTGACGGTATTCGCTGGGAGTTTCGAACTCGACGCCGCCGAGCAGGTGTGCGGCGAAGGACTTGACCTGGACGAATTGCTGGACACGCTGATGTCGTTGGTGGAGAAGTCGATCCTGATCCGGGAAGAGCACGGATCGGTGGTGCGGTTCCGGATGCTCGAGACTCTGCGTGAATACGGGTACGAGAAACTCGAACAGACCGGCGAAGACATGCCCATGCGTCGCCGTCACAGCGACTGGTACGAGGCGTTGGCGGTCGAATCGGAAGCAGAGTGGATCAGCGCACACCAGCTCGACTGGATCGCCCGCCTGAAACGGGAACAACCGAACCTCCGAGAAGCCCTCGAATTCAGCCTCGGCGACGATCCCGCCGCCGGTCTGCGCACCGCCGCCGCGCTCTTCTGGTTTTGGGGTTCCCAGGGCCTCTACAACGAGGGGCGGCGCTGGTATGGCGATCTGCTAGCCCGCCGCAGCGGACCACCGACCCTCGAACAGATCAAATCGATCAATTGCGCCAGTGTGATGGCCAATGTGCAAGGTGACCTTCAGGCCGGACGGGCATTCGTCGAGGAGGGGCGAGCACTCGCCTCGCGGACCGACGACCCCTTGATACACGCTCTTGTCGCTAATGCCGACGGCATGTTTGCACTTTACGGGGGCAATCTCACGCATGCGTGCTCCCGCCTCGCAACTGCCCTGGCAGAGTTCAGTGAGAGTGGCGAACGCGCGTTCGAGATCAGCGTTCTCTACTCATTGGGGTTGGCTTATGAACTGTCCGGCTTGACGGATCGGGCTATAGATTGCCACGAACGTGTTCTCGACATCACGGAGACATACGACGAGAACGTGTATCGGTCACATTCGCAGTGGGCTCTAAGTATTGCCGTCTGGCGTCAGGGCGATATTGATCGCGCAGTCCTACTCCTCGAACAATCACTGGAATTGACACGAACAGTTCACAGCCCACGCCTCGCCGCAGCATGCCTTGAGTCGCTGGCGTGGACAAGCTACGCAAAAGGCGACGCACTTCGAGCCGCCGTTCTAATGGGGGCCGCAGACGGGTTGGCGCGGTCGGTAGGTAGTACTGTCGTACTCTATTCCGATCTTGTTGTTTACCATATGGATTGCGAACAGAATACCCGACGGGCACTTAAGGACAAAGGATTCGACACAGCCCACCGCAAGGGTGAACAGTTCGGCTTCGACGCCGCAATCGCTTACGCCCTCCACGAACAACTCCCCGGTGCCTCCACACCCGAGACCGACGCTTCGACGCGACTGACCAAAAGAGAACGCCAAGTCGCCGACCTGATCGCCGAAGGCCTGACGAATCAGGCCATCGCCGACCGCCTGGTTATCTCACCGCGCACCGCACAAGGCCATGTGGAGCACGTCCTGGCCAAGCTGGGATTCACCTCCCGGACGCAGGTCGCGGCGTGGGTCGTAGAACAGGCACGCATCTAGCCCCAATACCGTTTAGTGGCCCGACTCATAAGCGCAGCCTAGGTGGCAAATGCGAACAAGACGCGCAACCGGCTTTCAAGGACCAGAGACGTCACCAAACGCTGCGTTACACACTGCCTCTAATGCGAACGGTGTCGAAGACCTTGGGGTCGACGAGCGTGGAGGTGTCGCCGAGGTCGCGGCCTTCGGCGATGTCCTTGAGCAGGCGTCGCATGATCTTGCCGGACCTGGTCTTGGGGAGTTCGGGGACGATCGTGATCTGGCGGGGCTTGGCGATCGGGCTGATTTCCCGGGACACTTCGGCCTTGAGTTCGGCGATGAGGGTGTCGCCGGTGTTCTCGACGCCCTCGCGGAGGATGACGAACGCGACGATGCCCTGGCCGGTGGTCTCGTCGGCGGCGCCGACCACGGCGGCTTCGGCGACACCGTGGTGTCCGACGAGGGCGGATTCGACCTCGGAGGTGGAGATGCGGTGTCCGGAGACGTTCATGACGTCGTCGACGCGGCCGAGGACCCACAGGGCGCCGTCCTCGTCGTACTTGGCGCCGTCGCCGGCGAAGTACCAGCCCTGTTCGGGGTAGCGGGACCAGTAGGTTTCGCGGTAGCGGTCCATGTCGCCCCAGATGCCGCGGAGCATCGCCGGCCACGGCTTGTCGAGCACGAGGTAGCCGGAGCCGCCGGCGCCGAGTTC
>SEEV01000678.1 GCA_004211695.1 Rhodococcus sp. (in: high G+C Gram-positive bacteria)
CGCCCGTAGGTGGGGCTGCCGTCGTAGGTGACGATCGCCGCGCCGGTGACCATGGTGTCGACGAGCATGTTCCACACCACCCAGGCGGTGCTGGCGGCGATGAACACCCGATCGGTGGGGCCGAGGTCGTAGTGCAAGGCGTTGGCCTTGAGGGCTTCGAGGAGGATTCCGCCGTGCGAGTGCACGATGCCCTTGGGTAGGCCGGTGGTGCCGGAGCTGTAGAGAATCCACAGCGGATGATCGAACGGCACCTGCTCGTACTGTGGTTGGGCGTTCCCGACGATCACATCGGCGTAGTCGGCGATGGTCTGCCGGTGCTCGCCGTCGTAGGGCAGGCCGATGTTGTCGACGACGATGGCGTGCCGCACGGTCGGGAGTTGGTCGAGCAGGGCGGAGAAGACGTCCCGGCGGTCGACGCGTTTGCCGTTGAACTGGTAGCCGTCCACCCCGATCAGCACGGTCGGCTCGATTTGCGCGAACCGGTCGACCAACCCTTTGACACCGAAATCCGGTGCGCAACAGGACCACACCGCGCCGACGCTGGCCGCGGCGAGCACCGCGACGACGGTGGGCGCGATGTTCGGCAGCATCGCCGCGATCCGGTCCCCGGGCTGCACTCCGATCTTCCGGAAGTGGGCGGCGAGGTTGGCGACCTGCGCGACCAGCTCGGTCCGCGAGAGTTCCCCGGTGGTCCCGGTCTCGTCGACCGAAATGATCGCCGGCCCGGCCTGATCGGTATTGCGGAGCAGGTTTTCGGCCCAGTTCAGCTCGGTGCCGGGGAACCACCGGGCCCCGGGCATCTGGGGGTCGGCGAGCACCGCCTGCGGCGGCACCGAGGAGATCACGTCGAAGTACTCCCAGATCGAGAGCCAGAACTTCTCGAGGTCGCTGATCGACCAACACCACAGCGAGTCGAAGTCGGTGGTGCAGACGTTCTTCTCCGCCGCGAGCCAGCGTTGGTATCGGCTCATGTTCGAGGCGAAGACCCGCTCGGGCGGCGGGGTCCACAACACTTCACATCCTGGGGCGGTCATTGTTGGTGCGTCCTTTCCGGCTCCCGCCGCCACGGGCAGACGTGGTGTCCTTGCCTGTCCGTGGCGGGAGGGGTTCGTGCGGTGGTGTCAGCGTGCGAGCACGGTGCCGAGTGCGCGGGTGAGCTCGTCGGCGGGGTCGGCGGCGGCTGCGGTGCTGCGCCAGGCGACGTGGTTGTCGGGGCGGACCAGGATCGCGCCGGTGTCGTCGATCTGGCGGAGCTCGCTCCAGCGTCCGGTGGGGTCGGTGTAGTCGGTGCCGTCGCCGATCTGGGCGACCTTGATCTGGACGCCGAACTTGTCGTTGGCCATCCGGGCGGCGTCGGACCAGGCGGCACCGTCCGCGGCGGTGATGAGCACGAAGTGCGCGTTGTTTCCGGTGAGGTCGTGGGTGGAGATCTGCCGGCCGTCGTGCTCGAGCCAGGCGTGCGGGAGTCGGTGCCCGGGACGGGTGGTGGGGTAGTAGGTGCCGCCCATGGGGTCGCGCGGTGGTGCCTCGGTGCCGTCCGGGACGAGTGCCCCGTCCCGGTAGGAGAATCCGATTTCGAGGTCGTGGGCCTGGAATTCGGTGCGCTGGGTACTGATCACCTCGGCCGCACGAGCCCGGCGGGTTTCGCCCATCGGGGTGTCGGAGAAGTAGTCCCGGAACACCTGGATCTGGGCCTCGAGGGGCTGGCCGGGAATAAGGCCGAGGCCGGCGTCGATGACCATGTGGTTGAGGAAGGTGAACATGGCCCAGTCGACGTTGCGCATGCCGACGAGGCGGCGTTCGGGTTCGTAGGTGTCGAGCAGGGTGGGGGCGGCGTCCCCCTTGATCACCGCGGCGAGCTTCCAGACCAGGTTGTGGGCGTCTTGGATGGCGGTGTTCAGGCCCAGACCGGTGGTCGGTGGGTGCCGGTGGGCGGCGTCGCCGCCGAGGAAGATCCGGCCGACCTGGTACTTGTCGGCGAGCACACCTTCGAGGATCCAGTGGCTAACCTTGTGCACCTGCAACTCGAGGTCGGGCAGCTTGAGCAGCTCCCGCAGCCGCGGAACGATCGCCTCTTCGTCGAACCGGGCGGGATCGTCCGGGCGGAAGGTGAAGTGCAGGACGAATTCTTCCGAGTGCTTGCCCCACGTGGGGCCCATGGCCGCCATGGCGCCGCTGCTCCAGGATCCGGCGCCCTCGGGGTTGAGCAGCCAGGTGATCAGGACGTCGTCCTCCCAGTACTGCGACAGGTCGGCGGTGAAATGGGTGCTGACCATGTCGAGGATCCCGGTCGGGCCTTCCATTGTCACCCCGAGTTCGGGGCCGACGGTCTTGCCGCCGTCGGCGGCGACCATGTACTGGGCGTGGACGGTGTAGGTCTC
>SEEV01000013.1 GCA_004211695.1 Rhodococcus sp. (in: high G+C Gram-positive bacteria)
GAGCGGGCCGATTCCTTCCGGGCGCACCTGCAGACCGCGCTGACCGTGCACGCCACTTTGGTCGGGCAGCAACAGAACGCGGAGATGCATCACCTCACCGAGGCCAGCGTCGCCCAGAACGAGGAGGTCAAGAAGATCTCCGCCTGGGCCGCGATCCTGTTCGCCCCCACCCTGGTCGGCACCATCTACGGGATGAACTTCGACCACATGCCCGAACTGCACTGGGTCACCGGCTACCCGGTCGCGCTGGCCCTGATGCTGATCACCTCCCTCGCCCTGTTCGCGGTATTCAAACGTCAGCGCTGGCTGTAGAAGAGAAAAGAAGAGCCACGATGACCCTCGATCGCCACCCCCGGTACCCCGACGCCGCGGCCGGCAGCCGCGGTGACCGGGCCGAATCCTGGTCCGCCATGCGCGGTGACCGGCCCGCACCCTGGTCCGCCGCCGCGACGGCGGTGTACCGGTGACGTTCCCCGAGTTCCGTTCGCCGTGGTGGCTGCTGTTCGCCGGCACCGCGTTCGCGCTCGCGGCCGGGTACGTGCTGGTGCAGCGGTGGCGGCACCGCAACACCCTGCGGTTCACCAACCTCGCGCTCCTCGAGAAGGTCGCACCGCACCGCCCCGGCCCGAAACGGCACCTCCCGGTCGCGTTGATGGTGATCGGACTGCTGCTGCTGGCGGTCGCGTTGGCCGGGCCCACCGCCGCCCAGAAGGTCCCCCGCAACCGGGCCATCGTCGTCCTGGTGATCGACGTGTCCCTGTCGATGCAGGCCACCGATGTGACACCGTCCCGGATCGCGGTGGCGCAGGAGGCCGCCAAGGCCTTCGCCGACGACCTGACCCCGGGGATCAACCTCGGGCTGGTGGCCTTCTCCGGCACCGCCTCGGTGCTGGTGGCGCCCACCACCGAGCGGGAAGCGGTCAAGCGGGCGATCGACCGGCTGCAGCTGAGCGAGCGGACCGCGCCCGGCGAGGGCATCTTCGCCGCCCTGGGGTCCATCGACACCCTGGCCGCCGTCCTCGGCGGCAGCGATCAAACCCCGCCCGCGCACATCGTGTTGATGTCCGACGGCAAACAGACGGTCCCGGAGAGCCCGGACGATCCGCGCGGCGGGTACACCGCGGCCCGGCTGGCCCACGACAAGGGGGTGCCGGTCTCCACCATTTCCTTCGGCACCCGCCACGGCACCGTCGCCATCGAGAACGAACGCATCCCGGTCCCGGTCGACGACGACGGGCTGCGGGAGATCGCCCGGCTCGGCGGCGGGTCGTTCTTCACCGCCTCCAGTCTGGACGAGCTCCGCTCGGTCTACGACACTTTGCAGGAGCAGATCGGGTACGAGATCACCCGCGGCGACGCCAGCCGGACCTGGCTGGTCGCCGGCTCCCTGTTCGTCTCCGCCGCCGCAGGCGCCGGTCTCGCCCTGAACCGTCGCATCCCCTGACACCGGGTGTCGGGGCATCCCCGCCGTCCACCCCGCACCCTGCTACCGTCCCGACCACCCACCGACTGTTCCGACTACCCACCGCAGACAGGGGCTGATATGGGTTGGACCACCGACGACGGTGCGCACGAGGGCCGGGCGGTCGCCGTCGCTCCCGACGGACGCGGCTCGATCGGATTCAACCGCGGCGAGGTGCTGTTGCCCGGCGGCGACCGCATCCCCGAGGCGGAGGTGGTGGGCTGGCGCGGTCAATGCGGCTGCGGCTGGACCGGTCCGCACTGGACACGGGTCCCCGACCCGGATCGGGCCGACCGTACCCGGCGGGAGGTGTTCCACCCCGACGGCCCGGCGGATCCGGAGCTCGAGAACCGGATCCGGTCGGAGTGGGAGGCGCACGTCGCCTCCGCCGACACCACGGCCGATTCCGCGCGCGTGCCACGATCGCCGACGGTCGTGAACTGCGCCGTCTATGTCGACGGGGTACGGCTGCCCGGCCGGTGGAGCCACACCGACGCGTATGCCGAGGTGCGGGCCCGCGGCGCCGGGTTCGTGTGGCTCGGCCTCTTCGAACCCGGTACCGAGCAGCTCAGGGATGTCGCCGAGACGTTCGGGTTGCACGAGCTGGCCGTGGAGGACGCCCTGGAGGCGCACCAGCGGCCGAAGATCGAGCGTTACGACGACACCCTGTTCGCGGTGCTCAAGACGGTGCACTACGTCGAGCACGAGTCACCGACCACGGCCAACGAGATCGTCGAGACCGGCGAGATCATGGCCTTTCTCGGCGCGGACTTCGTCGTCACCGTCCGGCACGGGCAGCGCTCGGCGCTGCATCATCTGCGGGCCTGGCTCGAGGCCGACCCCGAGCGGCTCGCGCTCGGGCCGGCGGTGGTGCTGCACGCGATCGCCGATCACATCGTCGACGACTACCTCGCGGTCACCCGATCCGTGGAGACCGATCTCGACGTCCTCGAATCGATGGTCTTCGATCCGGCCACCCCGATCGGGGTGGAACCGTTGTACCTGATGAAGCGGGAGATCATCGAAATGCGCCGGGCGGTACTGCCACTCGCCGCACCGATGCACCGACTGGCCGCCGTGACGACCCCGGCGGTGCCGAAGAAGGTGCGCTCGCACTTCCGCGACGTCGACGATCACCTGAGCACCGTGACCGACCGGATCGCGAACTTCGACGTCCTGCTGACCACCCTGGTGGACGCGACGTTGGCCACCGTGGCGGTGCAGCAGAACAGCGACATGCGCAAGATCACCGCGTGGGCCGCGATCATCGCCGTGATCACCAGCGTGGTGGGCGTGTACGGCATGAACTTCGACTTCATGCCCGAACTGCATTGGAAGTACGGATATCCGATGGTGTTGGCGGTGATCGCCGCGGTGTCGGTATACCTGTATCGCACCTTCTCCCGTAACAAGTGGTTGTAGCCGGGCCGAACGGAGGAAAGGCGCGTGATGAAGCGGTGGCTGAGAAAGCCGTGGTTCTGGCTCCTGGCCGTCGCGGTGGCCTGGATCGTGCTCGTCACGGTGCAGATCGCGATGGGGATGGGCGGCACCCCCGGTGGGGGCGGCGCCCCCTGACAGGGCCCGGTCCCACCGGCCCGGGCGTCCCGTTTCCGGCACCCTCTCACAGGGCCGGAGCGGGTGGGCTCCGGACGCGATCCTGGGTGGTGGGTGCGTCAAGAGCGCGTCGGTTTCGGCGGACTCGGTGTCAAGGGATCGCCAAGACAAGCGTTAGCAGGACGCCTCAGGGGTAGGTGTGGAGGTGGGTCCGCACCGCACCCGGTACGGACCGCCACCGAAGGTGGGCATTCGAGGAGGGAGCGGGTTGCTCATGACTCGTATCCGGTGGTGGCCGCGACACGCGTCGCCCCGTCGCGCGGCGTCACCGGCCGCGGATTCCTACCCGGACCTACGAGAACGCCTGCCCGCGGAGTTGCGTGACCAACCCGACGACCAGATCCCGCTGTTGTGGCTGGCGTGGTCCGAAGCCCGGTCCGGATACGACGCCGGCCACCTGATCCGCACCTTCCAGCTGGCCCCGGGGCTCGCGCATCGACTCGTCGACCTCGCGCACGAGCGGCACCGCGAAGATCGACTCGCCGACGGGACGGTGCGGCCGCCGCGTGCCGAGGATCCGGGTGGCCCGGAGCGCAGGCGAAAACCCCCGACACTCGGCGCAGCCAACCACGGGTGACGGTCAGCACACGGATCGGGCCCTGCCGGCACCGCGAACAGTGCCCGCGTGGTGGCGTCGGCCGAGCACACCGACACTGTTCTCACACAGCCGATGTCGGCGCGTTCTGCCGATCCGCGGTTGCGCGGGTATCCGGTCGGGGTGTTTACTGTGCCGTGCAAGGTGCCATCGTTCGCTGAGGCTCCTTCGCGGATACAGGCCAGCGACCCCGAACGTCGAGAGACGCCCCGGGTCAGGACAGGCTTCCCCGGCTTAAGGGGTCGCCCCGATTGGCTCCCGACCGATGGTTGGGTGACGCCGCGAAGTGCCAAAGGTCTTACGAGGAGAGGTGCCTCCGGCGTCCGGTGCCGGTCCTCTCTTGCGGCGCTCGGCCGAGCGAAGGGAGGTTGTCGATGAGTGACGGCAGTCATAGTCCGCATCTACCGATAGCCCCCACCGCATCGCGCCGACGGCCGGCACCCGCGCGGGTATAGCACCCACCGCGCTCAGGTAGTCCTGGCCCGGTCGCGGTGTGCACCGCGACTCAGGAGCCGACGCATGGTCTGGAATCCCCATGGCATCAACCTCTTTCACCTCACCGCGACCGAGGGACGCGTCGAGGTGCGGGCGGACCTGCTCGGCGACCAGCGGGACGACCGGCCGATGGAGTCCGCGGTCAGCCGGCTCGGCCTCGAACCGTCGGTGACCCGTGTGCGCTGGCAGATCCGCAGCAACCGACCAGGAGAAATGGGGGCCGACGCATGAACGTGCTGCGTTCCTACCCGACCCGCGACGTCCTGGATCGGCCCCGCGCCCGTTGGGCCGACGTCGCGGTGTTCCTCGGTGCCGCGGTGCTGTTGTGGCTGATCATCGAGGTGTCATCCGGGTTGAACGTCCCGTTCGACGAGACCACCGCACCGTCGACGGTGTCCACCGACCCGGCGCAGCTGCCCTACTACGCCGCCCGGTCGCTACTGCGCATGTTCATCGCGCTGGGGCTCTCGCTGGTGTTCACCTTCGTCTACGCCACGACCGCGGCCCGCTCGCGCCGGGCGCGGAAGGTGATGCTGCCGCTCCTGGACATCCTGCAGTCGGTGCCGATCCTGGGATTCTTGTCGGTGACGATCACCGGTTTCATCGCCCTGTTCCCCGGATCGCAACTCGGCCTCGAGTGTGCGTCGATCTTCGCGATCTTCACCTCGCAGGCATGGAACATGACCTTTGCCTTCTACCACAGCCTGTCGTCGCAGCCACGCGAACTCGACGAGGCGGCCCGGAATCTGAGATTGTCACGGTGGCAACGGTTCTGGCGGGTCGACGTGCCCAGCGGCATGATCCCCCTGGTCTGGAACGGCATGATGAGTTTCGGCGGCGGCTGGTTCTTCCTCGTCGCCTCCGAGGCGCTGTCGGTCAACAACCACAGCTACGCGCTGCCCGGGATCGGCTCGTACGTCGCGTCGGCCACCGACGAAGGCGACCTGGGCAAGGTGTTCCTGGCGATCGGGGTCATGGTGGTCATGGTGGTCGGGGTCAACGTGCTGTTCTGGCGCCCGCTGACCGCGTGGACGGAACGGTTCCGGGTCGAGGAGTCCGAGGCCGTCGAAGCGCCACGGAGCCTGGTACTGAACGTGCTCCGCCGCTCCCACGTCCCGGCGCTGATGGGCCGCGTGTTCGGCCCGGTCGTCGCACCGCTGGATCGGATCATGGCGGTGTTCGGGCTCGCCGAACACCCGCTGCGGATCTCACTGCGGCGTCGGCGTGCCGGTGACGTGGTGTTCGCCGGCGCGGTGACCGCGGCAATCGGGTACGGGGTCGCCCGCGCGGTCGGTTACATCTCCTCGACCGTCGGCTTCGGCGAGGTCGGGCACGCACTGGGTTTGGGCCTGGTGACCTTCGGCCGGGTGGTGATCCTGGTCGTGTTCGCCACCGCGGTATGGGTTCCGATCGGGGTGTGGATCGGGTTGAACCCGAGAGTGTCCCGGCTGGCCCAGCCGGTGGTGCAGGTACTGGCCAGTTTCCCGGCGAACTTCCTGTTCCCGGTCGCGACCGCCGTGCTGGTCTCGACCGGCATCAGCCTGAACTGGGGCGGCATCGTGCTGATGAGCCTGGGCGCCCAGTGGTACATCCTGTTCAACGTCATCGCCGGCGCCAGCGCCGTGCCCAACGATCTGCGGGAGGCCGCGGCGAATCTGCAGCTGCCCCGGAAGCTGTGGTGGCGCAGGCTGATCCTGCCCGCGATCTTCCCCAGCTACGTCACCGGGGGCATCACCGCCGCCGGCGGCGCCTGGAACGCCTCGATCGTCGCCGAGGTCGTCAGCTACGGTTCGACCACCCTGGTCGCGACCGGTCTGGGCGCCTACATCGCGGAGGCAACCCGCGACGGTGACGCGCCGAGAATTCTCGTCGGCGTCGTCGTCATGAGCTTCTACGTGGTGGGCCTCAACCGGCTGTTCTGGCGGCGCCTCTACGACCTCGCGCAGCGCCGCTACGCGCTCTGACCGAACCTACGAAGACCAGGAGATTCCCATGGTGATCGACTCCATCGCCGCCGACAGCGTGCTCATCGACGTCGCCGCGGTCAGCAAGAGCTTCCCCGGATCCGCCGGCGACGAGCTGCGTGTCCTCGACAACATCGACCTGCAGCTGCGATCCGGCGAGATCGTGGCGCTGCTCGGTCGGTCCGGCTCCGGCAAGTCCACCCTGCTGCGCGCCATCGCCGGCCTGATCGCACCGACCAGCGGCACCGTCCGGTACCGCGGCACCGAACTGGGCGGCGCCAACCCGGGGGCGGCGCTGGTGTTCCAGTCCTTCGCGCTGATGCCGTGGCTCACCGTGCAGGACAACGTCGAGCTCGGCCTCGCCGCCCGCAACGTGCCCAAAACAGAGCGGCGCGAACGCGCCCTCGCCGCGATCGACATGATCGGTCTCGACGGCTTCGAATCCGCTTACCCGAAGGAACTGTCCGGCGGCATGCGCCAGCGTGTCGGGTTCGCCCGCGCTCTCGTCCTCGAGCCCGACCTGCTGCTGATGGACGAACCGTTCTCCGCCCTCGACGTCCTCACCGCCGAGAACCTGCGCACCGAACTGGTGAGCCTGTGGAACACCGAGGGCTTTCCCACCAAGGCCATCTGCATTGTCACCCACAACATCGAGGAAGCCGTCCAACTCGCCGACCGCGTGATCGTGCTCGGCGCCAACCCCGGCCGGATCCTCGCCGAGGTCCCCGTCACCCTTCCCCGCCCCCGCGACCGCCGCGCGGCAGCGTTCGAGGCGTTGGTCGACCAGCTCTACGGGCTGCTCACCGGCCGCGCACCCGACCGGGCCGGGCCGGAACCCACCGAGGCCACCCCCACCGGGCACCCGCTGCCCGCCGCGTCGGTCGGCGGACTCGCGGGTCTCGTCGAGATCGTCTACGCCCGAGGCGGTCACATCGGACTGCCCGACATTGCCGCCGAGTTGAACTTCGAAATCGACGACCTCCTCCCGTTGGTCGACGCGGCCGCCATGCTCGACCTGATCACCGTCGGCGGCGGTGAGCTCTCCCTCACCGACACCGGCGCGCGGTTCACCACCGCCGACATCCAACACAGCAAACAGCTCTTCGCCGTTCAGGCCCGGCGCCGCGCACCCCTGGTCCGCACCATCTGCACGGCGCTCGCCGGCAGCGCCGACGGCAATCTCAAGGCCGGATTCTTCCTCGACCTGCTGCGCCGCGGATTCTCCGCAGACGACGCCCACCAGCAACTCGACACCGCCGTCGACTGGGGCCGCTACGCCGAACTCTACGACTACGACACCACCAGCGACCAGATCACCGCCGACCCCGCGGCGGGACTGCACAACCCCGGTATGACCGGAACCCGATCGTAGGGGACACCGCCCACGGGCGGGCGGCAACCTGATCCGACTCAGTCCGTGACAAGACCTCCGCCATGGCGATGAAGACGACCGGCGCACACCCGCGGTCGGCCCGGGCTGCATCGCCTCCCACGGTTTGGGTCCGGTCGCCGTCGCGCCGCGGCAGGATGGGATGCGGATCCGAAAAATGAGGAGCGCGCCGTGCCCACAAAGCCCGGAGTCAGTCCGCCGATTCACGCCGGGGGCGGTCGAGAAGCGGTGCGGGCCGCCGTCGTGGTCGGCGCGCTCGGTGTCGTGTTCGGCGACATCGGGACCAGCCCGATCTACACCATCCAGACCGTCTTCAACCCCGCGGACCCCCACCCGGTGCCGATCAGCACCGACAACGTGTACGGCGTCGTGTCGCTCATCTTCTGGTCGGTGATGCTCATCGTCACCCTGACCTACGTCCTGCTGGTGATGCGCGCCGACAACGACGGCGAGGGCGGCATCATGGCCCTGATCACGCTGCTGCGGCGCATGGGTGGGACACAGAGCCGTCGCGTCGCTGCGGTGCTGGCCGGGCTCGGCATCTTCGGCGCCGCCCTGTTCTTCGGCGACAGCATGATCACACCCGCGATCTCCGTGCTGTCCGCGGTGGAAGGCCTCAAGGTCGTCCAACCCGGCTTGGAAGAGCTGATCGTGCCGATCACGGCGGTGATCATCGTGGGGCTGTTCTCCGTTCAACGCCGCGGCACCGCGGCGGTCGGTCGGCTGTTCGGGCCGGTGATGATCACCTGGTTCCTGTCCATCGGTGCCTGCGGCGTGACCGGCATCGCCCAGCACCCGGAAATCCTGAAAGCACTCTCGCCGACCTACGCGCTGTCCTTCATGGTCGGGCACTTCGGTATCGCGTTCTTCGCGTTGGCCGCGGTCGTGCTCGCGGTCACCGGCGCGGAGGCGCTGTATGCCGACATGGGCCACTTCGGCCGACGGGCCATCACCCGCGGCTGGCTCGGACTCGTCCTGCCGGCGTGCGCGCTCAGCTACCTCGGTCAGGGGGCGCTCATCCTCGGCGACCAGAGTGCCGTGAGCAGCCCGTTCTTCCTGCTCGCCCCGGCCTGGGCGCGGTGGCCGATGGTGCTGCTGGCCACCGCTGCGACGGTGATCGCCTCCCAGGCGGTGATCACCGGCGCCTACTCGGTGGCATCACAGGCTGCCCAGCTCGGCTACCTGCCGAGACTGCGGGTCGCGCACACCTCGGAGTCGACGATCGGCCAGATCTACGTTCCGTGGATCAACTGGGTGCTGATGGTGTCGGTGCTGACGCTGGTATTCGCTTTCCGCAGCTCGGCGGCGTTGGCGTATGCGTTCGGGATGGCGGTGACCGCGACCATCTCCATCACGACGTTGCTGTTCTTCTACGTCGCCCGCACCAAGTGGGGCACCCCGCTGTGGCTGGTCGTGATCGGCGGCGGCGCCTTGCTGGTGGTCGATCTGCTGTTCCTGGCGGCGAACCTGACCAAACTGGTGCACGGGGCGTGGCTGCCGCTACTGATCGGGCTCCTGGCCTTCACCGTGATGACCACCTGGCAGCGTGGGCGCCACATTGTCACCCGTGCACGGGAGCAGGCCGAAGGACCGCTGCGCGCGTTCATCGACCAGCTGCGCGACCATCGACCGCAGCTGCTGCGGGTCCCCGGCACCGCGGTGTTTCTCAACCGCGGCAACCGGACTGCACCGTTGGCGATGCGCGCCAACGTGGAGCACAATCACGTGCTGCACGAACACGTGGTGATCCTGTCGATCGACACGCTGCCGGTGCCGCGCGTACCGGACGCGGAGCGGATGGAGGTCGATCGTCTCGGCTACGCAGAGGACGGGATCGTCCATGTGACCGCGCACTTCGGGTACATGGAAACGCCGAACATCCCGGACGCGCTGCGGCTGCTCGACCCCGCCGAAACCGAGGGCCCGATCGCGATCGAGGATGCGTCCTATTTCCTGTCGAAGATCGAACTGAAGATGGGTACGGCACCGACGATGGCGCAATGGCGCAAGCGCTTGTTCATCGCCACATCCCACATCACCGCCGACGCTGCCGAGTACTTCGGCCTGCCGGGCGGGCGCACAGTGATCATGGGTTCGCGTATCGACGTGTGAGTGGAGCCTCCGCCGATCGGTCCCGTCCGAAAACGAGACAACCGGACCCGTCGCAATCGATTGAGCGCGGCCGTGGCCGACTCGTCCACTGAAGACCGTTGTGGCCGAATGTAAATCTCCGACGACAGCGATCGAGGCCCCTCGATCGACCGAACACGTTTGTCGGCCGCGTCGAGCCTGGTCGTCGACTGACCGTCGCGGTCAGTTTGGCGGCCGGGGCAGCGAGCCGGGCAACGTCGTGGTCCGGCGCCGACGACGCGGTGGTGTGCCACCAGTGCAACTTCGCCGGCGGCATCAACCCCACGCACATGCGGCTGCGCACCAACGCCGTCAACCGGTCCGAGTACCACCGGCGCCGGCGCAACCTCGCCAGCCCCCTCGCCATGTGCACGGCCCGGCCGGGCGCATCCCCGCGATCGCCGCCACAATCCGCACCGGACTCGCTCCAGGCGACGATCCCGACAGCATCGAAGAGCGGGATCAGGTATGCCGAGGCAGCCGGGCTTTCCCTCACACTTCGGTAACCGCCGGTCCGGCCCCTGCACGCGTAGCCGACCGAGAGGTCCGTCGGCACCGACCATCTGACGGGTCGCACTCCACCCACGGCATGCGCCGATCGCTGCTCCTCGACTCCACCCGGCACGACTCGAGTCCGCGCTTCACACCCGAGCCGACGGGTGCGTCGGGCGGGCCGGGTGTCGGGTTCGTCGGTGTCCGCTACGGACGACTACTTCAGTGCGAAGTTGCCGGGAGAACGCCCGCAAATCTAGTCGGCCTGAATCTGGTGGGTACGGCCGTGGGCGACGGAGACAACTCTCGCCGAGTCCAACAGGTCCCTTCCGTCGCGACCTACCAGCGCCACCACGTCCCCGGCTCGAATATCCTGCGACAGCACAACCCCGGAGCAGATATGGTCACCCACCACACCGCGACTGTCGACGATCGAGAAGACCTCGGTGGGACCGAGCGGGTGGCGGTTCGCGATGGCCGCAGCGACCGGCTCCCCAGCGACAACGGCGGCCGCTGACCCGGCACTGCCCTCCACGACGACGACGGGCCCACCGGAGTCGGTGCGATCGACACCGCGAACCCGGCACACCGTCACCGCTCGTTCCGTGACCGAGTCACCGAAATCCACAGCAATACGCGGGCGGGGAAAGCGGTTTCGAATACACGCCTCCTCGACGGCGTTCTCCAGAGCATCGCCGAGTCCGGATATTCCGTCGATGGCGGTGCCATCAGTGGCGATACCGACATGCAACTCCGTCATCAACACCTGGTGCTCGCGGTACGTATCGCACATCACCGCCACCGCGGTCAGCACCTGATCGCGGATGTCGTCCGGGTTCGGTGCGGCGTCGCAGCGCACCCCGATCAGCTCGAGCGCAGGAGCGGCAATGACTCGCCCGACCAGGGCATCCGCAGACCGAAAGTCGTGGACACGCGCGAGGGTGTTGTGAGGCCCCCGCTCGGGCACACCGATGGATTCGATCGGGACACCGGCGTCGACGACGATGCGGCCGACGCCTCCGGCCGCGAGCGTCATGGCAGGGCCCGAACCCGATCCGGCCGAACTGATCAGGAGAACAATCCGGCCCGGGTCGACCCCGCTACGTCGAGCGAGCACCGCTTCGTGCTGTGAGTGCACGACCAGCGACAGGCTCAGTTCGGCGACCGACTGTGCGACGCCGCTGGTGAGCAAAGAACTGGTGCTGCAGAGGACTTCGGCGGCGTGGAATCCGCGCGAGATTGCCGCACCGGCGCCGCGCAGGCCCACCTCGTCGAGTACGTAGGTCGGCGAACCGAACCGATCGGCCACCTCGTCCAGATCGACGCCGCCGATAGTGATCCGCCCGTGGTGGTAGTGGGTGGTCGCCGGCCACACCGTCGGATCCAACCGTGAAGTGGTGGTGCCACGAAGGGAGGGAAGGACGTCGAGAAGTGTCACTGCGGACTCCTACGCGATGCGGGCGAGCCCTATCGTTCGCCCGGCTGTCTCGCCAGTGTCATACCGCCCGACGGCGATCGACAGTTTCTTGACGCAACACTGACTGACTGGTGAGAACCACTTACGCGCCCCTGACGACAGGGCCCTACCCCACGAGATCCTGTGTGATGCGGGAGGCGGCGGCCTGGTTCGGGCCGCACCCACGACGAGGACGCAAGGGAGGTCGACTCGGTATCCCAGGTTCCGATGACCATAAGGGGTGGCCACCATCTCTTTACACACCTGCAGCGCAAGCAGAACGTGCTGGTCCGCCTGACGTCATCGGGAGACGACGGCATTCGTGCGGCCACGGAGGAAATGACTGGGTGGCGTGGCTTGAAGCCCGATCCGGGATTAACGCCGGTGACCTGATCCGAACCGTCCAGCTCGACCCGCCGCTGGCGCATCGACTCGTCGACCTCGCACACGAGCGGCAATCCTGACTCGGTGTGGCGCGGTACAGTCCGGCACCTGCCCTGCCTCGAGTGGTGACAGGAGGCCCGCGCGCGCTTTCGCCGGGTGGTGCGCGTATGGATCTCGCGAAGAATGTGCCGGGTGTCTTCTCACGCGGCCACCGGCGGACGACGCTGGCCTGGTTCTGTTCGACGCCATTGTGTGACGCCATTGTGTGAAGGGAAGCCTCGTCGTGGGTAATCTGTTGATCACCTTCTTGCTCCTCGGATCGTTTCTCGGGGCCGCCCTGATGATCCGCTACCTCAACACCCGCCCCGCCCCTCGTGGGCCCGTCACGGCGTGGCCACCGCGGGATGTGAGTTCTTCTGGGCGGCAGCACCAATCGACCCGGAGGTAATGATCCGTGCGCCGCACGAGTTCGTAAGGACTCGGCCCGGACGCGTCAAGAAGGTATCAAACCCCTACTCTGCGCTCGCCGGCATCCGGAGGCTGATCGTGTGAGACACGCAGTCATGATCGGCCACCGGGGTGTGGCGTCGTCGCAGACCGTTCGTCCCCGCGGTGAGGGAAAGAGGGAACTCTCCGTCGCTACCGGGTTGGCGGGGCTCTCCCTCGATGCGATGGCCTCGGTGTCCTACGGGCCCGAGGCCATCGTCCTGGTGCTGGCGGTGGCCGGCGGGGCGGGTCTGGGTTTCGCCCTCCCGGTCACTCTCGCCATCGCCGCACTGCTGGCCGTACTGGTTGCGTCCTATCGTCAGGTGATCGCGGCGTTCCCGGGCGGAGGGGGCGCCTACGCGGTGGCGCGCACGCGACTGGGGCGGCGGTCGAGCCTGACCGCGGCGGCGTCGCTGATCGTCGACTACGTTCTCAACGTCGCGGTGTCGATCGCCGCCGGCGTGGCCGCACTGACGTCGGCCTTTCCCGCTCTGTTGCCCTACACCGTGTGGATCGCGCTGGTGATCCTGCTCGGTATCACTGCCCTGAATCTGCGGGGCATCGCGGATTCGGCGCGGGCGTTCATGATCCCGACGGTCGTGTTCGTCGCGGGCATCTTCACCGTCATCGTCGCCGGCCTTCTCCGCTCGGAACCGGCGAGCACCGTCGGGGGCGGTGTCGTCCCCGGCCACGCCCAGACGATCGGCATCCTCCTGTTGCTCAAGGCTTTCTCGAGTGGGTGCGCGGCGCTGACGGGTGTGGAGGCGATCGCGAACGCCGTCCCGAGCTTCAAGACGCCCCGGGTGGTGAATGCTCAGCGCGCCGAAGTGGCACTGGGTGTGCTTCTCGGGACGATGCTGATCGGGCTGGCCGTGTTGATCGAGAAGTTCTCGCTCGCCCCGGTCGACGGCACCACCGTGCTCTCCCAGCTCACCGCGGCGTCGCTCGGCGACGGGGTCGGCTACTACGTCGTCCAGTTCGCGACGGTCGTGCTGCTGGCGCTGGCGGCGAACACCTCGTACGGCGGCCTGCCGACGCTGATGCGGATCCTCGCCGACGACAACGTCTTACCGCACCGCTTCGCCCGTAAAAGTTCACGGGAGGTGTATCGGTACGGGGTACTGACACTGGGGGTCGCCGCTGGGGTGCTGTTGGTCGGATCCGGCGGAAACATGAACGCCCTCGTTCCACTGTTCGCGATCGGCGTGTTCGTCGGATTCACCCTGGCGCAGGTCGGGATGGTGCGGCATTGGCGCGCCGAACGGACGCCCGGGTGGACATGGCGTGCCGCCCTCAACGGCACCGGTGCGGCACTGACGGCGGTCGCGGCGATGGTGACGGCGGCGATGAAGTTCACCGAGGGGGCGTGGCTGATCGTCGTCGCGCTACCGGTGCTGGTGGCCGGGATGGAACGGGTCCGCGCAGCCTATGAACACATCGGTGAGCGGCTCACCCTCGGCCCGGACTCCATGGACTCGCGCACCATCAAAATGCGGCCGACGGTGTTGGTCCCGGTGTCCGGGGTGACGGAGCTGGGCCGGATGGCGTTGTCCGCGGCGGTGACGATGACGCCTGCGCCGGTCGCGATCCGTGTCTGCCACCCCCACGAATCCACCACCGAGTTCACCCGGCAGTGGCAGTCGCGATACCCCTATACCGAACTGATTCTGATCGAGGACACCGACAACTCGGTCGGCCGGTCCCTCGCCCGGTATGTTCGCACCCATTTCCCTCACCAGCACACCTTCGTCCTGCTGGCCACCATCGAACCCGCCACCACCTGGCACCGGCTCCTGCCCACCCACCGCGCCGACGAGATCGCACACGCGCTACGCAAGCACAGCGATGCGATGGTGTGCCAGATCGCGCTCCGCATCGACCCCGCACACCGGGACCTGAGCCTGCGCGCGTAATCGGCGGTGAGCGCGGTCGGCGCCGGGGTCACCGGACAGGCCGCCCCGCACCCCGGTGGCGCGGCGAGCTCTGCTCCTCGACATCCTCCACGTGTTCGCGGTCCTGCTCGCAGTCGGGTGCGCAGCTGAACTCCCGGATACCGGTAGTTCTGCTGCTCGAAAGTCGAGCCGTGATCGGGATCCCCACGGCGAATGGCCCGCCACCCGAGAAACCCCGCGGCGCCCCGAAGCGCCGCGAAATCGGTCGCATTGGGCCGATTGCACAGGAGGGTGCCTGTCGCCAGGACGCGCAGACGTCAACGCAACGTCAAGACGCTGCGGTGGGCGCTAAGGATCCGTCAACGAACCTCGGATCCGACCCGCGCTGGAGTTGACTGTCCACTGAACCCGCGACAGGTTCACCGTGGAAAACGCCCCGTCACCCCGCCGAGGAGGTAGCGGTGGCCGATTCGGATCGCCGACCCGGCGGGGCTTTCAGCGGAAGGAAACGAGAGATGACTGTTCTGGTGTTCATCGTGCTGACCGTGGCGGTCTTCGCCCTGCTCGGCGTGATCCAGAGGGCGGTGGAGCGGTTGTGAACGTCGACAACGCCGTCGGCCTGGTCCTGGTCGTACTTCTCGCCGTCTTCCTGATCGCGGCCCTGCTCTTCCCCGAGAGGTTCTAGTGAGTACCACCACCGCGGGAATCTTGTTCACCGGCTCACTCGTACTCGCCCTGATCCTGGTGCACAAACCGCTGGGCGACTACATGTACCGGGTCTACAGCACCACCAAACATTCCCGCGTCGAGCGGGTGATCTACCGCCTCATCGGCGCCGACCCCGAGGGCGAACAGGCGTGGCCGGTTTACGCCCGCAGCGTGCTGGCGTTCTCCGCGGTGAGCATCCTGTTCCTGTTCGGATTCGCGCTGCTGCAACAACACCTGCCACTGCACCTGCCCGATCCCGCCACCGAGATGACCCCGGCGCTGGCATGGAACACCGCGGTCAGCTTCGTGACCAACACCAACTGGCAGGCGTACTCCGGTGAATCCACCATGGGCCACCTCGTGCAGATGGCCGGCCTCGGCGTGCAGAACTTCGTCTCGGCCGCCGTCGGCATGGCCGTCGCGATGGCCCTGGTCCGCGGATTCGTCCGCCGACGCACCGGCAATCTCGGCAACTTCTGGGTGGACCTCGTCCGCGGGACCCTCCGCATCCTGCTGCCGATCGCGTTCGTCGCGGCGATCGTGCTGGTCGCCGGCGGGGTGATCCAGAACTTCCACCTGCACACCCAGATCGCCGACACCCTCGCCGGGACGCCCCAGACCATTCCGGGCGGACCGGTCGCCAGCCAGGAGGCGATCAAGGAACTCGGCACCAACGGCGGCGGCTTCTACAACGCCAACTCCTCGCACCCGTTCGAGAACCCCACCACCTGGACGAACTGGGTGGAGATCTTCCTGCTGCTGATGATCAGCTTCTCGCTGCCCCGCACGTTCGGGCGGATGGTGGGCAGCAAGAAACAGGGGTATGCGATCGCCGCGGTCATGGCGACCCTCGCCATCCTGAGCGTGACGATCATGAGCATCGTCCAACTGCAGCATCACGGCACGGTGCCGACCGCGATCGGCGCGTCGATGGAAGGGGTGGAGCAACGATTCGGGGTGGCGAACTCGGCGGTGTTCGCCGATGCCACCACGCTGACGTCGACCGGTGCCGTCGACTCGTTCCACGACTCGTACACCAGCCTGGGCGGCATGATGACGATGTTCAACATGCAGCTCGGTGAGGTCGCCCCCGGCGGTACCGGCTCGGGCCTGTACGGGATGCTCATCCTGGCGGTCATCACGGTCTTCGTCGCCGGGCTGATGGTCGGCCGCACCCCCGAATACCTGGGGAAGAAGATCACGCCCCGCGAAATCAAACTCGCTGCATCGTATTTCCTCGTCACCCCACTGATCGTCCTGGTCGGCACCGCGGTCGCGATGGCACTGCCCGGGCAGCGGGCCGGGATGCTCAATACCGGTCCGCACGGACTGTCCGAGGTCCTCTACGCGTTCACCTCGGCCGCCAACAACAACGGCTCCGCCTTCGCCGGCATCACCGTCAACACCACCTGGTACAACACCGCACTCGGCCTGGCCATGGTCTTCGGCCGGTTCCTGCCGATGATCTTCGTCCTGGCACTCGCCGGAGCCCTCGCCAAGCAGGGCACCACCCCGGACTCGATCGGCACCCTACCCACCCACCGACCCCAGTTCGTCGGGATGGTCGCCGGCGTCACCCTGATCCTGGTCGCGCTGACCTTCCTCCCCGCGCTCGCGCTCGGACCCTTGGCAGAAGGAATCCACTGATGTCCACCACGACCGTCGCGGCGTCCGCAGGACCGTCGCAGCCGTCGACCCCGGTCGGCCGGGTGCAGGGCGGGCTCCTCGACCCGAAGATGCTCCTTGCTTCGTTGCCGGACGCCGTCCGCAAACTCGACCCGCGCACCCTGTGGCGCAACCCGGTGATGTTCATCGTCGAGGTCGGCGCGGTCTGGGCCACCGTGCTCGCCATCATTGATCCCTCATGGTTCGCCTGGGCGATTGTGTTCTGGCTCTGGCTGACAGTGATCTTCGCCAACCTCGCCGAGGCCGTCGCCGAGGGCCGCGGCAAGGCCCAGGCCGACACCCTCCGCAAGGCAAAGACCGACATGCTCGCGCGCCGGGTCCCCGGCTGGCAACCCGGTGCCACGGTCACCGAAGAGCAGGTGGCGGCACCGCAACTCCAGCAGGGCGACTACGTCGTCGTCGAGGCCGGCCAGACCATCCCCGGCGACGGTGATGTCGTCGAAGGCATTGCCTCGGTGGACGAATCGGCCATCACCGGTGAATCCGCCCCGGTCATCCGCGAGTCCGGCGGGGACCGGTCCGCGGTCACCGGGGGCACCCAGGTGCTGTCCGACCGGATCGTCGTCAAGATCACCCAGAAACCGGGAGAGAGCTTCATCGACCGGATGATCGCCCTCGTCGAGGGCGCCAACCGCCAGAAGACCCCCAACGAGATCGCCCTCAACATCCTGCTGGCCGCGTTGACGATCATCTTCGTGTTCGCTGTGGCCACCCTGCAGCCGCTGGCCATCTACTCCAAGGCGAACAACCCCGGAGTCCCCGACACCTCGGCGCTGGACGCACACGGTGTCACCGGCATCGTCATGGTGTCGCTGCTGGTCTGCCTGATCCCGACCACCATCGGCGCGCTGCTCTCGGCGATCGGCATCGCCGGGATGGACCGCCTCGTGCAACGCAACGTGCTGGCGATGTCCGGTCGCGCGGTCGAGGCGGCCGGCGACGTCAACACGCTGCTGCTCGACAAGACCGGGACCATCACCCTCGGCAACCGGCAGGCCTCGCAGTTCCTTCCGGTGGCGGGTATTTCCGAGGAGCGGCTCGCCGACGCGGCGCAGCTGTCCAGCCTCGCCGACGAAACCCCGGAGGGCCGCTCGATCGTGGTGTACGCCAAGGCGGCGTACGGGCTGCGCGAACGCAGCCCCGGCGAACTCGCGCACGCCACCTGGGTCGAATTCACAGCGCAGACAAGGATGTCCGGCGTCGACCTCGACGGCGGTCACCAACTGCGTAAGGGCGCCGCCACCGCGGTCGCGGACTGGGTCCGCCACCGCGGCGGCGAGGTTCCCGCGCAGCTCGGGCAGCTCGTCGACGGCATCTCCGCCGCCGGAGGCACCCCCCTGGTGGTCGGCGAGGTCGTGGACGGGCGGGCCGCGGTGCTGGGCGTCATCCACCTCAAGGACGTCGTCAAACACGGCATGCGCGAGCGTTTCGACGAGATGCGCCGGATGGGCATCCGCACGGTGATGATCACCGGCGACAATCCGCTCACCGCCAAGGCGATCGCCGACGAGGCCGGCGTGGACGACTTCCTGGCCGAGGCAACCCCCGAGGACAAGCTCGCGCTGATCAAGCGGGAGCAGGAGGGCGGCAAGCTCGTCGCGATGACCGGCGACGGCACCAACGACGCGCCCGCGCTCGCGCAGGCCGACGTCGGGGTCGCGATGAACACCGGCACGTCGGCGGCGAAAGAGGCCGGCAACATGGTCGACCTCGACTCGGACCCGACCAAGCTCATCGAGATCGTGGAGATCGGCAAACAACTGCTCATCACCCGCGGCGCCCTGACGACGTTCTCGATCGCCAACGACATCGCCAAGTACTTCGCGATCATTCCGGCGATGTTCGTCGCGGTGTTCCCGGGCCTGGACCTGCTCAACGTCATGCGCCTGCACAGCCCGCAATCGGCGATCCTGTCCGCGGTCATCTTCAACGCGCTCGTCATCGTCGCCCTGATCCCGCTGTCACTGCGCGGGGTGAAATACACACCGAGCAGCGCCTCGAAGCTGCTCAGCCGCAACCTCTACGTCTACGGGCTCGGCGGCATCATCGCGCCGTTCGCCGGGATCAAGGTCATCGACCTGATCGTCCAATTCCTCCCCGGGATGTCCTGACATGCGTATCTCAAGTTGGATTCGGCAGCACCTGGCGGCGGTGCGGGCGCTGCTGGTGCTCACCGTCATCACCGGCATCGCGTACCCGCTCGCGGTCTGGGCGGTGGCCTTGGGCCCGAGCCTGCACGAGAAGGCCGAGGGATCGATCGTCGAGGTGAACGGGCAGGCCGTCGGCAGCACGCTGATCGGTCAACTGTTCACCGACGCCGACGGCAATCCACATACGCGGTACTTCCAGAGCCGGCCGTCCGCCGCCGGTGACGGCTACGACCCGACGTCGACGAGCGCGAGCAACCTCGGCCCGGAGAGCATTGTGGACACCCCCGCCGATCCCGCGCTGGTCGAGGCCGGAATGGACTCCGCCGATGCGGGTTTCACAGCCAGCCTGCTCACCACCGTGTGCTCGCGAAGCCAATCGGTCGGACAGCTCGAGGGCGTCGACGGCTCCCGCCCGTTCTGCACCCCCGGCGGGGTCGGCGCGGTGCTGTCGGTGATCGGCCCGCGGGACGCACGCGGAAACGTCGTGCACCCCACCACGGTGGTCAGCGTCAACGAGCCGTGCTCCGCCGACCCCGCCACCCCGTTCCTCAGGGCGTACGAAGGGGTGAAGGTGGAATGCGCCGTGTTCGGTGAGGACTATGCGATCGGCCAGATCGTCCCGATCCGCGGAGATGCCCCGGCGAACCCCGCCGTCCCGGCGGACGCCGTCACCGCCAGCGGCAGCGGACTCGACCCGCACATCTCGCCCGCCTACGCCGACCTGCAGACCGCCCGGGTAGCCGAGGCCCGCGGCATCACCACCGACCAGGTCCGGGCGGTCGTCGACGACAACACGAGCGGCCGGGGCCTCGGCTTCCTCGGGGAACCCACCGTGAACGTGCTCGAGCTGAACGTCGCGCTCGACCAGCAGTACCCGGTCCGGGGCTGACCGCACCCGTGACTCGGGGCGGAGAAAGGGAGGCGCCGTGAGGGGCACCCTGCGCATCTACCTCGGCGCCGCACCCGGGGTCGGGAAAACCTACGCCATGCTCGGCGAGGGGCAACGCCGCGTCGAACGCGGCACCGACCTGGTCGTCGGCTACGTCGACTGCCACGGCCGGCCGCGGACCCAGGAGATGCTCGACGGCCTCGAGATGGTGCCCGTCAAGACCATGACCTACCGCGGCGCCACGTTCCCCGAGATGGACACCGACGCGGTGATCGCGCGCGCACCCCGGGTGGCCATCGTCGACGAGCTCGCCCACACCAACGTGCCGGGGTCGAAGAACGAGAAGCGTTGGCAGGACATCGAGGATCTCCTCGATGCCGGCATCGATGTCATCTCCACGGTCAACATCCAGCACCTCGAGTCGCTCAACGACGTCGTCGAGCAGATCACCGGCATACCGCAGCGCGAAACCGTTCCCGACGAGGTGGTGCGCCGCGCGGATCAGGTTGAACTGGTGGACATGGCCCCCGAAGCCTTGCGGCGCCGGATGGCCCACGGCAACGTCTATCCGCCGGAGAAGGTCGGTGCCGCCCTCGGCAACTACTTCCGGGTCGGCAACCTCACCGCCCTGCGCGAATTGGCGATGCTCTGGCTCGCCGACAAGGTCGACGACCAGCTCGACCGCTACCGGGCCGACCACCACATCACCGGCACCTGGGAGGCGCGCGAACGCGTCGTCGTCGGATTGACCGGCGGCCCCGAAGGGGAAACCCTCATCCGCCGGGCCGCGCGGATCGCGGACCGGTCCAAGGGCGCCGACCTGTTCGCCATCCACATCACCCCCAGCGACGGTCTGGCCGGCGCCAACCCCGCCCACCTGGCCCGGCAGCGGGCACTGGTGGAAAGCCTCGGCGGCACCTTCCATCACGTGGTCGGCGATAACGTCCCCGGCGCCCTGCTCGACTTCGCCCGCGGCGTCAACGCGACCCAGCTGGTGCTGGGCGCGTCCCGACGGGGCCGGGTCGCGCAGGTCCTCTCCCGCGGCGTCGGGGTGGAAGTGACCGCCCTCTCGGGCAGCATCGACGTGCACATGGTCACCCACGAGGCGACCAAACAGGGCCGCGCCCAACAGTTGTCGGCGCTCACCCGGCGGCGGCGGGCGGCCGGCTTCGGTCTCGCCGTCGCCGGGATGCCGCTCCTGTCGATCGCGCTGGCGAACCTGCGGGGGCACCTGTCGCTGCCGAGTGACATCCTCATCTTCCTGATCGGCGTCGTCGGGGTGGCGCTGGTCGGCGGGTTGTGGCCGGCGCTGGTCGCCGCCCTGCTCGGGTCCGCGCTGCTCAACTACTACTTCACCCCGCCGCTCTACACGTTCACCATCGCCGAGGCCCAGAATGTGCTCGCGCTGCTCGCCTACGTGGTGATCGCGGTCGCGGTCAGCGCCGTGGTCGACCTGGCCGCCCGCCGCACCCGCGAGGCGGCCCGCGCCAGCGCCAACGCCACCGTCCTGGCGAACCTGTCCGGCAGCGTGCTGCGCGGCGAGAAGGCACTGCCCGCGATCCTCGAACGGCTACGCGAAACCTACGCCCTGACCAGCGTCACCCTGCTCGAACGTCCACCCGAGATCCCGTTGACGCCGGCCCGCCAGCAGGAACCGGCGCGGTGGCGGGTGGCCGACACGGTCGGGGGGGAGCCCTGCACCAGCCCAGACGAGGGCGACATGGTCGTCGCCGTCGACGACGACCTGTCCCTGGTGTTGTGCGGGGCGACACTCCCGGCCGCCGACCGGCAGGTCCTCGAGGCCTTCGCCGCCCAGGCCGCGGTGGCGCTGCGCCAGCAACGACTCGCGGACGAGGCGGACCGGGTCCGGCCCCTCGCCGAGGCCGACCGGATGCGCACCGCGCTGCTCGCCGCCGTCAGCCACGACCTGCGCACCCCGCTCGCCTCGGCCACGGCGGCGGTGGAGAGCCTGCGCAGCCCCGACGTGGTCTGGTCCGATCAGGACCGGGGCGAGCTGTTCGACACCGCCGCCACCTCGCTGCAACGGCTCGACCGGTTGGTCACCAACCTGCTCGACATGAGCCGCCTGCAGGCTGGCGCACTCGGCATCGCCACCGCGCCGACCGCGCTCGACGAGGTCATCCCGCTGGCCCTCGACGCCCTCGGCGCGGGCGCCGTCGAACTCCAGATCCCCGACGAGGTGCCCGACGTGCTCGCCGACCCCGCCCTCCTCGAGCGGGTCCTGGTCAACCTGATCGCCAACGCCCTGCGCCACACCCCACCGGGCCGCAGTGTCCTGGTCGCGGCGAGCGCGCACGGCGACACCGTCGAACTGCGGGTCGTCGACCGCGGCCCCGGAATACCCCACGACAAACGCGAACTCGTCTTCCAACCCTTCCAGCGACTCGGCGACACCGACAACGGCAGCGGGGTCGGACTCGGACTGGCGCTGTCCCAGGGCCTGACCGAGGCCATGGGCGGCACCCTCGTGCCCGACGAAACCCCCAGCGGCGGCGTCACGATGATCATCACCCTGCCCACAGCCCGGACCACCCCCCACCCACACCACCTCAGCGATCCCGCATGAACCGGATTCTTCTCGTCGGGGCCGAACCACAGCTGCGCCAGGCCCTCGATCTCACCCTCCGGGCGCGGCACTACGAGGTACGGACCGCACCCGACCCCGCCCACGCCCTCACCCAGGCCGCCACCTGGGATCCCGACCTCGTGGTCCTCGACCTCGACCTCCCCGACCCCGAGACCGTCGCGGGAGTGCACGGCTGGAGCCGCAGGCCGATCATCGTCCTGGCCAGGCACACCGAACCGCACGAGGAGGTGGCCGTGCTCGACGCCGGCGCCGACGACTACATCACCAAACCGTTCGGCATCGACGAATTCCTCGCCCGCGTCCGTGCCGTCATCCGGCGCACCCCCGACAGCACCCGGCCACACATCATCGACGTCGGCGACCTGCAGGTCGACCTCACCCGTAAAACCGTCACCGGCCCCTCCGGCAAGATGGTCCACCTCACCCCGATCGAATGGGCAATCCTCGAACCGCTGCTGCGCAGCCCTCGAACACTCATCGAGCGGACACAACTCCTGACCGCGGTCTGGGGACCCGGCCACGCCACCGACACCCACTATCTGCGGATCTACCTGGCCTCGCTCCGCCACAAGCTCGAGCCGAACCCATCGCGCCCCCGTCACCTCATCACCGAACCCGGCATGGGCTACCGCTTCGAACCCTGACCGTCGCGACGGCGCCGACGATGACAACACCTCCGGTGAGAAAGTTCCGAGACCCCACAGGACACCGGGTGATGACGGCCGGCTCCGGCGACACCCGGGGCTCCGCGCCCGTCGAAGGAAGTCGAGCGGAAGGTTGAGCCACAGAAACCGCACACACTGACAGTGGCGGTTCCGCCGGCTGACAGTCACTGTCCGCCCGACCCGTCGGGTCGCGCATACAAAGCCGTCCACACCCAGAACGAGGACAGCATGTCGGCAGTTCGCCGGCCGCGATCGGTCAACCAATATGTGGCGGTGTGCGGTGCGCGGGTATCCCAGCTGCCACCCCGGTCGCCGGCTACCAGCCCGCGGGCGGCGAGGATCCGAAGGGCAGCCATGAGCAGGCGCGGCCGCAACCGCACACGTGCTCCGAGCGCGGTCGCCGTCTGCGGCCACGGGGAGAGCACATCGAGCAACTCCACGATGTGCGGGTGGTTCACCAGCTCCCCCAGCTCTCGCACGTCGGGTGGGGCGTCCGGCCCGTGGCGGTCGGCCGGGTTCGCGGAGGCATCCGGATCGCGCATACCGCGGACAGTAGGCCCCGACAGACCCCGAGCGGCAGGGACACTTGCGCAATCCGCACAGGTCAGGCCGGATTATTTATGTGCTCCCTACGCGACGAGCAGCTGTTCCAATCCGATCTCCACGGCATCGTGCTCACGTGAACGCAAGGAAGCCCACCGCGCACGGCGTTCGGCTCCGGGTCTCGGGTCGCCCCGGCAGTGGGCGTCTCGGCGCTGCTATCGGACCACCGACCGGGCGGGCGTGGGGGCACCTGCGATCACGGTCGGATGTGTCATCAGGATGACCGCCGGCCGAGGATACCGGTTGCGGGCGCACGCATCATCGAGCGCGTCGTCGATGGCGGCGAGAAGTGCGTCTTGATTCGGTAGTCCGTCTCCGGCGGCGGTCGCGAGGTCCTGGTCCTCCCCGACGATCAATTCGGTCAAGATCAGGCCGTAGTCACGCCGAACCTGCTCCATCACACCGATCGCCTGGTCGACACGCCTATCGACGAGCCCGGAATCGGCGGCAGCGGCACCCACACTGCAGCACACACCCACCAATCGCAGGTGCGGCTGCCCGATCACCGCGCTCAGCGCGTCGTCGATCGCCCGACTGTCGGCGGTCAACTCCGTCGACGACAGGTCGATCAACACGTTCTGACGGCGGCGCGCGTGGGCGAACGGGCGATGCATGGTCATGACGAGCTCCCTGGGATCCCCTCGGGTGTCCGCAGCGGAGCACACGGGAGACCTGATTCCACAGTTACACCGGGTACACGCCACTGTTGCTGGTCTTGACGCCTTTCTGACGACGACATCCCGAACCTTGACGCCGCGTGTGCGCGGCGTCGCTGACCCTGAGCCACCACCGGGGTTGGTTTCTTGACGGGATCTTGACGCCTCGGCCGGGCGATTTCACCGTGGTCGGGACGTACGCTTCGGCCGTGTCCAAAGCCGTACATGCGGCGCGGCGCCTGATCCTCGGGCGTGCGCTGCGCAGTGAACATCTCGGTGACCAGTTGCTGTCCAAGCGGCTGGCCCTGCCGATCTTCGCCTCCGACCCACTCTCGTCGGTCGCCTACGCCACCCAGGAAATTCTGCTGGTCCTCTCGCTCGGCGGGCTGGCCTACCTGTACCTCACCCCCTACCTGGCAGCCGGGGTGGTCGTGCTGCTGGCGGTGGTGGTCCTCTCCTACCGGCAGGTGGTGTTCGCCTACCCCAGCGGCGGCGGATCCTACGAAGTCGCCAACCGCAACCTCGGACCGTCCGCCGGGTTGACGGTGGCCGCCGCCCTGCTCGTCGACTACGTGATGACCGTCGCGGTGTCGGTGGCCGCCGGGGTCGACAACCTCATCTCCGCCATTCCGTCCCTCAACGAGCACCGGGTCGCGCTGGCGGTCGGCTTCGTGATCCTGCTGACCGCGATGAACCTGCGCGGGGTCCGCGAATCCGGCAAAACCTTCGCCGTCCCCACCTACGGGTTCATCGCCGGTGTCCTCGTCCTGATCGTCACCGGCCTGATCCGGGTGATACTCGGGGATGCGCCCGTCGCCGAGAGCGCCGCCTACTCGATCACCCCGGAACACTCCGGGATCACCGGGCTGGCACTGGTGTTCTTCGCACTGCGCGCCTTCTCCTCCGGATGCACCGCGCTGACCGGGGTCGAGGCCATCTCCAACGGGGTCCCCGCGTTCCGCAGACCCAAGAGCACCAACGCCGCCAAGACCCTCGTCGCGATGGGCGCCACCGCGATCGTGATGTTCTCCGGCATCACCGCACTGGCGATCATCAGCAAGGTCCGCATCGCCGAACACACCTGCGACCTGGTGGGTTTCACCGGCAACTGTGAGACCGATCCGCAGCGCACCGTGATCGCGCAGATCGCGGCCGCGGTGTTCGGGGGCACCACCAATGTCGGGTTCTTCTACATCCAGGCCGCCACCGTCCTGATCCTGATCCTGGCCGCGAACACCGCCTACAACGGGTTCCCACTCCTGGCCTCGATCCTGGCCCGCGACCGCTACCTGCCCCGCCAGCTCAACACCCGCGGCGACCGGCTCGCGTTCAGCAACGGCATCGTCCTGCTGGCCCTGGCGGCCGGCATCCTGATCGTCATCTTCGACGCCTCGGTCACCCACCTGATCCAGCTCTACATCCTCGGGGTGTTCACCTCCTTCACCCTCAGCCAGGCCGGGATGGTCCGGCACTGGAACCGCCTGCTGCGCGCCGAACCGGACCGCGCCGAACGGCACCGGATCCGGTTGCGGCGGGCCGTCAACGGGATCGGCTGCGCCCTCACCGGGCTGGTGCTGATCATCGTGACCGCCACCAAGTTCACCCAGGGCGCCTACCTGGTGGTCATCGCGATGCCGATCCTCTTCGTGATGATGAAGGCCATCCGCCGGCACTACGACCGGGTGGCCGCCGCGCTCGTCCTCGACGAGGACAGCTTCGACCTGCCCTCCCAGGTGCACGCCATCGTCCTGATCTCGCAGCTGCACAAACCGGCCGCCCGCGCCCTCGCCTACGCCCGCGCCACCCGGCCCTCGACCCTCGAGGCGGTCACCGTGCAGAGCGACGACACACCCCGCCTGCAGAAGGAATGGGACAAGCACAGCATGCCGGTGTCGCTGAAGGTGCTCGCGTCCCCCTACCGGGAGGTGACCCGGCCGATCGCCAACTACATCAAGACCATCCGCCGCGACAACCCCCGTGAAGTCATCACCATCTACATCCCCGAATACGTCGTCGGGCACTGGTGGGAACACCTGCTGCACAACCAGAGCGCCCTGCGCCTCAAGGGCCGGCTGCTCTACACCCCGGGCGTGATGGTCACCAGCGTGCCCTGGTTACTGGACTCGGCCGAACACGTCACCCACCCGGCCGCGAGGCCCGCGCCGGGGGACATCCGCCGCGGCGCCCTCCCGGCGGCCACACCCACCCCGAACAACCGGCCGTGAGCACGCCGGGAACCGCGAGGGTGCGAATCGGTCCCGTGTCGCCGACGGCGACGCCGCTCGCCGTGGCCTGGTATGCGGCTTCCCGGCCCACGGCCGTCCGGGCGGAGCCTGTGCAGCCGGGACAAGTGCCATGAAAGTGCCGCTGACGTCGTCGCACGGGATCTACCGCGACACCGACGCCAGTGTCCGGGTCCGGCGCTGGTGCCGAGAACAACTGCAGCACCGGGATGTGACGCACTCACTCACCCGGCTCGAGACGCCACTCGGGTCGACCACCGTCCTGAGCGCCGGTACCCGTGCCGGATTGCCCCCGGTGGTTCTCCTGCCGGGGACGGGACTGAACGCGGCGACGACGCTCCCGACCGTGCGCCTCCTGCACGGCAAGCACCGCGTCTTCGTCCCGGACATCCCGGGAGAGCCGGGGCTGAGCTCCTCACACCGCCCTCACCGGCACCGACTCCGCGCCTACGGTGCATGGCTCGACAACCTGCTGCCGCAACTGAGTGCGGAACCGGTCATCCTGGTCGGCCACGCTCTGGGAGCGGCCATCGCACTGTCCGCCACCCCGAGTGCGGGTATCGCGGCACTGGTCCTGGTCAATCCCGCCGGACTCGTCCCACTGACACCCACCCGCGCCCTGACCAGGCTCCGTACCAGATCGATCCGCAACAGCAGGGGCGGCACCGGCGAACGAATCCTGACGCATCTGCTGTCCCCGCGCTACCTCGCCGACGAAAACCTGACCGACTGGTTCAGCATGCTCACCCGAGACTGCACGCCGTCGCGACCTCCGCGGCGGCTGCCCACCGACACGGTCCGCAGGTGGGCGGGGCAGCTTCCGATCATCGTCGCAACCGGTGAACACGACACACTCCTCGAGCCGGAACGTCTCCGCGACCCGGTCCGTTCGCTGCTCGACGTCGAGTTACGCACCATCGCCCGATGCGGACACCTCACTCTCCGCGAGAGGCCGCACGCCGTTGCCGAGTTGATCACGCAGCTGCCATAACCGTGTCAGGGCCCATGGGCGGCACCATCGTGCCCGACGAGACCCCCGGCGGCGTCGCGCTGATCGTCACCGTGCCCGCTGGGCGGGGCCACTCGAACCATGAACGGCCACGGCGCCGCATGGGTGTAAAGGAAACAGGCTCGCCCGGAGGCTCCCGCCCGCCGCGCACCGGCGCACGGCCGCGGCGGTCCAGTTGTCCGGTGCGGCGGAGGTTGGCAGCGAATTTTGTTACGTTTCATGGTCGCTCGTCGCCCAGCAGGTGGCGCCGGCGGCGTCGACCGCCCCCCGACCCGGGCCAGATGTTCGATCCGAGGGGTGAGTGAGGTGGTCTGGGTCTGCGTATGGATATCGCGAAGAATTCGTCGGCCGGTGGCCGATGCCGGTGCGCGGGGCGCAGTCTGGTCTGTGCCCGACTCGATGATCACGTGGACAGAAGGACACTTTCCGTGGGTGATGTGCTGTTGGTACCGGTGCTTGTCGGCTCCTTCGCGGCGGTATCGCCCGGGTGATCCGGTACCTGGACGCGCGCCCACACCCGGCGGTCCCCCACCCCCGGGGTTGAACCGCTGCTCGCCGCCACCTCCGTTCCCCCCGGCGGGTCGCCGCCCCACACCTGCGGTCCACCGTCGGCCGCTCATCGGGAATACGCGGCCACGAGAAAAGATCTCATCGAGGCGGTCGAGCGTAGCCCCCCCCGGCCCGGTGTGTGAGGGTGCGCCGCTACCACAGTTTTTTTCACGACGACGGATTTACGTGATCCGTCTGCCCGTTCGAGGTTCGAAAGGTCAACGCCATGTTGCTTCCCATGTCGCCGCTGGACTCGATGTTTCTGCTCGGCGAGTCTCGTGAACATCCCCTGCACGTCGGGGGTGTGCAGATCTTCCAACCGCCCGAGGGGGCCGACGCCCGGGATGTGCGGGCACTGCTCGATACCGCGCTGACCGACGGCGATCGGGGCGTGGCCCCGCAACTGGGGAAACGGGCCCGGCGGTCGTGGACCTCGCTGGGACAATGGGGTTGGGACGTGGACTCCCGCCTCGACCTCGGCCATCACATCCGGCACGACGCCCTGCCGGAGCCCGGGGGTGAGGCGCAATTGTGGGGCCTGTGCTCACGCCTGCACGCCGCCCTGCTCGATCGCAGCCGCCCGCTGTGGGAGACCCACCTGATCGAGGGACTGCGCGACGGCCGCTACGCGATGTACACCAAGATCCACCACGCCGTCGCGGACGGGGTCGGCGCGATGAGCATGCTGGCCCGCAGCCTCAGCGAGGACCCCGACGAGCGCGGCATGCGGGCACCGTGGCAGCCCCCGCACCCGCGGCAACCGGCCTCGGCGACCGACACCGTCGGCGCGGCCGGCGTGGCCGATCTGCCCGCGGCGGCGGTCCGCGCCGCCCGCGGCGCGGTCGGCGAACTCGCCGGACTCGTCCCCGCCCTGGCCGGCACCCTCGGCCGAGCGGCGCGCGATCAGGGCGGACCGCTCTCCCTGACCGCCCCCAGAACCATGTTCAACGAACCGATTTCGGGGGCGCGCCAGTTCGCGGCCCGGTCCTGGCCGCTCGAACGGCTGCGTCTGGTCGCCAAGGCGGCGGATGCCACGATCAACGATGTGGTGCTCGCCATGTCCGCGGGGGCGCTGCGCAGCTACCTGCACTGGAACGGCGCGCTGCCCGCACAACCGCTGATCGCGATGGTCCCGGTCTCGCTGCGCGACGAGCATCAGGGAGGCCGCGGCGGCAACGGCGTCGGGGTGCTGATGTGCAATCTCGGCACCCACCTGCCCGATCCGGCGGCCAGGCTGGACACCGTGCGCACCTGCATGCGCGAAGGCAAACAAGCCTTGGCGACGATGAGCACGGCACAGATCCTGGCGATGAGCGCACTCGGCGCCAGCCCAGCCGGCGCAAGCATGCTGTTCGGGCACCACCCGCGACTGCGTCCACCGTTCAACCTGATCATCTCCAACGTCCCCGGGCCACGCCGCCCGCTGTACTGGAACGGTGCCCGGCTCGACGCGGTGTACCCGCTCTCCATCCCCGTCGACGGGCAGGGACTCAACATCACCTGCACAAGCAACGACGACATCATCTCCTTCGGGATCACCGGATGCCGCCGCACCGTGCCGCACCTGCACACGCTGACCACCCACCTCGGCCACGAACTCGACGCCCTCGAACACGCCGTGGGCCTCTGACACCAGAGAGACCGGGCACAGCCCTCCCCAGCCAACCTTCCCGGCTCTGTCGGCGCGGGCCCCACGTCCACTGCACTGATCAAGTGTCGAGACGACCTCCATTACAACACGATTCACAGGACACGAAGACAAGGAACCACACCCATGACCTCATCGAGGACACCGGCCACCCCGACCCGCCGTTCCGCGGGGACGATGAGCACCGAGGAGATCAAGGCCCATCTCGAGGCGATGTTCGCACCCGACCGCACCGAACCCGGCGCAGTGATCGGACGCGGCGAACCCGGCCCCGGCCGGCGGACACGGTGACATGCGGAAAAAGGTCACCACACCCTCCTGACCCGGTACCGGGAACCGCGGCACCGTGCGGATGCCGACCGCGCGGACTGCCACGGATTCCCAGGGACGTCGCATCTCGCGGCGCTGCTGGCGCGATGGACTTCGACAGCCGTCACCGCCGGCCGACGACACCTCGGCGGAGCAGAACCAAAAATCGACAGCGCGCGACATCGCAGGAAAACCAGTCCAAGGACCACCGATGAACACCCTCCTCGCCCCCACCGTGCATCCCGCATGCATGGTGCTCGTCGACGCCGAAGTGGAACGATCCGTCATCGCCCGCCTCCGCGACAATGGCGTGCTGCCCCGGGACGTGGCAATCGTCGATAAACGATCGCATCGCCGCCACGGGCTCGCCACCGTAGAGGCCCTGCGGGCCACGCGATTCGATGCCGCGGTCATTGTGGTCGGTGCCTTTCACTCCATCGATGAACGAATCGCGTTGCTCGACGCCGGCGCCGATCACGTCCTACACGGGCCGGTGAGCCCGGCGGTGCTGATCGCCTGGACCCGATCGATACTTCGCCGGACGAGGGCCCTACCGCCGGATGCGAGTCTGGTGAGCAGTTCGCACCTGCTCTTACGAAGGGGGTGTAACACGGTCGAACGGAGAGGAATACGAACAACTCTGACGAACACCGAGTTCGATCTGCTGGCCGTCCTGGCCCGGAACGCCGGCCGCGTCGTCCCGCGCCGACACCTCTTGCTCCTGGTCTGGGGAATCCCCGGCGAGTCGAGCACGAACGTCCTCAACGTACATATTTGGTCATTGCGTCGAAAGCTGGCGTCCATCGGTGCTCCGCAGTCGGTCCGCACTGTTCGCGGTGTCGGGCTTCGCTTTACACGAGCCGGATTGACTGCGGCCACGGCGGTGCCAGACCGAGGCGTACGACCCGCGGAGGACGCCCGGCCGCGCGTACCCGGGTGCGCGTATAGATCTCGCGAAGAATGTGCCGGACGTCTTCCCACCGGGCCCACTCGCGGTCGATGCTGGTGGGGTCCGGTGAACTACATGCATGAAGGAAGCCTCCTCGTGGGTGATCTACTCGTCACAGTCCTGCTCCTCGGATCATTCCTCGGCGCCGCCCTGACGATCCGCTACCTCAACACCCACCCCACCCGACCCCACGGGTACCCGTCACCCCATGACCACCGAGGAACATGAAACCCGCGGAACATGACACCTGCCGGGCAGCCGGCACCGTACCGGAGGACCCCTGCGCATCGATTCCCCGTGACCCCGGCGACCGGCCGTGGGTAACGAAGACGACTCCCGTCGAGTGCGTGACCTCCGTTCAGGACCCCACACACCGTCCACCGCAACAACGCCCGATTCGACCTCCTGCCGGCCAACCGCGTCACTTCCCGGCCGAAACCTCGGCCCGGCGAGCCGACATCCGTGACCACACCGCCTGCCGGAAGGCCAGGGTGGCCCAACCGGCCAATGCCATCCCGGACAGGTTCACCAGCAACTGCAGCGCGCTTCCGCAGATGTCCTGGCCGACACCGAAGGCCACCCCCAACGCGACTTTGGCCGGGCGGTCTCGGCGAACCGGTTCAACCACTCACCCGGCCGGAGGCCTCACCCTCGAGCCGGATCGCGATAGCATCGAAACTGGTTGCCTTGCTGGTGATGTCACGGTCCGGCCCGATGCCTGATCAAGCACGGCGACCTGCTCCGGGCTTCCCCACCCTCGCGGCCAGACCTGTCCGTACCCGTGCCGCCCGCCGCGCGGCGCCGCGCACAACCGATCGCGGTGCCGACCTCGTCACGCCGTCAGCGGTCGCCGAGGGCGGCTTCCTCCCGGTCGAGGTCGTTCTGCAGACTTCTGCGGGTGGCGTCGCTGATTCGGTGCTCGTCGAACAGGTGGCGCAGTTCGGCGTTCTGGACGGCGATCACTTCGTGCCGCAGCTCGCGGTAGGCAGCGTGCATGGTGCTGCCGTCGGGGCGGTCGGTGGTGTGGTCGAGCCGAGCAGCGAGGCCGCGCCGCATGCGGTCGATGACGGGCTCGGGGTGGGTCTCCAGCTCGGCGAGGTGCTCGATGTAGGCGAGGGCGGCGCGGTTGAGGATGTCGCGGGCGTCGGCCTCCTCACGGGCGGTGTGCTCGGGTTCGAGGGCCAGTCCGGAGCGGTTCACGATCGGAGCCAGGCTCAGGCCCTGGACGACCAGGGTGAAGACGACGACGGCGGTGGTGAGCACCAGGACCAACGGCCGCCCGGGCAAAAGGGCCCCGCTGGTGGTGGTCAGCGGGATGGACAGCGCGGCGGCCAGGGGCATCACGCCCCGGGTTCCGGCCCACGTCACCACCGCCGCGACCCGCCAGGAGGGCCGAGAGCCGGTGGACTTCGCGGCGGCGGACAACGGCAGCATCCACAGCACCCGGATACCGATCAGCACGGCGGCGAGGAGCAATGCCTGCAGCGGCCACCAGCCGGTGCCGCCAGGCAGATCGCGCACCAGGGTGGGCAGCGCCAGGCCGACGATGCTGAACACCACACTCTCCAACAGGAACACCACGACCGCGTAGACGGCCTGGAGTTGGAGGCGGATCTGGGCGTCGCTGAAACGGTGACGGGAACGGCCGAGCAGGATCCCCGCGACGACCACCGAGGTGATCCCGGAGGTGTGTGCGGATTCCGCCAGCACGTACGCGGTGTACGGGGTGACCAGGGCGATCACCGTCTCGAGCACCGGATCCGTGGTCCGCCGGCGGATCAACGCCACCACCCCGGCGACGGCGCCGCCGATGACGCTGCCGCCGCCCGCGAGCAGCACGAACTCCCCGCCGACCGCCGGCCAGCTCACCGCGCCCGCCGCCACCGCGACGCCGACGGCGACCTTGAACAGCACGAGCGAGGTGGCATCGTTGAACAGGCTCTCCGCCTGCACCAAGACCTGGACCCGCCCGGGCAGTGCCAGGCGCCGGCCGAGCGCGGTCACCGCCACCGGATCGGTACTGGCCAACACCGCGCCCAGCACGAACGCCATCACCGGCGGCAGGCCCGTCACCGCGACCGCGACATAACCCACCGCCGCCGCCGAGGCCAGGACGAGACCGAAAGCGAGGACGGTCACCGGCCGCCACACCATCCGCAGATCCCGCAGCGACAGCTCCTCCGCCGCCGCGTACAGCAGCGGCGGAAGCACCACCAGAGCGATGGTCTGCGGCGGGATCCGCAGCTCGGGCGCCCCCGGTATCAGCGCCACCGCGAGACCGGCGAGCACCAACAGCGACGGGGCGGGAATGCGCCAGCGCCGGGCGAAGGTCGCCACCGCCGTGGCCAGCACCACCAGGAACAGGACGATCGCCACTTCGCGCATCTATGAAGCCCCCGATCACGAGGGACGGGTCCCTGCCGCCGATCGCGGCAGTCCAACACCCGCGCCGACCAGGCTTCCCGGCACACCGTGGGTAATTTTATCGAACACTGAGCTGGCTGGGACATATCCCGGCTCGGCACCGGCGCGCGGTGCCGACTCCCCCTCGACCACGCCGGCGATGCCTCCCATCAAATGACCGAGAGCATCTCCACGGCTCGCACGCACGTCATGCGCACTCGGCGACGAAGATTTCCTCTTACCAGAAGCCGAAATTCCAGGTCAGCCCCGTTCCTGCACTGCAGAATGGCGGTCCGATGCCATGCCGAGAACGACGGCGATACCGGGTGCAACCATCACTATCGTGCCGGTGGCTCTGTCAGCGGCCGTCGGACGAATACCGGTGTGCCACATTCCCCTAGTTGTCGGCGCCCTGCCACGGCTGCGTGGGAACGATCGCGGTGCGCGCGGCGGCCAGCACCTCCCGGCGATTCGCTGCAGGGCCGGCGGCCACACCGGGTGGCGTCGTGGTCGACCCGGACCGTGCCGTCCGGCAGGACGCGGACGGCGCCCGCCCGCCACCACCGCGGATTCCCGCCCTCGTCGACCCAGTCCGGCACCGGCAGCGCGACCGCTCGGATCGCCGCCGTCAGCGGACCCAATGTGCCAGGAGGACCGGGTTCGGCTCATCGCCCGTCAGCCGGCCGTGCCAGTTCCTGGGTGAGCGCGGCACCGTCGGAGCGGACCGGCTCGAAATCGGCCGGTTGCTGGATGCAGCGCTCAGCATCGCAGAGGATGAGGTCGAGTTGCCTCGCCGCGTCCGCCCTCCGCGTCGACACGTCCACCGTCGCCGCGGTCGAGACGGACCCGAGCAGTGCGATCTGCGCGCGCGGAATGATCGGCTCGCTGGAGCCGTAGCGGCGGATCTGTGCACATGCGAGATCCAGGAAATCACCGAAGTCGAGGGCGCAGATGGTCACGCTCGCGGTCGGGCCCTGCGACAGCACCCTGGTTCCCAGGGGGGCGACGGGCGAGCGACGACAGGATCACCGCGAGGTGATCCGGTCGTGTTCGGCCGCCACGGGCCGGATCACGTCCTCCGCGAACGCGCGCGTGCGCTCGACGAGATCCCGTTGTGCCGAAGTGAGCGCAAGACTGAAAGTCATGGAGGTCCCTCGGTCGCCGCGTCGCCGCCGCCGACAACGTAGCACCCGCGACTGCCGGTGGAACCGGTTTCACTGTCAAGCAAAAACTTCTGTCGGCAGTGAAGGTGTATGGCGGCACGACTGACGTTGCTACGCACAATAATCAAACCGGCCGGGTGTCTTCTCTCGTGGTGTGCCGCAGCCGCTTCGCGACCTACCGTTTGAGGCATCGCATGCTCGCGGGAGATCCGACCTTCCTCCATGTTCCGCTAGTGGTAGATCCTCGTCGCTCATGAAGATGGGCGCCAATTCCACCTACATGGAGTCTGCGGTTGCATCCAGTTGAACAATGCCCAGTCTGGTGGTGCTGGCGTACCGTCCGCACACGTTCATCCCTCCCTGGTCACATCTCCTGCCCCGATCTAACACGCCATGACCGACGCGAACGCGGTGACCGGCGCAATAGCCCCGATGGTGGGTCGGGGCCAACCTGCCGAAGGAACGTGCCATGGTCTCGTCGGCTTCCTGCCGCCTGCACGGAGGGTTGGCTCGCGGAGGGTTCTGCTTCCCCGCGTTCTCCGTCCGGGGTCTGGCTCGACAGAGGACCGTCACCATGACAGTGGTGACTGAAAGCCGGAATACCGACCGCGGATACCCCTGCAGAGCAACAACGTTCGAAGGAGGGCACCTCTTCCGTGATCGTCATCTGCATCGGCCCCCACAAATCCACCCACACGGGCCACCGCCGTCGATCCCAGCACCAACACCGACCTCGGTTCCCACCGGATCCCCGCCACCCTCGACGGCTACGAACAGCTGCGGAGCTGGGCGAGTCGGTGGCCGGATCCGTGGTGGGTGATCGAGAACGCCTCCGGGCTCGGTCACCACCTGGCCCAGTGGCTCGTCGCGGCAGGCGACGCGGTCGTCGACGTGCCCTCCACCGCGACCGCCCGGGTGCGGCAACTCTCCCGCGGCAGCGGCCGCAAGAACGACTGCATCGATGCCGCCGCGGCCGCGTGCGTCGCCTTCACCCAGGGCGACTACCGCCGAGTCACCGCCGAGGAACACTCCGACACCCTCCGGGTGCTCGACGAGCGCCGCAGCGACCTCGTCACCCAGCACGGACGGATCCGGAATCAACTCCACGCGGTGATGCGGGAACTCCAACCGGGCGGCATCGCCACCTATCTCGACACCGAGGATGCAGCCGTCACGCTGCGCCGCATCCGACCGACCACGGCGGCAGATGAGATACGCCGAACCATCGGCCTCGAGATGGTCGGCGACCTGCGCCGACTGCGGTTCCAGATCGATGATCTGGAAGTTCGGATCAAGACCGTCCTCGACGAGTGCGGTTCGACCCTGCAGAACATCTGTGGGGTCGGACCGATCATGGCCGGTCGCATCCTCGCCCGTACCGGTGATCCCTACCGGTTCCCACCGAGGCCGCGTTCGCGGCGTATACCGGCACCGCACCGGTCGAGATCGCCAGCGCCGACCAGTCCCGGCACCGACTGTCCGGTTCGGCGACCGCACATTCAACTCCGCCATCCATGTCGTCGCCCTGAGCCAGGCACGGGTCCCCGGCAACGAGGGGCACGCCGACTACCGGCGCAAACTCGACGAAGGTAAGACCGCCCGCGAAGCCCAACGCTGCCTGAAGCGGCAGGTTACCAAGGCGCTGTGGCGCACCATGCGCCGCGACGAAACCCGCCGCCTCCGTGCGTCCGGACGCCGTCCTGACGGTGTCCCGGTCACCGCCCCGGGATGAAAATCTTCACCGGACGGGCTCGCCGGGACGGTGCTGGTCGGCGAGTTCGGGTCGCCGGCCGGTGATCGGGACGGGCTGGCGTGGGTTCTTCCGTCGGGAAAGGATCATCGCGGGACCGACGGATTCGTGCTGTGATTGTTTGTGTCAGACGGCGCTGCCGGTCTGGGTCACGGCGCCAAATTTTGGTACGCCTTCGAAAGGGCAGAACGATGGGCATCGTTGCCGATCCGATCCCCGGTGGCGACACGCTGCCATTTCCCCCACCCCCGTCCGGCAGCATCGCCGGACGCACCATGCAGGAATCGGTGTACCGGCCGACGCCGAAGAAACGCCGACTGCGCGAGGACGCACCCAACGTGCTGATCGTGTTGATCGACGACGCCGGACCCGGACTCCCGGACACCTTCGGCGGCGAGGTCCGCACCGACACCCTGACCCGGATCAGCACCGAGGGGGTGTCCTACAACCGATTCCACACCACCGCGATGTGCTCACCGACCCGGGCGGCGCTGCTGACCGGCCGCAACCACCACCGCGTCGGAAACGGCCAGATCGCCGAGCTGGCCAACGACTGGGACGGCTACTCCGGGCACATCCCCCGCTCCAGCGCCACCACCGCGACGGTCCTGCGGCACTACGGCTACAGCACCGCAGCATTCGGCAAATGGCACAACACCCCCGCGGAGGAGACCACCGCCGCCGGACCGTTCGACAACTGGCCCACCGGGTTGGGCTTCGACTACTTCTACGGCTTCCTCGCCGGGGAGGCCTCCCAGTACGAACCCAACCTGGTCCGCAACACCACCCTCGTCGCGCCCCCGAAGACCCCCGAGCAGGGCTACCACCTCAGCGCCGACCTCGCCGACGACGCGATCGACTGGCTGCGCAAACACAAGGCGTTCGACGCGGACAAGCCGTTCTTCCTGTACTGGGCCAGCGGCTGCCTGCACGGGCCGCACCACATCATGAAGGACTGGGCCGACAAGTACGCCGGCAAGTTCGACGACGGCTGGGACGCCTACCGGCAGCGGGTCTTCGCCCGCGCCAAGGACAAGGGCTGGATCCCGCCCGAGGCGGAACTGACCGAACGGCACCCGGACCTGGCGGCCTGGGACGACATTCCCGACGACGAGAAACCGTTCCAGCGGCGGCTGATGGAGGTCGCGGCCGGGTTCGCCGAACACTGCGACGCCCAGGTCGGTCGCCTCGTCGACGAGGTGGACCGGCTCGGCTACGGCGAGAACACCCTGATCTTCTACATCTGGGGCGACAACGGCTCCTCCGGTGAGGGACAGAACGGGACCATCTGCGAACTGATCGCCCAGAACGGCATCCCCACCACCGTGGAGCAACACATCGCCGCCCTCGACCAGCTCGGCGGACTCGACGTGCTCGGGTCCCCGAAAACCGAGAACCAGTACCACGCCGCGTGGGCCTGGGCGGGCAGCACCCCGTTCAAGGGAGTGAAGCTGCTGGCCTCGCACCTCGGCGGCACCCGCAACCCGCTGGCGGTCCGCTGGCCGGCCACCATCACCCCCGACCCGGTGCCGCGCGAGCACTTCCTGCACTGCAACGACGTCGTCCCCACCATCTACGACATCGTCGGGATCACCCCGCCCCGGATGGTGGACGGCTTCCCGCAGGACGGGCTCGACGGTGCCGGTTTCGCCGAGACCCTCCTCGACCGGGACGCACCCGGCGGCAAACCCACCCAGTACTTCGAGGTCATGGGCAGCCGCGCCATCTACCACGACGGCTGGATGGCGTCGGCGTTCGGGCCGCGGGTGCCGTGGCTGCCCGGCCTGCCGCCCGGCATCACCGACTGGACCCCCGACGACGACGTCTGGGAGCTGTACCACCTCGACGAGGACCACACCCAGAACCACGACCTCGCCGCCGAGCACCCCGGTAAGCTCGCCCAGCTCAAGGAGATCTTCGCGATCGAAGCGGCGAAGAACCACGCCCTGCCGATCGGCGGCGGACTGTGGGTGCCGATCCTGCACCCGGAACAACGCATCACCCCGCCCTACACCCGGTGGGAATTCCCCGGCCCCATCACCCGGATGCCCGAATTCTGCGCCCCCGCGCTGGGCAACAAGAACAACCGCGTCACCCTCGACGTCACCATCCCCGACCACGCCCACGGTGTCCTCTACGCGCTCGGCGGCTCCGGCGGCGGACTGACCTGCTACCTCGACGACGGCCACCTCTGCTACGAATACAACCTGTTCATCCTCATGCGCACCAAGATCCGAGCCGAGACACCAATAGTCAGTGGCCGCAGAACCATCGAGGTGATCACCGCATACACCGAACCCCGCCCCGCCGGGCCGCTGCACATCACCATCTGCGTCGACGGCGAACAGGTCGCCGACGGCATCGTCCCGATCAGCGTGCCACTGATCTTCACCGCCAACGAATGCCTCGACATCGGCAGCTGCCTCGGCTCCCCGGTGTCCCTCGACTACGCCGACCGGGCCCCGTTCCCGTTCACCGGCCAGATCGACACCATGCGCGTCGAATACACCTGACCGCGGGTGGCTCTGGTGTTCCCGGTGTGGGTGGTGGCGGTCGGCGTGACCCTCCTCGTCGCCCGTCGACAAGAATCACGCCGACCGCGCGACGAGACCGTGTAAGGGCGGGGTGGCATTGTGACCGATCCTCCTCCGCAGTTTCCACCTCATTTCGAGGAGCTGTACCGAGCCGTGGCGAACCGGCGGATGCACTACGAGAGGCTGCTCTGGCAGGCGCCGGCGCTCAGTCTGACCGCGCAAGCGTTCCTGTTCAATATCGCGCTGAACCAGAACAACACCCCTGCAGGCCGGATCGCCGCCGCGTCACTCGCGCTGACCTTGTCGCTGCTCTCGCTCGGGCTCATGGCGAGTCACCGCCGCGCCCTGCTCACGGATACGCAGTGGTTGGAGCGCTTCGAGCAGCAGGAACTGGGCGCCGGCGAGTGGGTCGCGCACGGTGCCGCGTTCACGAGGGCGCAGCCGGCCATCCCGGACCTGGACGCCGGTTTGGTCGGCAAACTCCCGCTGAAACACGTTTTCCGAGCCTGGATCGCCGGTATCGGTGTGTTCGCCATCTGTGCCGTCCTGGTGATTATCAGGACGCTCGTCACCGTCGTCTTCTGACCGCTGCTCCACCAGGCAACCGGCTGCCTGCGGGGTAATCGGGTGTTGTTGCCGGGGGTGTGCTCGCGCGGCAGGTCGCGGAGGTGCCCGCGACCGCCGAGAAGCGGTTGTCGGTGCGACCGCTTCGCCGACACTTTCGCCGTCGGCGCCCGGTTACCAGATATCTTCGTCGGGAACAGCGAATCACCGTCCGGGAACGTATGGTTCATCGCCCTTGACCCGATGCAGAGCGCCACCTCGCGGGGGCTACCGGGCATCGGCCGTGCGCCGGTTGCCGCTGCGTCGCGGTGCACGGCAGGGGAACTGCGTGCTGGTTCCCGCACCCTCATTCGGTCATGATTGAACCCATGTCCGATCCGCGCAGCAGGGTCCAGTTCCAGCCGCTGCGGACGCCGCGGTCCGCGGCGATCGCGGGCATCATCTTCGGGGTGCTCTTCGCCACCAGCATCATCCTGCTGGCCACGGCGGTCCCCGCCACCACCGCGGCGCCCTGGGTACGCGGCGGCTCGAAGATCACCACCGCCCTGTTCCTCGCCCCCATCGCGGGCATCGCGTTCCTGTGGTTCATCGGGGTCCTCCGCGACCGGTTCGGCGACCTCGAGGACCGCTTCTTCTCGACCGTCTTCCTGGGCAGCGGGCTGCTGTTCCTCGCCATGACGTTCGTGTCGATGGCCATCGCGGGCGGGCTCCTGGCCGTCTCCCGGAACGCGAACGTGCCCCAGGACGACATCGTCTACTTCGGGCGGGAGGTGACGCTGCACATCAACAACGTCTACGCGATACGCATGGCCGCGGTGTTCATGATCTCGCTGGCCACGATGTGGCTGCGCACCGGGCTGATGCCGCGATGGTTGGTGATCACCACCTACCTGCTCGCACTGAGCCTGTTGCTGGTTGTCAGTTTCAGTATCTGGGCGGTGCTGGTCTTCCCGGCGTGGGTGATCGCGGTCAGCGTGTACATCCTCGCCACCGATCACCGGCAACCCACCAATCCGGGCTGAGACCGGTGGTGCCAGCGCGGTCAGGGGCAGTGCGGCTTCTTCGGCATACCGAATCCGCTCCTCGATGCTGTCGGGACGGACGATCGTCAGGTCCGAGCTGTCGGGACGGACGATCGTCAGGTCCGGGGGCCGAGGAAGGCGGACCATGACACGACCTCGGGATTCTGTTTGAGCAGTGCCCGACGCTGGCGTTCCGTCATGCCACCCCACACCCCGAACTCGACTCGCTTGTCGAGCGCATACGCACCGCACTCCATCAGCACCGAGGAGTGCCGACACAGGAGCGCGGCCTTGCGCTGGGCTGCACCCCGTACAAAAAGTTGGTCGAAGTGACCATCCCGACACAACGCCCGCGTTCTCCAGTTCAATCCGTCGACGTCGTATTCGATGCGGGTATGCCTGGTGGCGTCGCTCATGCGAATCGTTCCCCCTCGAAGACCGAACGGAATCGGGCCTGCACACAGTGGAAACACCGACAGGCTACGCAGCCGCGCCGCCCAGCCCAGCCCAGGGGCCGAACCGGGACCGGCGCCGCCGTTACACCAGTGACTTGGACTTGATCGCTTGAAACTCCGGCTCGGTGATCGCGCCGGAGTCGAGCAGCGCCTTCGCATCCGCGATCTGCTGAGCCGGGGACTGCCCGGCCACCTCCCGGATGTAGCTGTCCTGGGCCTGCTTGACCTGACCGAAGGCCGCCGCGGACCGCTCGGTCATGCCCTCGTTCCGCACGATCAGGTAGATCAGCGCCGACAGGAACGGGACGACGAACAGGAAGACGATCCAGATCGCCTTCACCCACCCCGAGGTCTCGTGGTCCCGGAACAGGTCGGTGATGATCTGAAACAGCACCATCAGGTATGCCACGAACAGGAAAGTGACGATGACGAACCAGAAGAAATCCCAGAAGCCGTCCATTAGCGGTGCTCCATCCACTCGGTGATGCGGTTAGGAGGCCAGGATCCTGGCCTTCTCGGTGTTGAACTCCTGATCGGTCAGCACCCCGTGATCGCGGAGTTCGCCGAGTTGTTTCAGAGCGGAGATCCGGTCGACCCCCGCCGCCGGTGGGGCCGCCGGCTGCGGCGGGAACTGCCGCGCCGGTGCTGACTCGTACTGCGCCGCAGGCTGTTCGGCAGCCCACCGTTGACCCTCGCTTCTGAAGACAGCAGTGGGAAGAGCAGATCGGGCGACTCTCAAATACAGCCCCGGAGGACCTCCCCAGCGGCTCCCCGCTTGTCCAGCCATGAGCTCGTTCTCGACAACCTGATGTGGACTAGACCCCCGCATCTGCCGGGACGGACCGGTGAGAGGCCCCACGCGACAAACCGTGATCGAGGGACCGATCGCCGGCCACCCGACCCTTTTCGAGCCTAGGGCTTGGTGCCGGCGCGGTGTCTCACCCGTTGCGGGTGAGATACGCCTCGTCCGAGGCGTCGGACAACAGCTGCTGCGCGCGACGACCTGCCCTGCACGCCGCCTTCGCCGCGCATCATCAGGGGCTCGGCTCTGACCCCGTTCGAGTGCATCGGGCAACCGGCCTCGGCAACCCGCGACCATCCTCATCACCATTGTTCTGCCCCAGCTACTCCCGGGGATTGCGGCGCTCGCAGAGGACGGGGTGTTCGGCGACGATGTCGTCCCCCGCACGACCGCGACGTCGCCGTTCCGGTCTACTCACCAGAGGGTCAGGGGCAGCCCGGCCGCTTCGGCACACCTGATCCGTTCCTCGATCCTGTCGGTGGCTTCGCCGCAGGCGAGTCCGGTGCGGATGGCGGCGGCGATGGCGCGGGTGCGGCCGGCCGGGCCGCGGACGTCGGCGAGGGGGCTGGCGAGGTTGCGGCGGGCGTAGGTGGCATTCGGTGCGGTTGACGGCGTTGGTCCCCAACCACATGTGTGTGGGGTTGGTGCAACCGGCGAAGTCACACTGGTGACACACCACCGCGTCGTCGGCGCCGGACCACCCGAGTCGCCGGATAATTCCGTGTGGTCAAGTCCCAGGACGTGGTGTACGAGGTGTCGCGTGACTCCTCGTGGGGCTATGCGGTGAGCTCCGGGTGCCACCTCCTGCTTGGGTTCGGTAGTGGCGGCATTGTCGCCGCGGGAACGGGCGAGGACGTCGAGACCGAGACAGCGGCGCCCGTCGATCCACTTGTCGTGTTGCTCGGCCGTCATGACTGGTCTCCCTGCGTCGGCAACGGCGGGGCCTGACGGTGCCAGGCCAGTTCGCGGAGCCGGACCCAGTCGACGGTGGGTTCGGCGGGGCGGACCCCGGGGCGGTCGCGGGGGACCCGGACGCGGAGGGCGCCGGGCTCGATCGTGCACCGCACCGGGGTGGTCAGGAGTAGCGATTCGCCGTCGACGCCGACCGGGGTCTGACGTGTGTCGGCGTCGACGATCACCTCGGTGGTCGTGTGCTGGGTCAGGCCCCGGACGTTCGCGCGGCGCAGCAGCCCGACCGCCTGGCGGGCGTTGGCGACCGAGACGGTCACGGCGCCGAGGACGCCCCGGTCGAGTCGGTCCCGCCGGTTCAGGCCGGCGAGATCGCTGGTGCCGTAGGGGTTGTTGCTCACCAGCACCGCCTGTGGGTTCCTTACGGTGACGTTCCCGATCCGGGTGACGAGTGGGACACCCGCTTGTCCGGCGAGCAGGTCCGGAAGCATCTGCAGCACCGTCCCGGTCTTGTCGTCGCGGTAGGCGGGGCTGCGGACCACCTCGGCGTAGACCCCGAAGGAGGCGTTGTTGACGAACGGGCGGCCGTTGATCCGGCCGAGGTCGACGGCGAGCTCGACGCCGTCGCGCAGGGCGTCGAGACACCGGCTCGGGTCGGCGCGG
>SEEV01000679.1 GCA_004211695.1 Rhodococcus sp. (in: high G+C Gram-positive bacteria)
CCCCCAGTGAAGGAGATACGAAAGTGCGAGATGTAGTGGTAGTCGGTGCCGGCCTGGCCGGACTGTCCGCGGGCTGGCGGTTGCGGCACTGGGACACCCTCGTCCTCGAATCCGACGAACGCGTCGGCGGCCGCATCCGCTCCGAACGCCGCGGAGCGTACTGGCTCAACTGGGGCGGCCACGTCTTCGCCGGACCCGGATCGTCCACCGACGCCCTGCTCAACGAGGCCGGCGTGATGTCGGTCGATATCCCGGGGTCGCTGCAGGCCCTCGCGATGAACGGGAAATTCCTCCGCAAGGGGCACATCGCCACCTACCCGTTCCGGATCCCGATGTCCCTCTCGGCCCGGGTGGCGACCATGCGCGCCGGCATGAAGGTCGTTGCGGGCGTCGGAAAGTACACCGGAGTGGTACGCAAGCGCGCCGGTGAGTCCGGAGCGATGCGCCAGCAGCGGATCTACGACTTCGCGAACGACGAATCCTTCCTCGACTTCGTCGGGGATTTGCCGGAGGACGCCGCCGCCCTGTTCAAGACCACCGTCACCCGCTCCGCCGGAAACATGGACCAGATCTCGGCCGGCGCCGGCATCGGCTACTTCAGCCTCGTCCTCGGCTTCGGCCAGGGCCTCAGCCGCGGCATCGTCGGCGGACCGTCGACCCTCACCGAAGCCCTCGCCGCCGCCCTCGGCGACCGCGTCCAACTCGGCGCCGCCGTCCACGAGGTCGTCCACAAGAAGGACTCCGTGCTCGTCCGCTACCGCCAACACGGCCGCGACCACGAAGTCGAGGCACGAACGGTCGTTCTGGCCACGACCGCGGACGTGTCCCACCGGGTCGGCGTCGACCTCCCCGCACCCCTGCGCGACGCGCTCGCCCAGATCAAGTACGGCCCCCACGTCAGCTCCGCCTTCCTCACCGACGAAACCACCGCACAGCCCTGGGACGACATCTACGCCATCGCCGCCCCCAAGCGATCCTTCGCCATCGCCCTCAACCAGGCCAGCATCGTCCGCGGCACCGAATCCATCCGCCAACCCGGCGGCAGCTTCATGACCTTCTCCCCCGCCGCCCTCGGCCAGGCCCTGCTCGACAAGAGCGACGACGAGGTCGTCAACACCCACCTCGCCGACCTCGAGCAGATCCTCGGCCCCGGCTTCGCCGACACCGTCGTCGAAGCCAAGGCCGCCCGCTGGAAGAACGCCTCCCCCTACAGCTTCCCCGGCCGCGCCAAGCTTCAGCCCACCCTCACCCGCGGCGCCGGCCGCGTCTTCCTCGCCGGCGACTACCTCGGCACCCTCTACACCGAAACCTCCATCACCTCCGGGTTCTCCGCCGCCCAGGAAGCGGTCAGCGTCCTGGCCACCCACCGCCAAACCCGCAACCCCGACGAGGCCACCGTCCACCCCGTCAGCGCCTGACCTTCCCCACACCCCACACCCCGAACCCACCGGCCCACCGATCTAGGAGTCACCCCCGCATGACCACGCAACTCAAACTCAGTGGTGTCCTCACCGCCTTGACCACCCCGTTCGACGCCGACGAGAACATCGACATCGCCACCCTCAAGACCGTGGTGGACCGCTCCATCAAGGCCGGCGTCGACGGCGTCGTCGCCGCAGGATCCACCGGTGAGGTCGGGGCACTGTCCTCCGACGAACGGCTGCGTCTCGTCGACACCGTCATCGAACACACCGACGGCCGGGTCCCCGTCATCGCCCAGACCGGTGCCACCACCACCGCCGAAGCCATCCGGCTCTCCCGCGCCGCCGAACAATCCGGCGCCGACGTCCTCATGCTGATCACCCCGTACTACGAACCGCTCTCCACCGACGAGACCGTCGCCTACATCACCGACGTCGCCGCCGCCGTCGAACTGCCGATCATGCTCTACAACATCCCCGCCGTCACCGGTGTCAACCTCGACCCCGCCACCGTCCGCACCCTCGCCGAAGAGGTCGACAACATCCGCTACATCAAGGACTCCAGCGCCAACTGGGAACAGGCCCTGCAACTGATCCACCACCACCACGATGTGATCGGCACCTTCATCGGCTGGGACTCCTACATCTACAGCGCCCTGGTCGAAGGCGCCGCCGGCGTCATGGCCGGCGCCGCCAACGTCGTCCCCGAACAAATCGTCGCCGTCCACCGGGCCATCGCCGACGGCGACCTGCACGGCGCACTCGCCCAATGGAAAAACCTCTACCCCGTCATCGACGCGATGATCTCCGTCCCCTTCATCTCCGCCGTCAAGGCAGGCCTCGCCCTCCAAGGCGAACCCGTCGGCGCACCCCGCCGACCCACCGCCGAACTGCCCGCCACACAGGTCGAAAGGATCGCACAGGCCCTGAAAACCCTCGCAGGACAGACCACGTAAAC
>SEEV01000680.1 GCA_004211695.1 Rhodococcus sp. (in: high G+C Gram-positive bacteria)
CCACGCCAGACCCTCACCAGCTCGGCGGTCGCCGGGGTGACGATGGTGACGGCAGGCTCGATGACCGCGAATATCGCGTCCTACCTGCTGCAGCTGTTGGCGAGTCGGTGGCTCGGCCCGGCGGGGTACGGGGAGTTCGCGAGTCTGCTGGCAGCCCAGCTCGTCCTCGCCGTCCCCGCTCTCGCGCTGCAGACCGTCGTCGCCCGCGAGGTGGTCCGGGGCAAGGGAGCCCACGCGGTGCGGTTGCTGGGGTACCGCTGCGCGGTGATCGTCGCGGTCGCGGCGATGCTGCTCGCCCCTGTCGTGTCGTGGGCCCTCGACACCGGCATGCTCGCCACGTTCTCGGCGTTGATCACGGCGCCTGTCCTGGTGCTGCTCGCCACGGAACAGGGATTGCTGCAGGGCGGGGCGCGGTTCGGCCCGCTGAGCGTCGTCCTCGCGGGAGCGGGCGTCGCGAAGGTCGTTCCCGCGGTCGTGGTGCTCGCCGTCGGCGCCGGACCGGGCTTCGCGCTCGCCGCCAGCGCGGTCGGGACCGGTCTGGTGGCCCTGTGTGCGCGACTGTTCGCCGATTCGAGCATCGCAGGGGAGTCGACCACCCGGATCGGCGTCCCGGCCGTCCTGAAGGCGTCGCAGGTGCAGTTGGCGCTGATCGCCATGTCGTCGATGGACGTCGTGATCGCCCGAATCGTGCTCAGCAACGACGACGCCGGCCTGTACGCGCTGGGCGCCGTCGCGACGAAGGTCGCGTTCTGGCTCCCGCAAGCTGTCGGGGTGGTGCTCTATCCGCGGATGGCGAACCCGGCGCACTCCGTGCAGGCCATCCGCTCGGCGCTGGCCGTCCTCGTCGGGCTCGGCGCGGCCCTCGTGGCGGGAGTCGCGGTGGCCGCACCCCTCGTCCCGCTCCTCGTCGGCGACGCGTACCAGCCCGTCCAGTCGCTGCTGTGGCTGTTCGCGCTGCACGGCGCCTGCCTGGCCGTCCTGCAGGGTGCCCTGCTCTCCGCCATCGCGGGGGAGCGGACCCACCTCGCCGTGATCGCGTGGATCGGCTTCGCCGTCGAGATGGCCGCCATGCTCACCCTCGCGTCCACGATCGGGCAGTTCATCACCGTGGCCGTCACCGTCGCGTCGAGCACCGCACTGATCGTCAGCGTCCTCGCCGTGCGCAGCGCGCGGCGTGATGCGCGCCCGATGTGACATCCGTCCAATCTGCCGAGCCGCCTGCGACATCGGGCGACGCCGTGCACAGGCCACCCCCGGCACGACGAAGGGGACCTCGGTGAAGTACCGAGGTCCCCTCCGCGACCGGACTACGTGGCGTCCGGCTGTACTGCTCTATCGCTCGTCGTACCGGCGCGGATCCTGCACGGGAATCTCTTCCGTCTTGTCCGTGGTCCAGTCGTGCTGCTCCGTGGGAGCCTCCGACTTGCCCAGGTCAACATGGCGTCCACCACCGCTCGGCGGGTAGTCATCGCCGTCGGCCGGTGCGGGCTGCTTGCCCTTGCCGCCGCGCAGTGCCAGGACGAGTCCGGCGATCAGGGCGATGACGCCGAGGATGCCGGCGATGATCGGCACGGTGCGACCGAACGTGCTGAGCTTGTCCATGCCGTCCTTGGCCTGCTGGACCTGGTACTCGATGGTCTGCTCGTTGAACGGCAGTTCCACCTTCAGGACGTCGATCTCCGGCTTGTCCTTGTTGCGGGCGTAGTACTGGTGCAGCTGCTCCTGGCCCTTGACGACGACACCGGTTTCGGGCTCGACCCACACGTCACGCACGTTGGTGTACCAGCGGGTCATCGTGACGGGGAGGGTGCCGCCGGGGACGCCCCACGTCTCGGCGGGCAGTGTCAGCTTGTTGGTAGGCGAGTTGACGACCTTGGACAGGTCGACCGGCGCGATCGTCTGGCTGTAGTGGTACACCTTCAGACCGTTGATCTCCGTCTCCTCGACGAAGTCGATGTCCTGGGTGGCGCGCGCGTTCAGGTCGAAGTACGGGTAGCTCTTCTTCTCCGAGTTGAACGGGAACTTGTACTGCAGTCCGTCGCGCGGAACTTCCTCGGCAGGCTGGTTGGGCTGCGTCTGGATGGTGCCCACCGGGTCGTTGGTCGGCATCGAGGTCTTGCGGTCGACGGTGTTGCGGTCGACGATCGCGGACAGCAGTCCGGTGTCGCCCTGCTTGTCGGTGCGCCGCAGCGTCTGCCCCGCCTGGAGAGTGACGACGTCCGCGTTCGCCGGGTCCTCGGTGGTGACGTAACGCTGTGACACCAGTGGAACGTTCGTGTTGACTTCGGCCTTGCCTGCGAGAAGAGCCTGCGAGTTGAGCACGCTGCCGGAACCTTCGGCGATCGTGGTCACTTCGAGGTCCAAGGGCGT
>SEEV01000681.1 GCA_004211695.1 Rhodococcus sp. (in: high G+C Gram-positive bacteria)
ACCATCAAACGTGCGATCGCCTCCATCGGCGACGACGAGTCCTCGTGGACGCCGATCCAGTACACCGACGCCGTCTACGACGAGGGCACCGACACCTGGATCTCGCGGGCGGAGGTCGCCGAGATCCCGTTCACCGCGTTCGCGTCCCAGAAGAAGGCCCACCACGTTGCGGGACGGTTGGTGGTGCGGCGTATCCCCGACCTGCGACCACCCAAGGACGAGGGACAGGGCACGTTGTTCGACATCTGGCGGTTCCACGCGTTCTTCACCACCACCGACCCCGACGACCTCGATACCGTCGCCGCCGACAAGACTCACCGTCAGCACGCCATCATCGAGCAGGTGCACGCGGACCTGAAGAACTCCGCACTCGCCCATCTACCATCGAACTCGTTTCCGGCGAACGCCGCGTGGCTCGTCTGCGCGGTGATGGCGTTCTACCTCACCCGCGCCGCCGGCACCCTCACCAGCGATCCCAAACTGACGAAAGCGACCACCGGCACCCTCCGGCGCACCATTGTCTCGGTCCCCGCCCGCATCGCCTCCTCGGCGAGACGGTTGACCCTGCACCTCCCGCAGAACTGGCCGTGGGGAACAGCGTGGCACAACTTGTTCGACAACACCTTCGGTCACGCACACCCGATCGTCGCCTAACACCCAGGACACCTGCCCAGCCTCGACGCGAAAGCCCCAGTGGAACAACCCGACACGAGAGATCGGATGCTCAACCACGCCCACACACCGTCCCATGCCGCCCAACGAAACTCGCAGCGATCAGGTCAGTGAATCGGTGAATTCAGGCTAAGGGTGTGGTTCCATCATTGCCGACCGACCCAGCCCGACGCCGAAGCGTGAGTGGGGGCGAGTAGTAGGCTACTCGAATCGGCCGATGGCAAGGAGCAAATGGGACAAGCGGCGGATTGTCCGGTTTCTCAACATCGTTGGCAGGTTTCGCAATCAACCCGACATCCGACGGATTGAGCGCCGAATCTCAGCGGAGTTGACCGGTGTGACCATGGCCAAACCGAACTCTGTTGAACGCAGAACGGCTCTCAGGCTGTTTCACTCTGTCAGGCAATGTGGTACGCGCATGTGAGGGTGCGGCGGCGAACCTCGAGGCAGGAGACCGGATTCAACTCGTGGTGTTCTTGCGCTGATCGCCGTCACAGTCGCTGTCATGGATCCACGGAAACGAGGTCGACGACGGCCGAAGCCTGATCTGATTGACAGGCCTCAGTATTCGTCTCTCGCGAAACGGCCTACATGCGTCGACGCCAGATGCTGCTGATCGTTGCGTTCGTGTTGTCCACCATCTTTGCCCGGGGTCAGGTCGCCCACGCGGCCCCGAGCTCGTCGGGTTGTTCCAGTGATTTCCTGCGGAGCGCAGGGATGTTCGGAGGAGTTCTTCGAAGGCGACAATCGCCTCGGACCGCAGACGCTGTCGAACCCGCCTCCGGTTGCGGAACAGCTTGCCGGATACCGCCGCACCGGCGAGCTGTCTCCCAGACCCTTTCCGTTTGCTTCACCCACCTTCTGTAGGTTACTTCGGACGGGTACGGACGGTACGGCACCGGATGGCCGAGGCCCGGGAGGCACGCGCACAGATCCGGCGGTGTCTGGTTGTCCGCGACAAACAAAACCAACCGTGAATCTGTTTTGTTTACTGCGGTAAACACGCCGCGGCGGAAGTCGACGCCCAGTCTTCGGTGGTGATCGCCTCGACCAGCGCGGCGGCCGCTGCGATCTTCGCGGCGGACTTCGACCCGGCGGCGGCTGCACCGTTCGTCCGGCGAAGTGTGCGGTGGCGGCGAAGCGGGGTGCGTGCGATGGACCGGCTGTGCGGAATTTCCACTCGGGCTTCGGGTGCTGCTCGTTCTGGGTGAGGCTCATCAGCCAGGCGACCGGATTGGACAGCGCCTTCCGCTTCTTCGCCTCGGACAGGCCCGCGATGGTGGCAATCGGCACGGCGAGTGTGGTCGTGACTGCAGTCGGTGCGGTCGTGGAGGGTCGTGATTGGTGTTCCTGTTCCGGGGTCTGCAGAAGGAGTGGCCATTCCGGTTCCGGCTGACAGTGGTCGGTGTCGGTGAGATATGCCCGCAGTGCCGTCCAGAGTGCCGCCTGCTCGGCTTGCTGCTTCGCCGGCGCGTTCATCCAGGGTCCGCTAGTGCGGCGGCCCGGAACAGGAGGTCGACGTCGGCCCGGGCGGATGTGGAAGCCCGGCCTCGGGGTCGCACGGGAGGCCTCGCACGATCGGTGGATGGGTGCCGCGGTGGGCCTTCGATCAGGCGTGAGCCACGTCGGGTTCGATGTTGGCGTTACGGTGAAAAATGTTGTCCGGATCGTACTTTCCCTTGATCTCGGCCAACC
>SEEV01000228.1 GCA_004211695.1 Rhodococcus sp. (in: high G+C Gram-positive bacteria)
AAGCCCGACACCACCCTCGAGACCCTGGCGAAGCTGCGGCCGGCGTTCGAGGAGGGCGGCTCGGTGACCGCGGGCAACGCGTCCGGTATCAACGACGGCGCCGCGGCCCTGGTGCTGGCCACACAGTCCGCCGCGCAGGAGAAGGGCCTGACCGGGCTGGTCACGCTCGAGGCCGTCGCGACCGCGGCGATGGACCCGGGCCTGATGGGGTACGCCCCGGTGCTGGCGCTGGCGAACCTGTTCGAGCAGACCGGCACCACCCCCGGCGACATCGACGTGATCGAACTGAACGAGGCGTTCGCGTCGCAGGCGGTCGCGGTGATCCGGGACGCGAAGCTGAATCCGGAGAAGACCAACCCGTACGGCGGTGCGATCGCGCTGGGTCACCCGGTCGGGGCGACCGGCGCGATCCTGAGCCTGCGCCTGGCGAAGGACCTGGTGCGCCGCGACCTCGAACTGGGCATCGTCACCATGTGCATCGGCGGCGGCCAGGCCCTCGCCGCACTCTTCCGGCGCGTCTAGAAACAGTGTGCAGGGCATACGCCCCCGAACTCCTGAGCGCGAGGATACCGGCCACGGACCTCAATCCGCGATGGGCGATAGGCGGAGAAACCTCGGCGAGGCGCGCGAGCGCCTCAGCCCTTCCTCGCCCGCGTAGCGAACTCGGTGGACAACCGGAACCAGGCTCGGCTGTACGCGCGGACTGCTGTTGCGAGTGGGGTGACCTGTGCTACCTGGCCCGGGAGGCCAGAAAACGCAATCTAGCGCCGCGGACATCCGTGCTACGCAGAGTTGCCCAATCTCCGAACTATGACGGGGTGATTTTCGTCGCTTGTTCGGCAATTCTGGATTGTGTAGCGGACGGCGGGTGATTCGGATCATGCTCGTGACATCGGACACAAGCTGATACCTAATCGGCAAGCACCCGAAGCGCCAGACAACGCCACTCCGCACTGGTCCCGGTCGCCGGTGGGGCATCCCACCTCACGGCGCGGGCGGTCAGCGGACACTGCCGATCTCAGGCAGGCAACAAAGGAGACGACCTATGAGTGACCCTCGGTTCGAGATTTCCCATCTCGCCCGTGCCGAACTGCTGAGCCCCAAGCCGCAGGAGACGGTGGACTTCTTCACCAAGTTCCTCGGGATGTACATCACCCACACCGAGGGGCAGTCGGTCTACCTGCGCGCCTATGAAGACCCCTATCAGTGGAGCCTGAAGGTCACCGAATCCACCCAGGCCGGACTCGGCCACGCCGCGCTGCGCACCAGCTCCCCGGAAGCGCTCGAACGCCGGGCAGCCTCGCTCAAGGACGCCAACGTCGACGGAGCGTGGCGCGAGAGCGACTTCGGGTACGGCAAGACCTTCACCTACCAGTCCCCGGACGGGCACAACCTGGAACTGCTGTGGGAGGTCGAGAAGTACCAGGCCCCGCCGGAGCTGCAGTCCAAGATCCTTACCCGCCCGTCGAAGAAACCGCTGCAGGGCATCCCCGTCAAGCGCATCGACCACCTGAACTTGCTCGCCAGCGACGTCAGCGCGGTGAAGAACTCCTTCGAGCGCCACCTCGGGTTCCGGACCACCGAACGCGTCGTCGACGGTGACACCGAGATCGGCGCGTGGATGAGTTCGAACATCCTCGGCCATGAGGTGGCATGTTTGCGGGACGCGCAGGGTGAACGCGGCAAGATGCACCACCTCGCGTTCTATTACGGCACTGGCCAGCACAACATCGATGCGGTGGAGATGTTCCGCGACTACGACATTCGGATCGAAGCCGGCCCCGACAAGCACGGCATCACCCAGGCGCAGTTCCTCTACGTCTTCGAACCCGGCGGCAACCGCATCGAGCTGTTCGGTGAGGTCGGGTACCTGCACCTCGATCCCGACGGTGAGACCAAGACCTGGCAGATGTCCGACATCGACACCGGGCTGGCGATCGGCGGCGCGAAGCTTCCGTGGGAGACCTACTTCACCTACGGCACCCCGAGCCCGCTCTCGCTCGACCAGCACATCGAGAAGTATGCGCACTTCGGCCCCGGTGGCCCCGGCCCCGACGCGGCGGCTGCCGAGCAGGCGGTCCCGGACGAGATCGACCAGTCCCGCGCCGTCGCCGGCGCTCCGGCGTCCTGATACGCACGTGGGTGTGACCGGAGTTCTGGTCACACCCACGTGATCCACCTCGGTGTGCCGATAAGCGGCACAACTTCTTTGGAGTCGCGAGGGCTGGATCACACACTGTTCGGCGGGGCTGTGCAGGTCGGGATCGTCGATCGACGCCACCGCACCTCACACCTGAACCCATCCACTTTCGCTCGGTCGTCGGTTCACACGAGTGAATCAGCGCGAGTCCCCACTGCACGCGGGCCCGAAGCAGAAGGAGCACCATGACTTCCACCCAGAGTTTCATCGACGAGATCACGATCGAAGAGCTCGAGACCGACCCCTATCCGTTCTACGAGCGTCTGAGGAAAGAGGCCCCTGTAGCCTTCGTCCCGGCGCTGGGCATGTACATCGTGTCGACGAAGGAACTGTGCGCCGACATCGCCAAGGACGCCGAGAACTGGCCGGCCGTCATCTCTGCGGCCGGAGGCCGCACCTTCGGACCCGGCGCACTGCTCAACACGAACGGCGACGAACACCGCAAGCTGCGGGACATGGTCGAACCGCACCTGCAGCCCTCAGCGGTCGACAAGTACATCGATAATCTGGTGCGCCCCTTCGCACGTCAGCGACTCGCCGAGATCGAGAACGACGGAAACGCCGACATCGTGGCTGCGTACTGTGAGCCGGTCAGTGTTCGTGCTCTCGGCGATCTCCTCGGACTCGATGACGTCAGCACCGACAAGCTTCGCGAATGGTTCCACAAGCTGAGCGTGTCCTTCACCAACGCCGCGGTCGACGAGAACGGCGAATTCGCCAACCCGGACGGGTTCATCCCCGGCGACGAGGCCAAGGCCGAGATCATCGCCCACGTCGATCCGAAGATCGACAAGTGGATCAAGGAACCCGATCACACCGCGATCTCCCACTGGCTGCACGACGGTATGCCCGAAGGGCAGACCCGCAGCCGCGATGTCATCTACCCCAACCTGTACGTCTTCCTCCTCGGAGCGATGCAGGAGCCTGGGCACGCGATGGCGACCACGCTGGCAGGACTGTTCACCAAGCCCGAACAGCTCGAACGGGTCGTCGACGACCCGGCGTTGATCCCCCGGGCGGTCTCGGAAGGCATGCGCTGGGTGGCGCCGATCTGGTCTGCCGTGGTCAAGCGCGCCGCGCACGAGGTCGAGGTCGGTGGCGTGACACTGCCGGAGGGGTCGATCGTGATGCTCTCCTATGGCTCGGCCAACCAGGACGAGAACGCCTACAACGCCCCGACTGAATTCGATATCGATCGGGCCCTGCTTCCGAACATGACATTCGGTGGCGGAAAGCACGCCTGCGCGGGTACCTATTTCGCTAACTCGGTTATCCGGATCGGTCTGGAGGAACTGCTCGAGTCCATTCCGAATCTGGAACGCGACGAGGCTCACGAGGTCGATTTCTGGGGTTGGGGTTTCCGTGGACCGAAGCAGTTGTTCGTTAAATGGGAAGTGTAACGGAATCACGTTTCCGGAGGTCTGAAGTGTCCGGTCCGGAGATTAATGGATCGGGCACTTCGGGAGCATTTTTATTGGATTGGAGCACTGTCGGAAATGGCTAATAACTACACGGTCCGTATCCAGGGTAAGAATTCGGACATCACCGTTGCCGAAGACCAATCCATCCTCGATGCGGCGCTGCGGGCGAACGAATGGCTTCCGCACTCGTGCACCCAGGGCACCTGCGGCACCTGCAAGCTCAAGGTGCTGTGCGGGGAGGTGCAGCACAACGAATCCCCCGAGTACACCCTGACCACGGACGAGCGCGCCGAAGGTTTGGCTCTCGGCTGTATGGCGACCCCCTGCTCCGATCTGACGGTCGAAGCGATCGGCGGAGCCGGGGACGACGGAATCCCGCACTTCCCACTGCGTGATTATGAGGGGACGGTGACGGTACTCGAGGACATCGCTGCGAATACCCGTCGGCTCGTGGTCGAGGTGGATACGCCGATGCTGTTCAATGCCGGTCAGTACGTCGAGTTGATCGTCCCCGGGCACAACGTCGGCCGGCAGTACTCGCTGGCCAATCCGCCGACGGAGACGCGGAACCTGGAATTCCACGTCAAACTCACGACCGGGGGTCTGGCCACGGATGGGTGGATTTTCGGGCCGATGCAGGTCGGTGACCGCATCTCTCTGCGTGGGCCGTTGGGCCAGTTCAACCTGGTCAAACAGCAGGACGAGGCCGCGATCTTGATCGGCGGTGGGACCGGATTGGCGCCGTTGAAGTCGATCGTCCAGCATGCGCTGGCCGAGCGCCTGGTTCCGGAGTTGTATCTCTACCACGGCGGACGCCGCCAGGAGGATCTGTACGACGTCGACTTCTTCCGTGGCCTCGCACAGGAGCATGAGCACTTTCACTACCGCCCCGCGCTGAGCGAGGAACAGTGGGACGGGGCCATGGGCATGGTGACCGATGTGGTGCTTGACGACTTCTCGTCGTGCAAGGGCATGAGCGCCTACCTGTGCGGACCGCCGGCAATGGTCGAGGCGGCGGTCAAGGCCCTCAAGCGACGTCGGATGGCGCCCCGGCTGATCTTCCGTGAAGAGTTCACGATCGCCGCACCGAACCTGGCCGCCGTGGTGCAGTAGCCACGACGCGCCCTGCCCCTCCGGATCAAGACGTTGGCGCTGACGGATCCGGACGGCACCGATCCCGCGGAAGTGAATGGACACGATCACTTCCGCGGGATCGTCATATCTGCTACCGGAACGGCACCGTGCGCAGGTCCTCCGACGGACTCACTCCGAAGGTCTCCTTGTACTCCCCGGCGAACCGGCCGACGTGCAGGAACCCCCACCGCTGTGCGATCTCGGTGACACCTTCGTTCGCCGGGTCCGCCTTGAGCAGGTCTTTGCGCGCCCTCTGCATGCGGATGATCTTCAGCTGCCGCATCGGCGTCGTACCCAACGAGTTCTGGAACCCCACCTGCAGAGACCGCACACTCACCCCGACGTTCTTGGCGACCTGCGCCACCGTCAGCGGCTGCTGCGCGTGCGCCTCGAGGTAGTCGACGGCGAGCCGGACAATTCCTGGCAGGGCGGGCTTGGGTTCGTACAGCCTTGCCCTGTAGTCGTGTTCGGCCGCGACGAGAAGCCCGCTCATCAAGCACTCGGCCATCGGCGTCGAGACGATGGGATGCAGCGCCAACGCCTCGGGACTGTCGAGTTGATGAGACAGACCCTCGACCAGTGAGAGCCATTGACGGCCGACGACGGTGTCCAGATCGAGGTCCATGCCGAAGACGATCGGGTCGACGATCTCAGTTCCCAACCGTGCCGCGAGTTGATCCTCGAGCGCCCGGCGATCGATCTTCAGGGCCAGCACCGGGGTCGGATAGGGCGAGGCCCACCCACGCAGCAGGGTCCGTTGGTCGCACCGGTAGACCGCGGCGCGGTGGGGGGTCGCCACGGTCCGGGCACGACCCGACCCGGTGACCAACTCCCCCCGCATCGGGATGTTCACCTGATAGGAGTCGCGCAACTCGTTGGTGAAGATTTCCACCTCGGTCGAATAATCCAGCCGGCCGAGCGTGACGGGACCGAACGAGGCTGCAGTCATTCGCATCTGAAAAATATGCTCGTCCCCGAGGACGCGAACCTCATGGGGATAGTAGAGATCGCTGCCGATGGCCCGCGCCTCGTCGATATCGTCGGAAAGAAACGTCTTTGTGCCGTTTCCGCGATCCGGGTCTTCGCTCATCTACTTTGTCGGTCTCTCTGGTCTGACTAAATCGAGAACGATTCAGTTATTGCGCCAATTGGCTATATTGCTGCGCTCACAGGATAGCGCGTCATGTGACCTGAATCATACGCTCATGAGGAATCACTCAACAGCTCCTATATCCAAATTTGGAGGAGACGAATGACCGTCGATCACGCGCCGGAAGGCGTGAAAAGCCCGACCGGATGCCCCGTTTCAGGTATGGCGGCAGGCTTCGATCCGTTCCAGGGCGCCTACCAGGTCGATCCATCCTCGTCGCTGCGGGACGCCCGCAAAGAAGAGCCGGTGTTCTACAGTCCACTGCTCGACTACTGGGTGGTCACGCGCTATGAGGACATCAAGCAGATCTTCAAGACACCGTCGGTGTTCTCCCCGTCGATCACTCTCGACCAGATCACCCCGATCAGTGACGAGGCGCTGCAGATCCTCGGCAGCTATCAGTTCGCTCCCGGCCCGACCATCGTGAACGAGGACGAGCCGATCCACACCGAACGTCGCCGACTGCTGCTGCAGCCGTTCGAGGCCGAAAACGTCGCCACCCTCGAACCGAAGATCCGCGAGGTCGTCAACACCTACCTGGACCGGGTCATCAAGGATGGCCGGGCCGACCTGATCGGCGATCTGCTCTACGAAGTTCCCTGCATCGTCGCGCTCATCTTCCTCGGCGTGCCCGACGAGGACATCGAGACCTGCCGCCACTTCGGGATGCAGCAGACCCTGTTCACCTGGGGACACCCCACCGGAGACGAACAAACTCGAGTCGCTACCGGGATGGGGAAGTTCTGGGAATTCGCCGGCGGCCTGGTCGACAAACTCAAGGCCGACCCGAATACGAAGGGGTGGATCCCCCACGCGATCGAGATGCAGCGGCAGCACCCCGACCTCTTCGACGACAACTACCTGCAGAACATCATGATGAGTGGTGTGGTGGCCGCGCACGAAACCACCACCAACGCCACCGGTAACGCGTTCCGCACCCTGCTCGAGAACCGCAGCTCCTGGGAAGAGATCTGCGCCGACCCCACGCTGATCCCCAAGGCTATCGAGGAATGCCTCCGCTACAGCGGATCCGTCGTCGCCTGGCGCCGCAAGGCCGTAGTGGACACCACTGTCGGCGGAGTCGATATCCCGGCCGGCGGTCGACTGCTGATCGTCATGGCGTCGGCGAACCGCGACGACTCGATGTTCCCCGAGCCCGACGACTTCGACATCCACCGAGGAAACGCACGGCGCCACTTGACGTTCGGCATCGGCAGCCACACCTGCCTGGGCGCGACGCTGGCTCGGTTGGAGATGAAGGTCTTCCTCGAAGAGGTCTCGCGACGCCTGCCGCACATGTCACTCGTTGCTGGACAGGAGTTCTCCTACCTTCCCAACACCTCGTTCCGGGGGCCCGAGCACGTGTTGGTCGAGTGGGATCCCCAGCAGAATCCTGTGCCCGCCGACCGGCCCTGACCGACCCCAACGAAACGAGGACTCCATGTACCGCGTCACCATCGTCTACAACCAGCCCGCCGACCCGGCCGCCTTCGACGAGCACTACAGCTCCAAGCATTTGCCTCTGGTGCAGCAGATCCCAAGCGTCAAGCGGTTCGCCGCAGGCAAGTGTGAATCTCTCGACGGCAATCCCCCCTCGGCGTATGCGCTCGCGCAGCTGTACTTCGAGAGCAAGGAAGAGGCAGGGCAGGCATTCGCCTCCCCTGAGGGACAGAATGCCGCCGCCGACGTCGCGAACTTCGCCTCCGGCGGAGTGACGATGCTGTTCAGCGACGAAGAGACTGTTCTGCCGTGAGCCGGCGGTGGGGTGCCGGCTCGACTGCCGGCACCCCACCTGAGTTCGTCATTACTGCACTATCCGTGAAAGAGAGATAGACGTGCCTACCGTCACCTACGTTCACCCTGATGGAACCAAGCATGAGCTCGAGGTTCCTACCGGCAAAAGGGTCATGCAGGCCGCCATCGGCGCCGGAATCGACGGCATCGTCGCCGAATGCGGCGGCCAGGCCATGTGCGCGACGTGTCACGTCTACGTGGAGAGCCCCTGGGCGGACAAGTTTCCCTCGATCTCCGAGGAAGAAGACGAGATGCTCGACGACACCGTCAGCCCCCGCACCGATGCCAGTCGCCTGTCCTGCCAGCTCGTGGTCAGCGACGACGTCGACGGCCTGATCGTCCAGCTTCCGGAGGAGCAGGTATGAGTGTCGACCGCATCGTCATCATCGGTTCCGGGCAGGCCGGATTCGAGGCAGCCGTCAGTCTGCGCAGTCACGGATTTGCCGGATCGATCACCCTGGTCGGTGACGAGCCGGGTGTGCCCTATCAGAGGCCACCGTTGTCGAAGGCGTACCTGCACTGTGATCCTGATCGGGAATCCCTTGCGCTGCGTCCGGCCCAGTACTTCGAGGACCACCGGATCACGCTCGCGTGCGGTAAGCCCGTCGTCCGCGTCGATCGGGATGCGCAACTGGTGGAGCTGATCGATGCCACCGTCATCGAGTACGACCATCTGATCCTGGCGACCGGTGCCCGCAACCGGCTCCTGCCGGTCCCCGGTGCCGACCTTCCCGGTGTGCATTACTTGCGTACCGCCGGCGAAGCAGAGTCCCTCACCTCGAGCATGGCCTCGTGCTCGTCGCTGGTCGTGATCGGGGCCGGCTTCATCGGTCTCGAGGTCGCCGCAGCGGCCCGTAAGAAGGGCCTCGACGTGACCGTCGTCGAGGCGATGGATCGGCCGATGGCCCGCGCACTGTCGCCGGTGATGTCGGACTACTTCTCCGCCGCACACACCGAACACGGTGTGCACATGCGGCTGTCGACCGGCGTGAAGACGGTCGTCGAAGCCGACGGCCGAGCAGCGGGGGTCACCACTACGTCCGGCGACGTCATACCCGCCGACGCAGTCGTCGTGGGTATCGGTGTCGTACCCAACATCGAGCTCGCCGTCCTGGCGGGCCTGCCCGTCGACAACGGCATCGTCGTCGACGAGTACCTTCGCACACCCGACGAGAACATCTCTGCGATCGGTGACTGCGCCGCCTACCCGATTCCGGGAACAGCCAGTTTGGTGCGACTCGAATCCGTGCAGAATGCGGTCGATCAGGCCCGCTGCCTCGCCGCTCAGCTCACCGGCACCAGCATCAACTACCGGAGTGTGCCGTGGTTCTGGTCCGAGCAGTACGAATCGAAACTGCAGATGGCCGGGCTGACCGCGGGCGCGGACACCCACGTGGTTCGCGGTTCCGTCGACAGCGGGGCGTTCTCCATCTTCTGCTTCCTCGGCACCCGGTTGCTCGGAGTCGAGTCGGTCAACAAGCCCCGCGACCATATGGCGGCACGAAAGATCCTTGCCAGCGGTATGCCGCTCACCCCGGAACAGGCAGCCGACACGGACTTCGATCTCAAACTGGCGATCGCCCGACACAAGGAAACGCACAAGGACGAGGTCGCTTCGGCCGAAGTCGGCGAGCGCCAGGTGGTGGCCTCATGAGCGGAAGGTTTCGGATAGAGCGGGTCGTTACCGAGGGAACGTTCGCCCTCGACGGCGGAGAGTGGAACGTCGACAACAACATCTGGCTGATCGGTGACGACACCGACGTCGTGATCGTCGACGCCGCCCACGCCGCGCAGCCGATCATCGACGCGGTCGGCGACCGGCACGTGAACGCCGTGATCTGCACGCACGGTCACCACAACGACCACGTCACCGTCGCCCCCGAACTTGCCGAGCGCGTGCACGCACCGGTGCTGCTGCACCCCGGGGACGACGTGCTGTGGAAGATGAGCCACCCCGAGGAGCTGTACTGGCACCTCGAGGACGAACAGCGGATCGCCATCGCGGGCACCGAGATCCAGGTGATCCACTCGCCGGGTCACTCGCCCGGGTCGGTGTGCCTGTACCTGCCCGAGGCCGGGGCACTGTTCTCCGGCGACACCCTGTTCTCGGGTGGCCCCGGCGCCACGGGGCGGTCGTACTCGGATTTCCCGACCGTCATCGGGTCGATCCGCGACCGGCTGTTCGCTCTTCCCGAAGAAACGCTCGTCCACACCGGCCACGGTGACGGAATCACGATCGGCACCGAGGCCCCACACCTCGCCCAATGGGTCGCTCGAGGACAGTAAGCAAACCGGAGTTCCCATGGTGTGCCGCATCGCGACGCACTCTGTCATCCACCTCTCAAGCAGGAGACGTTATGAATTCGGAAGAGGAAGCCATGCTCGAACTGGCCCGAATTTGGGCACCTTACGGAGGTGCTCGACCGGGTGACATCCTCGTCGAGTTCGGCATAAGCCCAGCAACGTTCTACGCGAGGATCACCCGAATCCTGCGCACCATCGCCATCCGGAACATGCCGCTCGCCGAGCGACATCTGATCCAGGAGAACGCGGCACGCTACTCCGTTAGTCCTGTCTCCGTGTAGGAGTGGGGAGATGGAGACACGTCACCACCCGTCACGGTTGGACCGCCGAAACAATCCCGGGTTCGCACGCGGCGCGCGCGAAGGGCGTTCAGCGGACGCGGAAGAGACACCACCGGTGAAGCACCAGTCAAATTCGGAACGCGGCAGCGGTGACGGACAGGACCTCGGTCCGAGTCTCCTTTACGCGATCAAACAGTTGGAGCTGGCCATACGGTCACGGATGGACACGATCCTGCGCCCGGCCGGCATCACCGCGCTCCAATACACCGCCCTGACGGTCTTACGTCGCTGCGATGGACTCTCTTCCGCCGAGCTGGCCCGCAATTCCTTTGTCACAGCGCAAACTATGGGCGAGATGATCATCGCGCTCGAGAGTCGAGGTCTGGTCAGTCGGCGGGTCGACCCCAGCAACCGCCGGCATTCGTGAGTATCTCAACTCTTGCCGTGCCGGCTTGACTGGCACCCGAGCACATTGACCGACACATTCCGTCGGTTCGGTTCTCCTTCACTATGGGGAGCAGTCGATTTCTTGCGATCGGGAACGCACGATTGTCGCCGACGTGCGGAACCGCTCTCTCCGGACATCGGAGGGCAAGGATGTCGCCTCCCGACTTTGTCCGATGCAGTCCGTTTGCGGTACAACAAGCTGTTTCTTTCGGTCAAGTGTCTCGCTCAGAGTCCAATCCTGGCCTGAGTGCCCGGTTTTGCGAATGCGCCAGGCGTGGCTTCGAGGCGAGTCAGTGCGGCAATCGCAGCCAGCTCCGGTGCAGGGGCATGGCGTCGCCGCTGGTAAATGGAACATTCAGCCGGTCCGGGCGTCGGCGGTGCAAAACATCGGCACCACCCTCCTGCTTCTGCCGATGCGTGCCCCGGACAACGGGACCACTTCAAGGTCAGGACTGGTTGGTTTCTATTTCGATCCTCCTCGTATCGGGATGCGATGTCATCGGTCCTTCGCAGACCAAACAGAACCGCAGCTCGGCCGCAGGACAGAGCCAAATTGCGGAGGCGGCGTCAAGGCATAGATGGCGGTCCGAAAGCGCGGTCCAGTGCCCAATGGCGCGGTTCCGGTCGGAGACGAACAGGGTTGTCCACGAACACCACGATGTCGGGTTTCGGCGTGGAACTGCACGCGCGCAGCCGGGGTGCCGTCCGAAGTGCTGATGAGCCCGGCGCTGAGTTACGGACGTGCCGTAGTCCGGCAGGTGTTTAGTGAGTCGAACCATCGCTGACATCGGCGGTTCAAAGGAGGACGATCAAAACAGACCAGTCTCGATGTATCGGTCGCTCAGCCGGGCGGCGGTCCCCAACGAAGCCCGCGTTCCATTGATGTAATCTCGCCCGCCGTCGCGGGCGGGTCCGATTTCCCGTCGGGAGGGACGATCGATGGCTACCCGCTTCTTTCGCTTCAACCTGGAAAACGCGCTACCAGGATCGACCTTGCGCCTCGAGAGCCAGTCTCTATGCGGTGGATGCTGGACACCGCAGTGGGAGCCACCCGCAACAATCAGATCGGGAGCCAAAGCCGGTTGGCAATCCGAGGCTTGCGGATTCATGACTGGAACACAGGGGTGGGTCAAATATCGAATCATCGGGTCCGACGATGGGGTCGGCGCAAATGAGGGGCTCATCTACCTCTACTGGACGAACCCCTTTATGGGCTTGACCGATTTCAAGCACGTCCTTCGAGCCAAAGATGAGGAGGCGGACTGCAATGCCGAAGATTCAGCCGGAAGTCAATTTTCGGAACTACCAGCTGCCGACATCTCGAGTATCGAATTCGGTTCAACGAGCGTATACCTTGGAGGCAATCCGGTTGTTTTGTTTACACCTCCCTGGGAGTCGATCTTCCCTGGCTCGTCGTGGGCATCTGTTGGAATGATGGGAATTTCTGAACGTGCCGAGGTTTCGACGATAATACAACGTAAGGCTACGCCGGTTGTACCGGCGTTCGCGGAACCCCCGAAGACCACGCAACGGCTGGTTGAGACAGACCCTGCACCGCAATACTTTGTTGGGAAGTGGTTGGCCGCATCGCTGACCGTTTCCATAGCTCTCACCGGTTTCAAGCAGTTCAGGATACGGATTTCGGATCACACGCAACCCGAGCCGCTTGAGGTGGATGTCACCGCGTCACTGGGCGTCAGTGGTGCCGTCGCCTCCGTCGTAAAGGATGTGGACTATGTATCTGTTCTCGCCAACGGGTCAGGTCGCAGAGCTCAGCTATTGAAGTCGGCGGTCGCAGTATCTGGCGTCGCTCACATCGCACGTGAGCTAAGTGGGGAGACCCCGGGCGGTCCAATGTGGGCAAAGGATGTCACTGGGCCGCGTTATCGCCACCTCGTCGCATCGACCAACGACAATCGGATTACAAAGTCCGCTATCAGGGAGCATTCCCTAATTAACGATATGAATGTGACAGAATCCGTCACGGAAATTATTGATGCGGTCGATGAACGTATTAACGCGCGTGACTACATAATTCACGTTGGTCAAGGAATTGCACTTTGGCTCATCCAGATCAAAGAAGACGGGAGAACCGTCGACTATCAACTCCACTACCAGAGAGTCGCACTCGAGAAAGGGGTTGTCCTGGTAGATGAAAATCTCATTTTTGACCTCGGGGTGAGATGACCGTTCCGATGTTTTTTCCTTTATTTTGTCCACCTCAGATGACAAGCGCGAAGCCTGGCAGCCGCGTCGATTCGTCGGCTTTGGACCCCGCCCACATACAAACGCCCTCTATTGACTCTGATAGGAGTCGGAGAAGAGATAACGCGTGACTTGCACCAATGCCGACGTACCAGCCGGCCAGCTGACACAAAACGCTGCGGAGGAGGCGGTGCTGTGCCTGATCAACGAGCGGCGCACCGCCTCAGGTATACAGCCTTTGACCGTGAACCCGGCATTGAGAACTGCAGCACGCGATCATGCGCAGGCGGCCAAAGCGCTGAGATGGTGGGCGGGTGGAGGGTCGGGCGTGCACACTAACCCGCAGACAGGCTCCACTCCGCGTAGCCGTATCAAGGCCGCCGGTTACTGCCCTGCGCAGGATGAGTCACCCACCAATGAAAACTGCTATAGCGCCTGGTACCTGGGCGGTCCGGAGTACCAGAACGGCGCTACGCCGCAGGCGGCCGTGGATTGGTGGATGGGAAGTTCCGGCCATCAGAAGACGCTGCTGGACCCTACCTATAACGAGTCGGGTGTAGCCGTGGTCCTGGGCATCGCGGAGCAAGGTCCCGGGCCGGATACCGCGGACGGAGGTGCCATCTTCGTCCAGACTTTCGGAGCTTGCGAGGTGATCCAGCAAGTCAACCCCGGACAGTTCTGGGCCTGGGGTTCCAATGACAACGGTCGCCTGGGGGATGGCAGCACCAACAGCCGGAATCTGCCGATCCCTGTGGCGGATCTCCCTGAGGTACTAGCTGTTTCGGGGGGCTACGGTCACAGCCTCGCGCTCAACAAGGACGGTCGCGTCTGGGCCTGGGGAAGCAACAGCCGTGGCCAGTTGGGAGACGGTACGGTGACAGACCGAATCCTGCCCGGGGCAGTAGGTGGGCTGAGCGGAGTATCCGCCATCGCGGCCGGCGCCGAACATAGCCTCGTATTGAAAGACGATGGCAGCATGTGGGCGTGGGGCCTTAATCAGTATGGGCAACTCGGGGACAGCTCGCTAACGGATCGGACCTCACCTGTTCGCGTCCAAACCTGGCCGCCCAGCGTTTCCGGGCCAGTCGTTGAAATCGCGGTCGGCGCGTACCACTGCTTAGCACCCAGGACGGCCGTCTGTGGGCGTGGGGCCAAAACATGTACCACCAACTGGGCGGGTTCCTCACCGATGGCTACGACCATTGGATGCCCACACATGCAGCGTTCGACCTGCAGCCGGATGTCACCGCGCTCGCGGCGGGTTTCGGTCATAGCCTGGCGCTCAAGAACGATGGCAGCGTGTGGGCCTGGGGCTTCAATAAGTTTGGGCAACTCGGCGATGGGACCACCGTGGACCGACCACAACCGGTGCCCACGCTGCTCACGAGCGGGGCAGTCGCAATTGCCAGCAACGGGAACCACAGTCTGGCACTCAAGAACGATGGCGGCGTCTGGGCCTGGGGCTACAACCAATTCGGAGAGGTGGGGGACGGCACCGAATTCAATGACCGCCCCACCCCTGTGCGAGTTGAACGCCTAGACAGTGTGGTGGGTATAGCGGCAGGGGGCTATCACAGCGTCGCTGTGAAGGACGACGGCAGCGTATGGACGTGGGGCTACAACTTGGACGGACAGCTCGGGAACGGCACAAGCGGCTACCGAGAGCTCACTCCCGTCGAGGTCGTCAACCTGCGAGGTGTGACCACTGCCGCCGCTGGTCGAGCACACAATCTCGTCCTGCAAACGGAGAGAGACTGATCGAACCGTGCCCACACCCGGATAGCGGCACAGCGCATCATTCCCGCGCTACCGTTCAGGTTTGGGGACCACGTTCCACGGGCCCGAGCCCTGGCCGCACATCACCCAAGTAATCCGAACCCAGAGCGTTCTCGGTGAACACTATCCGCCCGACCGACACGGACCCCGGCGAGCGAATGCACTCGGCGAGAGGGAGCCCGGGATCCAGGACTGTGGTCATGATGGCCTCCTCAGCGCACGATGCTTTAACCACTACAACGATCATCTCCATCACCGCATTGGAAACAGGGGACTGTGTCACCTGCCTTGGTGGTCTGTCGACCGGTAGCGGATCCCTATGCGTACGGTTGCCAGCCCACGGACGACTGGCTGGCATCGAACCGCGGATAGCGGGTTTCGCGTGATCAGCTGCCGGTGGCGGCTTCGGTCCAGAAGGCCAACGCCGTGCGCACCTTCGCGATGCTCGGATGGTCAGGATGGTCGGATTCCGGCGACCGTTCGAGCTCGCTGAGCAGTTCGGCATAGCGGTCCCGTGCCCCCGCGGGATCACCCGCGCGCCCGGTGAACTCGGCCAGATTGTCCTGGAGGATGTGTGTCTCAAGAAGGTTCTCGCCACCATAGAGTCGCACTCGGATCGGCAGTAGCTGCGCGCACAGGTCGCGCGCCGCCGCGTACTCTCCTCTCATCCCGAGCCAGTGGGCCAAGTTCGCCTTGGCCACCAGCGTCGCTGGATGTTCTACGCCGGAGATTCTTTCCCGATCCGACGCCACTGCACTATTGAGTTCGACCGCGCCGGAGAGGTCACCGCAGCTCCCGATCCACCAGGCCAGGTTGAGCCTGGACCACAAGGTATCCGAATGCTCGGGGCCCAGTTCCCGGACGAAGATGGGCACCGACTCGGACGATATCCGTAATGCCGCGGCCGGATCACCCGCCTCGCCGACCCACCGCGCATATTGGTCACGCAAGCCCACCACATCGATATGCGTCGATCCCAGCACCCGTTCGAGCACGGGCAGGAACTCCGTGTACTGGTCGCGTGCCCCGACGATGTCGCCGGCCTGCCCGGTGTAGAAACCCAGGTCGGCCCGGATCCTGAGGACATCGGGATGCTCGGGCCCGGTGAGCGCCAGCTGCAACGGCAGCAGCTCGGTCAGGATCGCCACGGCCTGCTCCGGATCGCCGAGCCGGCCGATCCAGCTGGCGAGTTGTCGGCGGGCGGTGATGGTTTCCTGGTGTTCCGGTCCGAAGACGTGCGCGCAATGCTCCGCGAGCGCGGCGAACTTGTCCCTGGCCCCATGCGGGTCGCCGGCCTCACCGGTCCAGCGCGCAAGCCGGGACCTGGCCGCCAGCAGGTAGGTGTTGTCGGGGGGCAGAGCTTCTTCAAACGTGACTAGCCATCCGGCCCACGACACACGATTGTCGATCGGCCGCCGTCGCGCGTCGAGCCCATCCAGAAACTCCACTGCGCGCGCGGAGCTTCCGCTTGCCAGGAGGTGACGCGGTGCCGCCGCGATTGCGTACGCCTTGATGTCTGGTTCATGGATGTCTGGTTCATGCTCGCGCTCCAGCCCAGCCACGGGGAGCAAGAGATTCGCGAGCGCGGAATGGGCCGCGCGCACCACTTCGGGACCGCCGACCGCGGCCACCAGCGGCAGGGTGAAGGCCAGATGCGCCAGGCCGACCCGCTCGTCCTGCTGGCCAGGATGTCCCCGCGCGACGAGGATGCCCAGATCGACGACGACATCGTGCAGATGGGGCAGCGGTACCGGCTTGTCGAGCACGCGCAGTGCCTCGGCGAGCAGTCGGAACGGCGCGACCGGTCCCACGCCCACCGCCGCAAGCAGCGCCACCAGTGGCCCGACCACCGCCGCGTGCGCAGGACGCCGGCCAGTCGTGCGAAAACGACCCTCCACGAGACCGTTCAGGTCCATACGCTGGTCAGGATCGAGGGTCCAGTCGATCTCCGCGATGAGTCGGGGTATCAGCCAGCCGCCACCCGTCGCGTCGTCGGCCAGCCCGGCCAGCGTCTGGCCGAGATCCGCTGGTAGGTCCCGATAAACGCTGGCGAACTCGCCGAGCACTTCCGACAGCGACGGCAGCCGCACCGGGAAGACCCGGGCATGGGTGAGTTCGGACCGGGTCTCCGTGCCGGTGCCGGAGCGGATGCCGACGACGACCCGGACATGGGTGAGCCGATCGTCGGTGCTCAGCGTGGCCACCGCGGCAATGATGCCATCACGGCCGGCATCCTCTGGCTGATCGAGTCCGTCGATCAGCAGCCGGATGCGCCGTCCGGGTGCCCGCAGTCGCTGCAGCGGGCGCACAATGGCGGTCTCGAACTCGCTGAACTTGTCGTGGTCGGTCAATTCCGCGAGCACCGTCTCGCGTGCGGTACGGAATTCGATGCCGAATCTGTTGTTCAATTGCTCCGTCAGCTCGGCGATCACCGTCTCCACCGAGCTGGAGAGGTCGAGAAACACTGCGGCGGTCACAAATTCCACGGTCAGTCCGCCCAGTGCCGGGACCAGCGCCGGGCGGATGAGCAGCGCCATGATGGTGGACTTTCCCGATCCGGCCGGACCGACAACGGCCTGCAGGCGGTCGCCGGCGGATTCCACCATCGCCGCGAGGAGCTCCTGTACGGCTGTGGTCGGCGACACCGAATACAGCAGGTGATCCACTAAACCCGCGGCGGGCCTGCCGGTGACCGCGTCGCGGCGACGGGCCCGGTTCGGCACCAGCCACAGTCCGAGATCGCCCCGCTGCACCTGGGCGCCGTTGAAGGACAGGTGGCGCGGTGTCTGCCATTGGCAGGCTGCGTTTATCTCCGGGGTGAGGTCGGCGCACAGCAGGTTGGTGCCACTGGTGTCGAGGCCTGAGTCGAACGTACGCAACAAGGTTCGTGTGAAGCAGCCGTCGTAGGCGTTGCCCCCATCCGACGCCACCAGCAGTTCCATCCGCCCGGCGGCCTTCTCCAGAAACTTCACCCATCGGTTGCCTGCACCGAGGGCGCCGGTCCCCGCCTCGCAGGCGTCCACGAGCACTACCAGGCCGTCCAGCGCCTGGGTCAGGCCGAGCTGTTCGGCGACCACATTGACAAGATGCAGGCCGGAATCGGAGTCCAGGGGCTGCTTCGAATTGCTGGCAAGCAGGAAAAAGTCGTCCTCACCGGTCGTGAAGCCGTGGCCGACGAACGCGATGAGCAACGTGGCCCGCATGCCGTTGGCCTGCCGGAAGGCCGCCTTCACGACACGCTTCAGCTCCGCGATCGTCGGGTCCAGCACCGGACCGTCACCAAAGGGCAGCCACCGGCCCTCGGTGGTCAAGGCCGTGTACAGGGCCTCGGCAAGCTCGCCGGTGAAACCGAGGCGCCCGAATTTCTCGCTCTCCGACCCGATAACCAGGGCCACTCTCTCGACCATGGGTCACACTATCGGGGACAGCTTCGCAGGACACAACCATGTCCGACGTCGAAAGGGGCCACACGTGGCAACCATCGTCCTGGTTCACGGCATAGCCCAAGAGCAGGAGTCGGCCGACACCCTAGAGGCGAAATGGTTACCCGGCCTTGCCGGTGGGGTGCGCAACCACGGGAATCCGGAAATGGCTGATCGATTGTGGCGGAATGGAGCGCCGGGCGAGTTGACTACCCGCATGGCATTCTATGGCAGTCAATTCCTATCCAAGGGCGCACAGGGCGCCGGGCCGGGCCGGGTGGACGACACCCAGCTCGAGCTCATGGAGCAGCTTGCCGAGCTGTGGCTGGCCACTGCCGCCGAGCATGCGAGCGACGACAAGGATCGACGCACCGCCCAGCAATTGACCGCGGTTCCGGCGGATGCCCGCCCGATGGGAGCGAGAGCCGCGGTGCGGCCCGCGCTCAACGGTTTGGCGCGGCTGCGCTGGTTCGCGCCGTTGGGGATCGGGTTTGCCGAGAAGTTCGTGTGGCGCGCGCTGTCCCAGGTCGCCCGCTACTTCACCGACGACGCCGTCCGGCAGTACGCCCAGGATAAGGTGCTCGCGCACATCGGCCCGGACACCCGCTTGGTCATCGGCCACTCGCTCGGTTCGGTCGTCGCCTACGAGGCGCTACACCGCTGCGACCAGGAGGTCGCCTTTCTCACGATGGGCTCCCCGCTCGGCCTGCGAACCGTCGTCTACGACCGCCTGCGGCCGCGACCCGCCTCGGTGCCCGGCGCGGTGGCCGGCTGGGACAACCTCGTCGACCGCGACGACCTGGTCGCCGCCCACCTCGACCTGGCGCCATTCTTCCCGCCCGCACCCGGCGCCGCGGTCGTCCCCGTGACCGCCGAAGCTCTCGACAACGGCGCCAAGCCCCACGACTCAACTCACTATCTCGTCAAGGCCGTCACCGGCGGAATCGTCGAGAAAGCGTTGGCGCGGTGATTCGTTGACCGGGATGGTGACCTGGCTTGTCGGACGGAGTCGTCCCTCGTACGACGTTTCGACCGAAATAATGCTATTGATCGGCAATCGATTACAAACCTTACAATCTGACGTCTGTGCACAACACACGTAAACACTTATTCACCAACTGATTACCGAAATATGTTGTCAATCAATATCTTTCAAAAACGGCTCCAAATCGGACGAAACAGACACCCGCGCGCCGCCGACACCCCGGCGCCGGCACTCCCCCGACAGGTCGCCGGCGCCCCCACATCACAAACCGGGGACATGTCATCACACCAGGTCACAGCACCATTACAGCCCTCACGCAGCACACGGCCCGCACCCGGAAGTCGGGTGCGGGCCGTGCACGGAGACAGGCGAACTAGGCTGCCGGGTCCAGCCAGGACCGATCGTCGCGGCCCTCGACATAGACCCCGCCGGGCGGACCGTCGAGCAGTTCGAAGCAGGCGGCGGTGCGTCGAGCGAACCCGAAAGGGAAGCGATGCGCATGCTGGATCCAGCCGGGCCGGTCCTCAGCCTCACTCCGCCGCGCGGGCAGCCGGGCGACCGCATCTGGCTCGCTCCCTATCCACCTCCTTGCTCATGCCGGGCCGCTTGGCTTGGCCAGCGATCGACCGTGCTCAGCCTGGACCCGCTGCCGTCGGGAGGCGTCGTTGACCGGCCACGTGTGCGACCCGGGCTTTCGCGCCTCGCCCGC
>SEEV01000682.1 GCA_004211695.1 Rhodococcus sp. (in: high G+C Gram-positive bacteria)
CCCAGCCGGAACTCGGCCGCAAGGCCGGCATCAGCACAACGATGGTCGGGGCGATTGAGCGCGGCGAGGCTCGTCTCACCGAGGATGTTGCCGCAAAGCTGTCCGCCGCTCTCGGAATCGCGGACGGCGAGCTGCGAGAGTCGTACGAACGCGCGCGGAGCCGCCCACCGGGCACGCCCGCCTGACCGATGAAGCGGAGACGGCGACGGCTCAGGTCCGACCTTCTGTGGCGAGCTGGGTAGCGAAACTGGATGCGCAGCGACAGCGGACGAAGACGAAGAGTTACCGCCGAGAAGCGAAGTGAGAGTGAGCATTACCGGTCCCCTGATTCTGGGTAGCTGAAAGCGGACCCAACGCGCTTGCCGCGCAGGCCATCTGCTTCCAACCAGGAATCGCTCACCGGTCGGTGCTTGCGGTCCGAGGGTGCCTGCACCCTGCGGTCGCAGCGGAAAACATACCAACCGGTGTAACGCATGTGCAAGACGAAGCGATGGAAAGCCGTTGCGTGTTGCGGAACTCGGGAGCCGGGCTATTTCAGGGCAACCGAGAACGTGTTATCGAATCGTCGTGCGTTAGCCGGGCGCCGCGAAATGTCAACGGGTACCTCCCATATGCTGAGGCAATGGCTATCCAGGGGATGTGGCTGGCTGTCGATATCATCGGCACCCGGCATACAGGGGAAGTGTTCATCCACTCGGCGGCGGGAGAGCGGGTCGCCCGTCGGCTGAAGCGATGCGCGAGCGAACTCGGTCTCGACCGAGCTGGAGAGGCAGTCGTGCGCGCGGTAGTGGAAGCGACCCTCGACGGGCGTTCCATTCCAGCGGTCGAAGGACTGAATGTCGAGACGCACCAGATCGACGCAGCCGACGGCACACCCGTGGGACTGATTCTCTGGGTGGGCTCGCGCAAGCCGGATCCGCGCCCGACCTACAACGCCTGGGTCCTGGATATGACGGCAAAGACCACGCGCACGAGCGGCGACGATCCCGGCATGATCGGGGACGGCCGGCAGGCCGGCGAGGAACGCCATGTCCAACACCTCTTCACCTGGCTCAACCCTGAGGACGCCTTTTCGATGGTCGGCGGCTACTACGACGCCTTGACCGGTGACGACGGCGATCTCATCCAGAGCTACTGGAGCCTGCGTCCCGGCGGCGAAGAGTACGTCCATATGTGGTCGAGCTGCCGCCTACGCGTCACTAATGAGGGCAACCAGCGGCATCTCTACGGCCTCACACTCAAGATCGAACACCGTGAGTTGGAAGCTAATATCTCGTCCCTCATCCGGTTCAGCAACGCCACGCTGCTTCTCGTCGAAGCCCGAGACAAGATCCCGCTGACCACGATCGGCCGTCTCGCGCCGCTCGGGGAGGATCGGATCACGCAGGTCATGGAGCAGGTCAATCTCGACGAGTTGACCCGAACGGACGGCCAGACGCCATCTGACCAGAAGCTTGAAATCAACGGCGAGCGCTTCATAGCGTCGACCTTCGCGCTGCACTCGGCGCGTGAGAAGCATGGCGACCCGGTCGCCATCATCCTGCTGGTCGAGGAAGACGCCGTTCCGGCACCGGTCTGATATTTCCCACTACATCTTTCCGAACGATGAAATCACTACCTGGAGGTAAACCCTTGCGCGTCCTCGTCACCGGAGCCAACCGAGGAATCGGCGCCGCGATCGCCAGCCATCTCGTTAAAGAGGGGCACACCGTGTGGGGCACGCACCGTGGCTCCGCCGTACCGGACGGCGTCCACGGCGTCGAATGCGATGTGACCGATGATGACTCGGTCGACCGCGCGTTCACCCATGTCGAGACCGAAGACGGTCCCATCGAAGGCGTCGTCGCCAACGCCGGCATCACCGACGACACCCTGGTGATGCGCATGAGCAGCGAGCAGTTCATCCGCGTGGTCGACACCAACCTGACCGGCGTCTTCCGGGTCACCAAGCGAGCGACTCGCAACATGCTCAAGCACCGTGCCGGCCGCATCGTGGTCATCGGCTCAGCCAGCGGCCTTTCGGGCATGCCAGGTCAGGTGAACTACACCGCGGCCAAGGCCGGCGTCGTCGGTATCACCCGTTCACTGGCCCGCGAACTCGGCTCCCGTGGCATCACGGCCAATGTGATCGCTCCCGGCTTCACTGAGACCGACATGGCCGCGGCGGTCAGCGACAAGGTCGTCGAGACGGCGCTGTCGCACATTCCTCTGGGCCGGTTCGGCAAGCCGGAAGAGGTCGCTGCCACCGCGGCATTCCTGCTGAGCCCGGGTGCTGCCTACATCACCGGAACCGTCATCAATGTCGACGGTGGCATCGGTATGGGGCACTGAAATTTAGTCTCTGAACTGCATAGACGACA
>SEEV01000683.1 GCA_004211695.1 Rhodococcus sp. (in: high G+C Gram-positive bacteria)
TCGCGGACTGCGGGACTGCACTCACTCCTGCATCGTCTCCCGTTTCGACGATGACCACGGGAACCTCGGGGGCGTGTCGCGCAAGGGACTCTGCGATCTGCGCCGCATCGCGTCCCAGCAGGACGGCTCCGGCGAGGCGGCCGGCGACCTCCAGGACGAGGTCGTCGACCCGCGCGCCCTTCAGCAGACCGCCGGCGATCCACACCACCCGCTCGTGGGCGAGGATCGACGGTCGCGCGGCGTGCGGGTTGGTGGCCTTGGAGTCGTCGACGAACGTCACTCCCCCGACGTCGGCGACGCGCGCGGCCCGATGCGGGCCCACGACGTGGGAAGCCAGACCTGCGGCGACGGCGTCCGGCGTCACCCCGATCGCCCGGGCCAGAGCGGCCGCGGCCAGGGCGTCCATCAGGCCTGCGGGTCCGGGCGGGGTGATCCCCTCGGCCGGGGCCAGTCGCTCGCCGTCCGCGAACGCGCGGTCGACGAGATACCCGTCCTCGACACCCAGTTCGCCCGCCGCCGGCACACCCAGCCGGAAACCCAAGGTGCGCACTGCGAGAGAAGTAGAGAAGAGAGAGGACGCGACCTCGTCGTCGAGACCCAGCACCGCGACCTCACCCGTCAACGCGCGGGCCTTCGCGTCGATGTACGGCTGCATGCCGCCGTGCCAATCCAGATGGTCCTCGGCGATGTTGAGGATCGCGCCGGCGGTGGGCCGCACGGACGGCGCCCAGTGCAGCTGGAACGAGGACAGTTCGACCGCCAGGACCTCCGGCCGCGGCGCGGTCTGCCTCAGGGCGTCGAGCACCGGCAACCCGATGTTGCCGCAGGCGACGCTCGGCAGCTCGGCCGCGTCGAGGATGGACTGCAGCATCGACGTCGTCGTCGTCTTGCCGTTGGTGCCGGTGACCACCAGCCACCGCCGCGGCGGGCCGTACAGCGCGGCGCGGTCGACGTGCCAGGAGAACTCGATGTCACCCCAGATGGGCACGCCGTCGCCGGCGGCGACGGAGAGCAGCGGGGCGTCCGGGCGGAACCCCGGGCTCGTCACGACCAGCGCGAACTCGGCGACGCGCTCCCGTGCGGCGAGCAGGTCGTCGATCGGGACGGTCGCGGCTCCGAGCCGCGCGCACTCGGCGAGCGCGTCGACGTTCGAGTCGGTGACGGTGACGAGGGCGCCGAGGTCACGAAGGGGTCCGATGGTGGCCCGGCCGGACACACCCGCGCCCGCGACGAGGACGCCGCGCCCCCGCAACCAGTCGAGCCCGCCGTGTTCCTCAGTCACGCCGTCAGCCCCCGATCGCTGCCAGGTACTCGCTGTAGAACAGCGCGAGCCCGATCGCCGAGGCGATGGCGGCCAGCAACCAGAAACGGATGATCACCGTGGTTTCCGCCCACCCGGCGAGCTCGAAGTGGTGATGGAAGGGAGCCATCCGGAACACGCGTCTTCGGCTCGACCGGAACACCGCGACCTGGATCACCACCGATGCCGCCTCCGCGACGAACAGTGCGCCGATCACGACCATCAGCAGTTCGGTGCGCGTCGTGATGGACAGTCCGGCGAGCATGCCGCCGAGCGCCAGCGAACCGGTGTCTCCCATGAAGATCTTGGCGGGCGCCGCGTTCCACCACAGGAATCCGATGCACGCGCCCGCACCGGCCGCGCAGATCAGGGCGAGGTCGAGCGGATCGCGGACGTCGTAGCAGCCCTTGCCGGGGCTCGTCTCGCACGCGTTGCGGTACTGCCAGAACGTGATGATGACGTACGCGCCGAGCACCAGGCTCATGGAGCCGGCGGCGAGACCGTCGAGGCCGTCGGTGAGGTTGACGGCGTTCGACCAGGCGCTCACCAGCAGATAACAGAAGGCGACGAACACGACGGAACCCATCGTGACCGTGGCGATGTCCCGCACGTACGACAGATGCTCACTGCCGGGGGTCAGGTCGTTCGCGCCCCGGAACTGCAGCGCGAGGATGCCGAACGCCACCGCCGCGATCAGCTGTCCGACGAGCTTCGCCGTCTTGTTCAGCCCCAGATTGCGCTGCTTGCGGATCTTGATGAAGTCGTCGAGGAACCCGACCCCGCCGAGCGCTGTCGTGAGACCGAGAACCAGGAGCCCCGACGCCGACGGCCCGTCCGCGTTGTAGCCGATGCCGATCAGGTGCGAACCCCAGTAGCCGGCCCACAGTCCGGCGAGGATGGCGACGCCACCCATCGTCGGCGTGCCGCGCTTCGACTGGTGACTCGCCGGACCTTCGACACGGATCTCCTGGCCGAACCCCTGACGGGAGAAGGCCTTGATGAGAACGGGGGTCAGCAGAATCGAGACGGCGAGCGCGATGCCCGCCGCGAAGAGGATCTG
>SEEV01000684.1 GCA_004211695.1 Rhodococcus sp. (in: high G+C Gram-positive bacteria)
GAGACCTACACCGTCCACGCCCAGTACATGGTCGCCGCCGACGGCGGCAAGACCGTCGGCCCCGAACTCGGGGTGACAATGGAAGGCCCGACCGGGATCCTCGACATGGTCAGCACCCACTTCACCGCGGACCTGTCGCAGTACTGGGAGGACGACGTCCTGATCACCTGGCTGCTCAACCCCGAGGGCGCCGGATCCTGGAGCAGCGGCGCCATGGCGGCCATGGGCCCCACCTGGGGCAAGCACTCGGAAGAATTTGTCCTGCACTTCACCTTCCGGCCTGACGATCCCGCCCGGTTCGATGAGGACGCCATCGTTCCGCGGCTGCGGGACCTGCTCAAGCTGCCCGACCTCGAGTTGAAGATTCACAAGGTCAGCCACTGGATCCTCGAAGGGGTACTCGCCGACAAGTACCAGGTCGGCCGGATCTTCCTCGCCGGTGACGCCGCCCACCGGCACCCGCCGACCACCGGCCTCGGTCTGAACACCGCCATCCAGGACGCCCACAACCTGGTCTGGAAGCTGGCCGCGGTGATCAAGGGGGACGCCGCCCCCGCCCTGCTCGACACCTACGAGCCCGAACGCCGCCTCGTCGGCATGCGCAATGTCGACTGGGCCATGTTCACCTTCCTCAATCACATGGTCATCGACGCCGGTCTCGGCCTGATTCCCGGCCAGCCCCTCGAAGCCCAGGTCCAGGTGTTCCGGGACTACTTCTCCGACACCCCGATGGGCGAAACCCGCCGGGCCCGCGCGGCCGAGGTGATCAGTACACAGCGCACCGAATTCCAGGCCCACGACCTCGAAATCGGCTTCGCCTACCGGGACGGGGCGCTGGTCCCGGACGGCACCGAGGCACCACCGCGCGATGCGATGGGCGGCACCTACTACCCCACCACCCGTCCCGGGCATCGCCTGCCCCACGCGTGGCTCGAGCACGGCGGCCGGCAGATCTCCACCCACGACCTCACCGGCAACAACGCGCACTTCGTGCTCATCACCGCCGCCGACGGAGCCGCCTGGTCCGACGCCGCCCGGTTGGCCAACGACAAGTTCGGTATCCAGATCAAGGTCGCCCAGATCGGTGCCGGCGCCGACTACACCGACCCCACCGGCCGCTGGAGTGAACTGCGCCAGATCGACGACGCAGGCGCGATCCTGGTCCGCCCGGACAACCACGTCGCCTGGCGCAGCACCGGCGCCGCCGCTGACCCCGCCGACGAGCTCACCCGCGCACTCGGCACCGTGCTCTCACGCTGACACCACCGCACGAAACCCTCCCGCCACGGGCAGGCCAGGACACCACGTCTGCCCGTGGCGGCGGGAGCCGGAAAGGACGCATTAGTAATGACCGCGCCAGGACGTGAAGTGTTGTGGACCCCGCCGCCCGAGCGGGTCTTCGCCTCGAATATGAGCCGGTACCAACGATGGCTCGCGGCGGAGAAGAACGTCTGCACCACCGACTTCGACTCGCTGTGGTGTTGGTCGATCAGCGACCTCGAGAAGTTCTGGCTCTCGATCTGGGAGTACTTCGACGTGATCGCCTCGGCGCCGCCGCAGGCGGTGCTCGCCGATACCCGGATGCCTGGCGCCCGGTGGTTCCCCGGCACCGAGCTGAATTGGGCCGAAAACCTGCTCCGCCACACGGATCAGGCCGGGCCGGCGATCATCTCGGTCGACGAATCCGGCACCACCGGGGAACTCTCGCGGGCCGAGCTGGTCGCGCAGGTCGCCAACCTCGCCGCGCACTTCCGGACGATCGGGGTGCGCCCCGGCGACCGGATCGCGGCGATGCTGCCGAACATCGCGCCCACCGTCGTCGCGGTGCTCGCCTCGGCCAGCGTCGGTGCGGTGTGGTCCTGTTGCGCACCGGATTTCGGTGTGAAAGGGCTGGTCGACCGGTTCGCGCAGATCGAGCCGACCGTGCTGATCGGGGTGGACGGCTACCAGTTCAACGGCAAACGCGTCGACCGCCGGGACGTCTTCTCCGCCCTGTTGGACCAGCTGCCGACGGTGCGGCACGCCATCATGGTCGACAACATCGGCCTGCCCTACGACGGCGAGCATCGGCAGAGTATCGCCGAGTACGCCGACCTCGTGGTCGGGGACGCTGCACCCGAGTACGAGCAGGTGCCGTTCGATCACCCGCTGTGGATCCTCTACAGCTCCGGCACCACCGGCCTACCCAAGGGCATCGTGCACTCGCACGGCGGCATCCTCCTCGAAGCCCTCAAAGCCAACGCGCTGCACTACGACCTCGGCCCCACCGATCGGGTGTTCATCGCCGCCAGCACCGCCTGGGTGGTGTGGAACATGCTCGTCGACACCATGGTCACCGGCGCGGCGATCGTCAC
>SEEV01000229.1 GCA_004211695.1 Rhodococcus sp. (in: high G+C Gram-positive bacteria)
GTCCCGAGGTGGCCGCCCTGCCGCCCTGAAACGAAAGGCCGCGACATGAATGCCCTGACGATCACGTTGGGCACCATCGGCGTGCTGCTGAGCCTCGTATGTTGGTTCTCCTTCATCACAGGCGCATTGAAGATGGTCAACGTCGTCCGGATAGGCCAGTCGGCCCCGGACCGATGGCGTCCCTTCTTCCCGCGCTTCAAGCAGATGTGCATCGAGTTCATCGCGCATACCCGCATGAGCAAGTTCCGCACCGTCGGCTGGGCTCACTGGCTCGTCATGGTCGGCTTCATGCTCGGAGCGATCGTGTGGTTCGAGGCCTACGGGCAGACGTTCGACCCGGAGTTCCACTGGCCGCTGGTCGGTAACACCGCCGTCTACCACTTCATCGACGAGATCCTCGGTCTCGGCACGGTCATCGGCATCACCACGCTGATCGTGATCCGCCAGCTCAATCACCCGCGTGTTCCCGCGCGGCTGTCCCGGTTCGGCGGGTCCGACTTCAAGGCCGCCTACTTCGTCGAGGCCGTCGTCCTCATCGAGGGCCTGGGCATGATCTTCGTGAAGGCCGGCAAGATCGCCACCTACGGCCACTCCAACCCGTGGACCGACTTCTTCACGATGAACCTCGCGAAACTGCTCCCCGCGAGCCCGAACATGGTTGCGGTCTTCGCCTTCGTCAAGCTGATGTCGGGCATGATCTGGCTCTACGTCGTCGGACGCAACATCACCTGGGGTGTCGCCTGGCACCGTTTCGCGGCGTTCGCGAACATCTACTTCAAGCGTGAGGACGACGGCGACGTCGCCCTCGGTGCGGCCAAGCCCATGATGTCCCAGGGCAAGCCCATCAACATGGAAGACGCCGATCCCGACACCGACACGTTCGGCGCCGGCAACATCGAGGACTTCTCCTGGAAGGGCTGGCTGGACTTCACCACCTGCACCGAGTGCGGTCGCTGCCAGTCGCAGTGCCCCGCGTGGAACACCGGCAAGCCGCTTTCCCCGAAACTGCTCATCACGTCGCTGCGCGACCACGGTTACGCGAAGGCCCCGTACCTGCTGGCCGGTGGCCGCAAGGACATGGGCGGCGACGAGGTCGGCCTGGTGAACGGCGAGGGCGCCGTGGACGAGGCGAAGCTCGCCGCGATCCCCGAGGCCGCGCGCCAGGAGGCCGAGCGGAAGCTGGTCGGCGAGACCGTCGAAGGCGAGCTGGCTCCGGTCATCGACGCCGAGACGCTGTGGAGCTGCACCAACTGTGGCGCGTGTGTCGAGCAGTGCCCCGTCGACATTGAGCACGTCGACCACATCATCGACATGCGCCGCTACCAGGTGCTCATCGAGTCGGAGTTCCCGTCCGAGCTGGCCGGCCTGTTCAAGAACCTCGAGAACAAGGGCAACCCCTGGGGTCAGAACTCCAAGGACCGTCTCAACTGGATCAACGAGATGGACTTCGACATCCCGGTGTTCGGCCAGGACGCCGACAGCTTCGAAGACTACGAGTACCTCTTCTGGGTCGGTTGCGCCGGCGCCTACGAGGACCGCGCCAAGAAGACCACCAAGGCCGTCGCGGAACTGCTCGCCACCGCAGGCGTGAAGTTCATGGTGCTCGGCGCCGACGAGACCTGCACCGGTGACTCCGCTCGCCGCGCCGGCAACGAATTCCTGTTCCAGCAGCTCGCCATGCAGAACATCGAGTTGCTGAACTCGGTCTTCGACGGCGTCGAGCAGCGCAAGCGCAAGATCGTCGTCACCTGTGCGCACTGCTTCAACGCGCTCGGCAACGAGTACCCCGAGGTCGGCGGCGAATACGAGGTGGTTCACCACACTCAGCTGCTCAACCGCCTGGTCCGCCAGAAGAAGCTGATTCCGGTGGCGTCCGTCAGCGAGGACATCACCTACCACGACCCGTGCTTCCTCGGACGCCACAACAAGGTGTACGACGCTCCCCGCGAGCTGATGGAAGCCTCCGGCGCCAAGCTGAAGGAAATGCCACGCCACGGCGAACGTTCCATGTGCTGTGGTGCCGGTGGCGCCCGAATGTGGATGGAAGAGAACATCGGCAAGCGCATCAACATCGACCGGGTCGACGAGGCGCTCAGTACGGATCCGAAGAAGATCGCGACCGGCTGCCCGTTCTGCCGGGTCATGCTCACCGACGGTGTCACCGCGCGCCAGGAGTCGGGCCAGGGTGAGGGCGTCGAGGTCGTGGACGTCGCCCAGCTGATGCTCTCGTCCATCACGCGTCTCGAACCCGAGAAGCTGACCGAGAACATCAAGGTCGTTCCCCGTGAGAAGCCGGCCGAGCCGGCAGCACCGGCGGTGGCCGAGGCCAAGGCCGCGGTGGTCGAGAAGGAACGCGTCGAAGAGGTCGAGGAGGCCGCTGCGACTCCGGCCGCCACAGAGGCTCCGGCGGGCAAGGGTCTGGCGATGAAGGGCCTGGCCAAGGCACCCGGGGCGAAGGCTCCCGGAGCCAAAGCACCCGGGAAGGGTCTCGGCATGGCAGGCGGGGCGAAGGCTCCCGGCGCCAAGGCGCCCGCCAAGGGCCTCGGCATGGCAGGCGGGGCGAAGGCTCCGGGCGCCAAGAAGGCTGCTCCCGCGCCGGCTGAGGCTGCCGGCGCCGACGCACCCGCGGCGGAGGCACCGAAGCCGAAGGGTCTCGGACTCGCCGGCGGTGCGAAGGCACCGGGTGGCAAGGGACTGCAGATGAAGGGTGCCGCCAAGGCTCCCGGCGCGAAGGCCGCCGCTCCGGCCGCCGACGCACCGGTTGCGGACGCGCCGACTGCTGAAGCCCCCGCTCAGGAAGCACCCGCCGCGAAGCCGAAGGGGCTCGGACTCGCGTCCGGGGCCAAGGCACCCGGTAAGGGTCTGCAGATGAAGGGCAAGGCCAAGGCTCCCGGCGCGAAGGCTGCTCCCGCGGAAGCCCCGGCCGAGCCGGCAGTCGCCGAACCCCAGGCTGCCGCTCCCGAGGTCGCCGACACCTCCGCCGCTCCGGAGGCACCCGCGACCGAGGCACCGAAGGCTCCGCCGGCGGCGAAGGCCGGTGGACTGGGTTTCAAGAGCGGCGCCAAGGCTCCCGGAGCCCGCAAGGCCGCAGCTCCGCAAGCCGAAGCACCGAAGGCTGAGGCGCCGAAGGTCGAGGCTCCCCCGGCTGAGGCTCCGAAGGTCGAGGAGTCGAATGCCGACGGGTCCAACGGCAAGGCACCGGAGTCGGTACAGGCTCCGCCGCAAGCCAAGCCCGGCGGGCTCGGTTTCAAGGCCGGCGCGAAAGCACCGGGCAGGAAGAGCTAGCCGGCAGTAGTCGACAGCAGCGCCCCCACCGTGATCGGTGGGGCGCTGCGGTTTTCGGTCAAGACCTCCCTACCGCGGCCCGGCGCCGGCTCGACCCGGCGCTCCGCCGCCCATCGGCTGAGCGGGCGCCTGGTTCTGCACCGTGTATTCCTGCACGCTCCCGTCCTGCGCGGTCCCGTCCTGCACGCTCCCGTCCTGCGCGCTCCCGTCCTGCGCAGACTCGTCAGCGGACGACGCCTGTTCGACGGACGACGTCGTCGTGGTGGTCGTTGCCGAAGACGAGTCGTCCTGGCCGATCAGTTGTGTCGCCGCCGCGCCCACACCCAGAAGGACGAGGACGGCGGCGCTCGCCGCGACCATCCACCCCCGGATCCCGGACTTCCGCTTCGTGGGCGCCCCGGTCGGTGCCGGAGCGACTGCCGCGGGCGGCGCACTGCGTTGGGTCAGCAACCCGGCCGATGCGGACGGGGGCAGCACCCGCGACGACGCTGCGGTCGCGATCGGTCGCGGTGCCGCCGGCGGTCGCACCCGCGGTCCCGGGGCTGTCACGCGGGAGCCCGACCTCTCGAGGGAGGCACGCTCCGCGATCACCGCGGCACCGCGGGCGGACGCGGAGGCCGGCTCGGGTGCGACGACGAGCGGCACGTCGGCGGCCGTCGACAGCAATTCGGTCACCAGCGGAACCGCCGCCCCACCGCCGAGGAGGACGACGGCGTCGGCGGGGGTGCCGGCGTCGGCGAGTCGTTCGAGTTCACGTGCCACCGTGTTCGCCGCGCGGGTCAGGGGCGTGCGGATGGCGTCCTCGAATTCGGAACGCATGACCCGTATCTGGCGTCGAATGCCGGGAAGTTCGACGGTCACCACCGCCGAGGTGTCCTGCGACAACCGCTCCTTCGCAGTCCGGCAGCGAGACGCCAGTTCGGTCAGCGCACCACGGTGTGCGGGATCGTCGACATCGAAATCCGGGTGTGAGTTCCGGACGAGCCCGACGACATGCCCCGTCAGGAGCCGGTCGGCGTGGTCTCCACTGAAGTCGGTGCTCCGCGTCGATCGGACCACTCCGAATTCGGCGCCGCGCCTCGTGGCCACGGTCAGGTCGAGGGAATGCGCGCCGACGTCGCACAGCAGTAGCGTCGCGTAGTCGTCGAGTCGCTCGACCCCGGAGATCCATTCCAGAGCCGTAGTGGTTTCGGGAATCACCGTGACCGTACGATTCTGCAGCAGACCCCAGTGGCGGATCTCGTCCTCGAGTTCCTCGACCGCGTATCCCGACCAGCCCGCCGGTGCAGCGACCACCACGTGGTCGAGTGCCGGGGTGCGGCCGCGAACGAGGCAGTCGAGGGCGGTGACCACCAGTTGCACCGCCGGTGTCCGGGTTCCGTCGTCGCCGATCACCGGAACGGGGTCACCGACCCGGTCGATGAAGTCACGGAACACGATGCTGCCCTGAGGAAGCGGTCCGGTGCGGAGTGCCCCGAGGGTGGGTGCGCTGCTCGACGACAGCGCGAGTTCGGCCGAGTGCCGCACCACCCTGAAGCCGTCGTAGTCCTTGGTGCGTGCCGTCGATCCATCGTGCATCTGTGCGGACACGAACGAGTCGGACCCCATACTGATCCCCATCGATGTCCGCATGTCGTGATCTCCGTTCCGTGATGACGGCAGGCGCCTTTCCTGCCGCTCGAAACGCTAAACCGCCTTCCTGTGCCGGCCGCTGTGTGCTTCCTGCGATGTTCCTGTGTACGTGGCCGCGCCCGCCCCTAGGCAAGGTGCAGCGTCCTCCCATGGTGTTCCCAGGAATGGTCCATAACGTCGTCGTCAGTCGCCTCGAAGGGGCAAACCCGAACTGAAGGAGCACTCATGACGAGAAGCGAAATCCACCCATCGGCCGTCATCGATCACGACGTTCCCGCCCCGCACGCCGCGCTGGACGTGCGGGCACCGCAGCCCGACCTGGCCGGTGCACCACCTGTGGCGGACCTTCTGCGAAACGGACTCGATGGGCTCCTGCGCGACCTGCACCCCGCGAACTCGATCGACGAGGGCATCTCCCAACACACTGCTCTGCAGCAGAATTCGCATCCAGCCGACGGAGCCCGCCACGACGCACCGCGCGACAACGGCAGTCGCGAGTTCGAGAACGTCGGCCACGAGAACCACACCACGCCCGGCAACCAGGACCACCCGAACACCGACCACCACGATACCGAGAACCAAACCCACCAGAGCAACGCCGCCGCCGAACATACGGGAAGCACCGACAATCCCGGCGTGTCTGGTGCGCGAGCGGGTCACGAGAACGCTCAGACCGGAGTGGCGACTTCATTCGGAAATTCCGGTCGCAGCGAGTCGTCGATGAACTCGACCGGCGCTTCGGCGAACCAGCCCGCGTTCAACCAGGGCAACCCGGTTGCGACGCAGCCGACGACGCTGGGGCCGACCTCGGTGGCGTCACCGATGTCTGCTTCCGTTCAGCCTGTCGCGGCAAGTCCCGGATCGAGCGCAGCGCCCGCGGCGGCTACGGCGGCACAGCCGATCACGGCGACGCCGGTGTCGACGCACTCCGATTCGGCGGTGGCATCGCAGCCTCTCGACACGACGATCCGGCAGACGAACACCGAACCGGCGCCCGCGTCGGCAACGTCCGTGCAGAATCAGAATCAGAATCAGGGCGAGAGCCAGAGCCAGAATCAGGTTGCGGACCAGCAGAATACGCGGGCATCGGATGCGACGCCGACCGCCGGCGACGGCGGTACGCAAGCAGCGTCGACCCCCACGAACTCCGCCGCCACCGACTCTGCCACCACCCAGAACGCGACTGCACCCACCGCGGATCTCGGCCGAACCCAGACGACAGCATCGTCCGACACGACCGACAACCATGCGACGACCACCGCGACTCAGGCAGCGGAGGCGACGACCACGGCAACGGCACCGACCGCCGACCTCGGCGTGTCCCAGGCGGCCACCACCACGATCACGGCCGACACCGCCGCCGCGACCACGACTCCTTCGTCGGCGGATCACAGTTCCGCGACCGGCTATGACACCTCGAGCGGCTATGACACGGCGGCGACCACCGGCACCACGACGGCGACAGACACCGCGCAGACCACCCAGACCGCCGACACCACCCATCCAACGGACACCGCAACCTCGTACGACGCGAGCACCTCACTCGACACCGGCACGTCACTCGATTCGACGAGCACGACGAGCCTCACCTCCGGGCTGACGGCCGATTCCGGCACCACGCTCGATACCCATGATCAGAGCCTGACTGCGACGACCACCGTCGACCAGCACGTGTTCTGACCTCGACGTGGCGGGTCCGCCGACTCCCCTGCACGCGGGCCCGCCACTCCCCCTCTCCCGAACGTCCGTCACCCACTCTTGCGGAGATCATGAACGCCACCCTCGAATCCTCCCCCGCCGCCCTCGTGCAACCGAATCTTCCTGCCGAGACCGCCGCGTCGATGTCGGCGCTGCTGACGCGGCTCGCGACCCTCACCAGGACTGCGGGCCGCGGTGATCTTCTGACCCGGCTGTCGCACACCGAGGCCCGTCTCGCCGATCCCCGGACGCGGGTCGTGGTGCTCGGCCTGACCGACAAGGGTGTCAGTTCCGTGACGGGTGCGCTCGTCGACGCGGACGTGTCGGCGCCGGCGCATTCCCGGCACGAACCGGTGGTCGTCGAGTACGGGCCTGCCGCGTCGGATAGGGATTCGACGGTCACCCTCCCCCACGAACTGCTCGCCGAGGGGCTGGTGCTGGTCGATGCTCCCGGATTCTCCGGTCACGCCCCCGCCCGTGCCGCCGACACCCTGGCGCTGGTCCCCACAGCGGACGCGGTGCTGTTCGTCTCCGATGCGAGTCAGGAGTACACCGAGCCCGAGATCGCTCTGCTCACGCAGGTGCAGAAGCTGTGTCCTGTGGTGATCTGCGTCGTCAACAAGATCGACTTCTATCCACGCTGGGCAGACATCCAGAAGGCCAACCGCATCCATCTGCAGAACGCGGACCTGCCGCTGCCGCTGCTGCCGGTGTCCGCGCTGATGCATCGGGACGCCCGGGAGGCCGGCGACGACGCACTCGACGTCGAATCGGGCATACCGCAGTTGGTCGACTATCTGCGCAGTCAAGTGATCGCGAAAGCGGATGTGGTGCTCCGCAATTCCGTGATCGCCGATGTGCGCACCGTCACCGACCATCTCTCGCTGTCGCTGAAAGCCGAACTCGATGCGTTGCGTGATCCGCAGCACGGCGCGGCGCTGCTCGCACAAATGACGCAGGCCCGGGCGGCGGCGGATCAGCTCCGGCAGCGCTCCGCGAACTGGCAGCACACGCTGGCCGACGGCGCGATCGAGTTGATGACGGACATCGAGCACGACCTGCGCCATCGTCTCCGCACCGTGATGCGTGCGGCAGAGCAGGACATCGGCACGTCCGATCCGGCGCCGCGCTGGGAGGAGTTCGGTTCCTGGCTCGACGGTGAAATCGCGACCTGTGTGCGGGAGAACTTCGTGATGGCCCACACCCGCTCGCTCGATCTGGCCCGTTCGGTCGCGCACCGCTTCGCCGAGGACGGCAAGGTCCCCGTCCCGGCGCTGCACATCGACAACGTCGATCATGTCCTCGAACCCGTCAACACGCTCGAATCCTTGGAGAGCTCGCAGGGTTTCACCCAACGCGTCCTCTCCAGCATGCGCGGGTCGTACGGTGGTGTGCTGATGGTCGGGCTGGTCACCAGCCTGGCCGGCCTGGCACTGGTGAACCCCTTCTCGATCGGCGCGGGAGTCCTGCTCGGTGCCAACACGTATCGCGAGGATCGCAAGGCACGCACCGCCCGCAGGCAGGCGGAGGCGAAGGTGGCGGTGTCGAGGTTGATGGACGACGTGATCTTCCAGGTGGGGAAGGAATCGAAGCAACGGCTGCGGGAGGCGCAGCGCGTCCTGCGCGACCATTTCACCGACCTCGCGAACGAGATGCTCCGTTCCGTCGACGATTCGCTGCGCGCCGCGGCGGACGCGTCGAAGATGCACGACGATCACCGTGCCACGCGGTCGGCGCAGATCCGCACGGAACTCGACACGTTGCGGCAGATCCGACTGCAGGCCGCCGGATTCGCGGGGCAGGTGACGGTATGAGCGTCACGCGTCTGGGTTCGCAGACCCGCCAGCTGATCGACGCCGCCCGGCACGAACTGCGCAGCGACCCCGCCTCCGTCGAGGAACTCCGGCACAGCGCCGCCCGACTCGAGGAGCCGCTCCGCGTCGCCCTCACCGGCACATTGAAGGCCGGGAAGTCCACGCTCCTCAACGCCCTCGTCGGTGAGGAGATCGCGCCGACGGACGCCACCGAATGCACCCGGGTCGTCACCTGGTTCGAGCAGTCCGCCACGCCGCGAATCGATCTCACCCACGACTCCGGACGCCGGACGCGACTGGCCGTGCACCGGGACGAAGGCCGCCTCGCACTGGACCTCGGCGGAGTCACCGCGGACCGCGTGGAGAAACTGCAGGTGGGCTGGCCGTCGCCACTGCTCGGCGAGTTCACGCTCGTCGACACCCCGGGTACGTCGTCGAACTCGCGGGACGTGTCGGCACGCACCCGGGCGCTGCTGCTCCCCGAGGACAGGCCGTGTGACGTCGACGCCGTCGTCTACCTGACCCGGGGCACCGACGGCGCGGACGTGCGGTTGCTCGACCAACTCCAGACCCGGGTCGGGACCGCGGCGGGCCCGCTCGGCATCGTCGGCGTGCTGTCCCGGGCCGACGAGGTGAAGGGCGGGCGCGAACGCAACCTCGACGCGGCCCGTGCCGCCGCGGACGACGCGGGCCGCCGGGTGGAGCGGAGTCTGCTCCCCGTGTCGGGACTTCTCGCACTCCGCGGTCGCACCCTGCGCCAGGCAGAATTCGACGACCTGGCCGTACTCGCCACCGTTCCCGACGGCACACTCGAGGCGGCGCTGCGGTCGGTCACGCGGTTCACCGCGGAAGACACCGAACTCCTGCTGTCGACCGGGCAGCGGCGCGAACTCCTCGAGCCTTCGGTCTGTTCGGTATCCGGTTCGCGGTCATGCTGATCCGCGCGGGCGCGACCGACGCGCCGACGCTGGCCCGGGAACTGACGGCGCACAGCGGACTCGAGGACCTCCGCCGCACACTGCATCTGCAGTTCGGTCAGCGGAGCACCGAACTGAAAGCGCATTCGGCCCTCCGCTCGCTGAAGGCGGTGTTGGCGCGGACACCGTCGTCGGCCAGTCGCAGCCTGAGCCGGGCGGCCGATCGGCTGCTCGCGGATACCCACGTGTTCCGGGAGTTGCGGGTGTTGTCGGGGCTGCGCACCGGCGGCCTGCAGTTGCGGGACGCGGATGTCGTGCTCCTCGAGCGGGTGCTCGGCGGCGAGGGCATGTCGCCGCACATCCGCCTCGGCATGCCCGCCGACGCCGGCCCGGAGCAGATCTCCCGGTTGGCGCTGACCGCGCTCAGATTCTGGCGGTCCCAGGCGGGCCGGCCGACGATCGACACGGCGACGGTTCAGGCGTGTGCGTGCGCGGCGCGGTCCTGCGAGGCCCTGCTCGCGCGCTGACGCTCAGCGTCGGGCGACTCGCCTGACCTGTTCGCTCATTATGTTGATTGCTCTCTCAGGGCCTGGTTCACGATCGGGCCGACGACGGTGAGGGCGTCGGGTGACGTCATCTGCCAATGCGTGACTGCCACGGCGTGGTTGTGAATCACCCCGGTGACCGCGTTCTCCCATCCGCGGGCCGCCCTCTCGCCGGTGGCATCGTCGGCCGCCGCGGTGAAAAACACGATGTCTCCGTCGAAGCGCGGAGGCGAGTACTCCGACATCAACCTCGAGTTTCGGTCCGCCGTCGACACGAGCCGCCCCACGACCTGTTCCGCTTGCTCTACGGAGTGCCCGCTCATTTCGGCCAACGCGACAGCGACACCACCGAGGCTCTGGTCGGAGATGCGCTCGAGTGCTGTTTCTTCGATGCCGAACCCACCCAGCAACTCACTCACCGACACATCCGTGGCCGACCCTTCCTCGGCCGCCCTCGCGCCGGCGAGGCTGTCCATCATGGCCAGCAATTCCACGCCCTCGCCGGCCGCCTGAATCCGGACCGCCATCGCATGTGCGATGACACCGCCGAGTGACCAGCCGAGTAGTCGGTACGGACCGGATGGCCGGATCTGGCGGATCTCGCGGACGTAACGGTCCGCGAGTTCGTCGAGTGACTCCGGCAGATAGCCGTCCTCGAGAATCGACGGACTCTGGATGCCGTAGATCGGCAGATCAGGGTCGAGGTACTGACGTAGACCCGAGTAGCACCACGACAGTCCGACGATGGGATGGATACAGAACAGCGGCGTCCTGGGCGCGACCAGGGAGTTGCCGCCCAACGCGAAGAAGTCGTCGTCCAGCCCCACCTGCTCGACACCGAGGATGTCGGCGAAGGCCGAGGTGACGAGTCGCTCGACGCGCGTAGTCGGCCCCCGGAACTCCCGCTTCGTGAACTCCGGCGCCGGCAATGCCTTCCGATCGAGCTTGCCACTGGCGGTCAGAGGTAAGTCGTCGAGCACCATCAGCGCATCCGGCACCATGTACTGGGGTAGCAACCTGGCCGCCGTGGCGCGGACCGCTTCCACGTCGACCAACCGACCCCCCGCGGGGACCATGTACCCAACCAGCTGCTGACCGAATTCACCGTCGCGCACGACCACCACGGCCTGGTCCACCGACTCGTCGGCCGCGAGCGCGGTCTCGATCTCCCCGAGTTCGATGCGCAGGCCGCGTATCTTGACCTGAAAGTCGGTGCGCCCCAGGTATTCGAGGTCACCGCTCGCATTCCACCGCACCAGATCACCCGTGCGGTACAGCCGCTCACCGGAGTCGGCGAAGGGATGGGCGACGAAACGTTCTGCCGTAAGTGCCCCGCGGGCGTGATAGCCGCGGGCGAGCTGGATTCCGGCCAGATACAACTCCCCCGGCACGCCGACGGGCACGCGGTGTAACCGGCGGTCCAGCACGAACGTGCCGGTGTTGATTATCGGTCTCCCGATCGGTATCGGACCCGGCGCGCCCCGCAGGCAGCGATGCACGGTCGCGGTCACCGTGGCTTCCGTCGGACCGTAGGTATTGTCCAGCACTGCCTCGGTGCGCGCGGCGAACCGAGCAGCCAACTCCGAGGGCAGCGCTTCTCCGCCGACCGAGACCCACCGCAGCGACCGCGGCAGTGCGAGCGACGATTCCGCGAGGAACAACGCCAGCATCGACGGCACGAATTCCAAGATCGTGACGTGCCATCGGTCCGACATCCGTATCAGGTACTCGGGATCACGATGCCCTCCGGGCGCGGCAATCACCACACGAGCACCGACCTGTAGCGGATAGAACAACTCCCACACCGACGCGTCGAACGTGATGGGCGTCTTGTGCAACACCGTGTCGCGATCGCCGAGCGCGTAGCGGCTACGCATCCACGCAATCTGGTTTCCCTGGACGTGGTCAGCACCACGACGGGCTTCGCGGTCGCAATCACGTAGTCGGTGCGGTCTGCTGGATGCTCCGGATCCAGCGGCAGGTACCCGGCACCGGCTTTGAGCACAGCGTAAATGCTCACCATCATCTCGAGGGAGCGACTCATGCCCAGACCCACCAGCGACTCCGGTCCCACCTCTCGTGAGATCAAGTAGCGAGCCAGCCGATTCGCGCGAGAATCGAACTCGGCGTAGGTCAGGGACTGATCCTCGAACACCACCGCCACCGCTTCCGGCGTCCGGCGTACCTGCTCGTCGAAGAGGTGCACCAGGGTTCCGCCGTCGACAACCTCGGCTGTGGCATTCCATCGATCCATCGCCGCACGCTCGTCGGCGCTTCGCAATTCGATCTCGCCGACCGGTATGGTCACATCGCGTGAGACCGCCTCGAGGATGGTGACGAGTTGGGTCGCGAATCGGGCGACCGTCGATTTCTCGAAGAGGTCGCGCGCATAGATGATCGAGCCCGAGATGCCGGTCGGATGCCTTTCGGCGTCGAAGACCTCGGTCAAGTGCAGCTCGAGATCGAGTTTGGCGCCGACGACTTCGGTGTCCAGCGGCGTGATGGACAGGTCGGGTAGCGAGATTTCTGATCGAACGAAGTTGTGCACGACCAGCAAGACCTGAAAGAGCGCCGAGTACGCGGTCGAACGAGTGGGGTCGAGGACTTCGACGAGTCGTTCCAGGGGAACATCCGGGTTGCCGAAGGCGGCGAGGTCGACGTCCCGGACGTCGGCCAGAACGTCGGTGAACGACGCCGCCCCATCGACGCGGGTCCGTATCACCAGCGTGTTTCCGAACATGCCCACCAGGTCGTCGAGCGCTGCCTCACCGCGGCCGGCGAGTTGCGTGCCGATGGGAATGTCTTCGGTACCACTCAGCCGGGCCAGCAGCACCGCCAGCGCCGCGTGCGTCACCATGAAGAAGGTCGAGTTGTGCGTGCGGGCGAGCCGATCGATATTCTCGGCGAGTTCCCGGCTCAGCGTGAAGTCCACCTTCGCGCCGTGCGGTGACTGCACCGCCGGCCGCGGATGATCAGTCGGCAGGTCCACCAAATCCGGCAGATCCGCCAGCGCGTCGGTCCAGTACCGCAGTTGCCGCGAGATCACCGACCGCGGATCGCTTTCATCGCCGAGTACCTCCTGCTGCCACAGGGTGTAGTCCGCGTACTGCACCTCGAGCGGCGCCCAGCCCGGCTCGTGACCCTCGCGCCGGGCGGCATAGGCCACTGCGGTGTCCCGCGACATCGGGGCGACTGATCCGCCGTCACTGGAAATGTGGTGCACCGCCATCGCCAGCACGAATTCGTGATCGTCGAGTTCGAAGAGCTTTGCTCGCAGAGGCACTTCGCGTGCCACGTCGAATCCGCGCCCGAGGAAGTCGAGCACGTGAGCCTGCACCTCGTCCTGAGCGACCCGCTCGGGCGTCAGATCCACCGAGAGCGCCGACAACGGAACGATCACCTGTGACGGACCCTGATCCGAGTCCGGAAATACCGTCCGTAGTGCTTCGTGCCGGTCGATCACGTCCAGCACTGCGGCCTCCAGCGCGCCGACGTCCAGATCGCCGGACAACCGCAAAGCCAGGGGAATGTTGAAAGCCGCCGACTCCGGGTCGAACTGGTTGAAGAACCACATCCGCTGCTGTGCAAACGACAACGGGATCCGCTCCGGCCGTTCGCGGCGCGTCAGTACCGCGCGTCCCCCCTCACCGGCATGCTCCTCGGCCCGCACCGCCAGCGCCGCCACCGTCGACGCCTCGAAGATCACCCGCACCGGCACACGGGTGTCCAACGCCGCACCCAACCTGGACACCACCTGCGTCGCAACCAACGAATTACCGCCCAACGCGAAGAAATCATCGTCCAGACCCACCCGCTCCAGGCCGAGAACCTCCGCGAACACCCCGGCCACCGTCTCCTCGACCGGATTGGTCGGCGCCCGGAACTCCCGCACCACGAACAACGGATCCGGCAGCGCCCGCCGATCGAGCTTGCCGGACACAGTCACCGGCAAGCCGTCGAGCACCATCAGCACATTCGGAACCATGTACCGCGGCAGTGTCCGACCGAGCACCTCCCGCGCCACCTCCGGGTCGACAATCCGACCGTCCTCCGGCACCACATACCCCACCAACTGCTCACCGAACCCGCCCTCGTGCACCACGACCACGGCCCGCGCGATCGACTCCTGCGCCACCAACGCCGATTCGATCTCCCCGAGCTCGATCCGCAGACCCCGCACCTTCACCTGGAAATCCTTGCGCCCCAGAAACTCCAGTAGCCCCTGCGCATTCCACCGCACCCGATCACCCGTGCGATACAACCGCGAACCCGGACCCCCGAACGGATCGGCGACAAACCGCTCCGCCGTCAGATCGGCGCGACCCTGATACCCCCGCGCCACCTCCGGGTCGACAATCCGACCGTCCTCCGGCACCAC
>SEEV01000685.1 GCA_004211695.1 Rhodococcus sp. (in: high G+C Gram-positive bacteria)
TCCGGAGAATGGCGCGGTCCGCGATGCTGAGTCCGCCGCGACGAGCCTTTCGGACGTGGATGACCGAGGCGTGGGGGACTTCGTATCCGTTGAAGGTCAGTTCGACGGTGTTGGATGCGCCGGCCGCGGACAAGCAGATTCGTTTCGCGTGGACACCTCGACCGTCGGTTGCGTCCATGAGGAAGGTGACGGTTTTCTGGGCTCGGGTGTCGTATGCGGTGACACCGATGACGTTGACGAGGCCCCATCCGGTCACGAACGGTGCCTGCCCGGTAACGGTGTATCCGTTGTCTGTTTCGGTCGCGACGATGAGGGGGTTCTCCGGGTTCGCGTAGCCGCTGCCGGACACCCCGGCGGTGACGGCGCCGCTGCGCAGGTCGGCGAGATAGCGGGCTTTGAGGGTGTTGTTCCTCGACATCACCATTCGGAGGAGGGTGCCGTGGTGCTGTGCCCAGACGAATGCGGTCGCCAGGCAGCCGCTGATGAGGATTTCGCCGACGTCGGCGAGGGTGTGGACGGGATCTGTGGTGGCGAAGGCGAGGCCGTAGAAGCCCCGGTCGCGTAGTGCGGCGAAGTGCGATGACGGGAGCTTCCCGGCCCTGTCGACCTCCGCCGCGGCGGGCCGCAGCACGTCGTCGGTGAGGTCTTGCGCTTGCTGCACCCAGTCCGTCATGGCTGACACCGTATCGGACGCCGTGAGACTCGCCCGGCTTCCGGGAACTCGCACCCCTGCGGCAGCGGTCCGCTGCCGCAACGTCGATCGAAATGTTCCCCATGTCGCGTCCGGTGTTGTTCCACAGCAATAACACTCGGTCGGTCACCTGAGGTGTGGCGGCTCAATGATGGTGGAGGACTACCCGCGAAACTGGTGAACGTCCCTCTGGGTGGCTCATCGAGATCGACTCGGCGATGTGTGGTGTGACGCAGGGTCCGGCGGATCTGAGCGAGGGCGGCTTCCCGCTGCTCCGGGGTTGCTTGCTTGGCGTTGCGGTGGTGGATCGCGGTGCGGCGGGCGTGTTGTTCGCGGCGGCGCCGGGCGTCGGCAGCGGTGCGGTGCTGGCTGGGGGAGGGGCCGGTCCAGTCGATGTGGGTCAGTCGCCAGCGGAGAAGGGCGACCAGTGAGCTGATCCGGTCCGCGGTAGGCCAGGCCCACCCGCGCTGAGTGGTGTCGCGGTCGAGGGTCTGTGCGATGTCATGGCCGGTCCAGCGGGTGGTGTCGATGCCGGCGGCCTGGATGGTGTCGCAGATGGTGCCGATATGGCCACGGGCGAGAACGGGGGAGCGGGAGATGAGGGTGGCCGCGGCTCGTTGGAGGTGGAGTGGTCGGGGTTGTGGGATGGATGTGGTGGGCCGCGCGTGTGCGCGTTGGTGAGTACTTCGTAACGAAAGATTATGTGAAGGAACGTAAGTACCGGGGGATAGGGTGTCAGCACCGGTGGCCTGGGGATGAGTTGTGCTGGCCGCGGTGGTGGGCTGTTGGGGCCGGGTGCGGTGGCGTGCGAGACGTCGGGCGGCGCGGGTGCGGCGCGAACGCGGTGGGCGTTGTGGGGGTGGGGGAGTGGCGTCGACGATGTGTTTCGGGGAGCTGAGTGCCCAGACGGATGCGGCTTGGTGTTGTTGGCCGCCGTGGTGGAGTTCGGCTGCCAGGTATTCGTGGGTGCGGAGGGTTCGGCCACGTTCGAGTTCGACGCCCATGCTCAGGGTTTTGAGAACGCGGCGGGCGCGGTTGACGACGGAGAGTGAGACTCCGGCGTGGTGTGCGATGAGTTGCCGGGATGCGGTGACACCGCGGCCGGTGGTGGAATCCGCGAATCGGGCGTGGGCTGTGGCGACGGCCATCAGGCGTTCGATGCCGATGCTGTGGGCGGTGAGTGCGGCTTGGCCGGTGGTGGTGTAGGTGATGTGGTGGCGGAGTTGGCGTAGCCATTCGGTGCGGCCGGACCATACGGGGATGGTGGCTTCGCGTCCGGGTGTGGTGGGGAGGGTGAAGGATCGGCCGCGTTGCCCGGTGTCGCGGTTGTATTCGTGCAGTTTGTTGATGGCGTGGGTGGCGGCGTGGACGGAGGCTTCCCAGGTGTCGACTTCTGCCGACTGCGGAATGTGCGTACCGCCGTGGACGGATGACCGGATGTTGGTGGGCGAAACAGGTTGTGTAGGTGCTGATTCAGCGCATGCGTTAGTATCAGACGTACCTTCCACAGGTAAGTCCCTTCGGGGAATGCAGTACGAGCGTCGGAAGCGGGTAACTTCCGACACTCACCCTCAGAGAATGTGACGGCTCGGCAAGGCCTTCACCCCTTGGTTGAGGAGGACCGGCAAGTCCTCCTCAACAAAATGCCGCGGAGCGGTTCGTGAACCTGAAACCGCCCCCACCAAGGGGGTTTTCGTGTTTCTGAGGGTCTGCTATGGAATTTGGGTTATCGGGTAGCGCGAGGGTTACGCGGTCAGGGGCATCGCCTCGCTATGGGCGTGGGTGGGTGCCGATCCACTAGCGCGGTCACTGCGAACTGTGGAGGTTCGCGCGTGTCCGCTGAAGGGGACCGGGAAGGGTGGTTTTGGCCGCAGCCGTACCGGTTACGCCGACCGCGGTGCCGGCTTCACACCGAGCAACAGGTGCGCCGCGACGGCGACCTCACGGATCTGCTCAATCGTGGCTGTTTCGGGCTCCGATGCGACGAGGTCGACGACATCTACGAGCGCGTCGCGTGCTCCCGGGCTGAGACGACATCTGTCCGGTGCGAGGCGGATTGGGCCGTGCGTGTCGATGAGATCCGGAGCGGACATCACGGTCGGCGTCCTGGTGTCGGTGACGAGGAGTGCGCAGATGACGCTCTCTATCGCGATGATGTCCCACGTTCGCCCGTGACGGTCGGTGGCG
>SEEV01000230.1 GCA_004211695.1 Rhodococcus sp. (in: high G+C Gram-positive bacteria)
AGTAGTGAACACCCATCCACATTGCGAACAAATTGCGCCCCGCCTGTTGGCCCCATCACAGAACGCGACTACTATGTGCGAATAGCGGCCGACTGTTCACATCGAGAACGTGAGGATCTATTTCCATGCTGCATCTGCCAGCCCACTACCAAGCAGGGCACGAAGCCAACGCCCCGCTGCTGTTCCCCGAGTACAAGACGACTCGGCTGCGCAGCCCCAAGAACGACCTGATCCTGATCCCGCAACGACTGGGAGAGATCACCGGTCCCGTCTTCGGTGACGCCGACGTCGCCAAGGGTGAGAACGACATGACCCACGCCAACGGCGGCGAGGCCCAGGGGCAGCGCATCATCGTCCACGGCCGCGTCCTCGACAGCGCCGGGAAGCCCATCCCCGACACCCTCATCGAGGTGTGGCAGGCCAACGCCGGCGGCCGCTACCGCCACAAGAACGACTCCTGGCCCGCGCCGCTCGACCCCCACTTCAACGGTGTCGCCCGCTGCCTGACCGACAAGCAGGGCCACTACGAGTTCACGACGATCAAGCCGGGTGCGTACCCGTGGGGCAACCACCACAACGCGTGGCGACCCGCGCACATCCACTTCTCCCTGTTCGGTCAGGCGTTCACCCAGCGTCTGGTCACGCAGATGTACTTCCCCGACGATTCGTTCTTCTTCCAGGACCCGATCTACAACTCGGTGCCCGAAGCGGCCCGCGAGCGGATGATCAGCACATTCGACTACGACCAGACCCGCGAGAACTGGGCAGTCGGATTCAAGTTCGACATCGTCCTGCGCGGTCAGGACGCCACCCCGTTCGAGGAGGGCCACTGATGATCGACACCCAGAACCCCGACGCCCCGCGCTACCCGGTCTTCGCCAAGAGTCAGGACGAGGTGCCGTTCGGCGTCACCCCGTCCCAGACCGTCGGCCCGTACGTCCACATCGGCCTGTACCCCACCTGGGAGAACAGCGGCAACACCGTCCCCGAGGACGCGCCCGGACGAATCACCGTGTCCTTCAACGTCATCGACGGCGCCGGACAGCCGATCGGCGACGCGATGATCGAGACCTGGCAGGCAGACGCCGCGGGCCGGTTCAACAGCCCCACCGACCCCCGCGGCGCCGCCGAGGCCACCCCCGCCGGATTCCGCAGCCTGGCACGCGTGTTCGCCGACGAGTCCGGCACGATCGTGGTGCACACGGTCAAGCCCGGCGCTCTCCCCGCGGAGAACGGCACCGCCGAGGCCCCGCACATCAACGTCGGACTGTTCGCCCGCGGCATGCTCGAGCGCCTCTACACGCGGCTCTACTTCCCCGAGGACACCGACGCACACGCGTCGGACCCCGTCCTCTCCGCAGTCCCGGAAGCAGACCGCCCCAAGCTGATCGCGGAGAAGACGGATCGCGGATACCACCTCACGATCCACGTGCAGAATACGGACGGACGGGAAACCCCGTTCTTCGCTCTGTAACCGGCCGCAACCCAGAAAGGTGTCGCGTGTGAACTCTCCGGAGACGTCCCGGGGTGCCCTGTTCGATCCGACGTTCGGTGCCGGCGAGCTGTCGGCGCTGCTCTCCGACCGGGCGTGGGTCACCGCGATGGTCGAGGTCGAGGCGGCGCTGGCCCGCGCCGAGGCGAAGTGCGGGGTCCTCCCCGCCGCGTCCGCCGACTCGATCTCATCGGTGTTCGCACGCATGGTCGCCGAGGACTCCGTGGACGTCGGAGCCCTCGGCGACGCGGCCGCAGCGGGCGGCAATCCCGTGATCCCGCTGGTGAAAGTGCTCCGCAGCGAGGTCACGGCCGCCGATCCCGCGGTGCCCGGCAGTCACGTGCACAAGGGCGCGACGAGTCAGGACATTCTCGACACCGCCCTGGTGCTGCTGTGCCGTCGATCGGGCGCGCACGTCCTGGCGTCCCTCGACGAGGCGGTGCTCTGTGCCGAGGCCCTCGCCCGGGCCCAGCGCGGTACCCCGATCGCCGGTCGCACACTCGGCCAGCAGGCCCTCCCCACCACGTTCGGCGTGCTCGCCGCCGGATGGATGACCGCTCTGCACAGGGCTTCTCGCGCCCTGTTCGACGCGCTCGACGCCCTGCCGGTGCAATTGGGCGGTGCGGCCGGAACGTCCGCGGCGCTCTACCCGCACGGTCTCGACGTCGCCGACGTGCTCGCCGACGAACTCGGGCTGGCCCGTCAGGATGTGCCCTGGCACACCGACCGCACGCGCATCGCGCTGCTCGCGTCGGCGCTCGGAACCACCGCGGGAGCGGTGTCCAAGATCGCCACCGACATCGTGTTCCTGTCCGCGACGGAGGTCGGCGAGGTCAGCGAAGGGTCGCCCGGCGGTTCGTCGGCCATGCCGCACAAGCGCAATCCGGTGGCCGCGATCGCGGCCCGCGCGGCGGCACGACGCGTCCCGGGACTCGTCGCGACGATCCTCGGCTCGATGGATCACGAGCAGCAGCGCGCCGCGGGTGCCTGGCACGCCGAGTGGGAAACGCTCACGGACCTGCTGCGCCTCACCGGCGGGGCCGTCGCCCGTATCGCCGACTCGCTCGGCGGACTCGACGTCCACCCGGACGCGATGGCCCGCAACCTCGACGCCACCGGCGGCCTGCTGCTCGCCGAACGGGTCACCGGCGCCCTGTCCACCCGCACCGACGACGCGCGCGACCTCGTCACCGCCGCGTGCCGGAGCGGTCACCCCCTCGACGAGGACCCCGGGCTCCTCGAATACCTGCAGGCGGACGAGATCCGCGCCCTGCTCGACCCCGCCGGATACCTCGGCCACGCTCACGACATCGTCGACCGCGCACTGGACACAGTGGCCCGCGGCCGGGAAGGAACGCGATGACAGTCTCACTCGCACACGAAATCTCCGGACCCCGCGACGGCGCGGCCGACGCGCCCGTCGTGGTCCTGCTCGGATCGCTCGGATCCAACCGCTCCATGTGGGACCCGCAGATCGCGGCGCTGTCGGACGAGTGCCGCGTCGTCGCCGTCGATCAGCGCGGCCACGGCGAATCGCCGGCACCGGACGGGCCGTACTCCGTCCGGGAGCTGTCCGAGGACGTCCTGGCGCTGCTCGACTCGCTCGGGGTCGATGCCGCCCACTTCGTCGGACTGTCCATGGGCGGGGCGATCGCCCAGTGGCTCGGTGCGCACGCTCCCCGCCGGGTGCTGTCGCTGTCGCTGCTGTGCACGGCCGCGAAGTTCGGCGAACCGCAGGGCTGGACCGAGCGGGCCGCCGCGTCGCGCACCGACGGCCCCGAGTCGCTCGCGGATGCCGTCGTCGCACGATGGTTCAGCGAGGGCCTCGCGAAGCGCGATCCGGAATTCGTCCGGCACTACCGCGAGATGATCGCGTCGACGTCCCCCGAGGGCTACGCCGCCTGCTGCGACGCCCTCGCCGACTGGGACTTCACCGCCGACCTCTCCCGCATCAGCGCGCCGACGCTGGTGATCGCCGGCGAGGAGGATCCGTCCACCCCGCCGTCGGTCATGCAGATCCTCGCGGACGGCATCACCGGCGCCCGATTCGAGGTGCTCTCCCCCGCCGCGCACGTCGCCAACCTCGAACAGGCGGGCGCCGTCACGGCCCTGCTGCGCGAACACATTGCCGGCGGCGGCTACGCCCGCGGGCGCCGCGCCGCGCACGCCCAGGGAATGACGGTGCGCCGCTCGGTCCTCGGCGGCGCCCACGTGGACCGTTCCGTGGCGGGGACCACCGACTTCACGGCACCGTTCCAGGACTTCATCACCCGCACCGCATGGGGCGACATCTGGTCGCGCCCCGGGCTGGACCACGAGATGCGGCGGCTGCTCACGATCGCCGTCCTCACCGCGGTCGGCAACGATCACGAGCTCGACATGCACATCCGGGCCGCCCTCCGCGCGGGGGTCGACGCCGACAAGATCGGCGAGGTGCTCCTCCACACCTCCGTCTACGCCGGAGTGCCCAACAGCAATCTCGGGTTTGCACTCGGCAAACAGGCCCTCGCCGATCTCGCCGATGAGACGACCGAGACGGCGCGCGATTCCGGGACGGAGGAGGATTCGCAGACATGACCGCAACCGAACCGACGGAAAAGATCCTCCCGTCCCCCGACTACGTGCAGTCGCTGGCCCGGGGCCTCGCCGTGATCCGCTGCTTCGACCACCAGAATCAGCGGCGCACGCTCAGTGACGTCGCACGCGCCACCGACCTCACCCGCGCGACCGCACGCCGGTTCCTGCTCACCCTCGTCGAACTCGGCTACGTGGCCACGGACGGTTCCGCGTTCTGGCTCACCCCCCGGGTTCTCGAACTCGGGTACAGCTACCTGTCGAGCCTGTCGCTGCCGGAGGTGGCTCAGCCGCACCTCGAGCGGCTGAGCCACAAGGTCCACGAGTCGTCGTCGGTGTCGATCCTCGACGGTGCCGACATCGTGTACGTCGCCCGTGTGCCCGTCAGCCGGATCATGACGGTGGGCATCACCATCGGCACCCGCCTCCCCGCGTACGCCACCTCGATGGGCCGGGTCCTGCTGGCCGGTCTGGCCGATGACGATCTCGACGCGTACCTGGAGAAACTCGACATCCAGCGCCTCACCGAGCGCACGATCACCGCCCGCGACGATCTGAAGGCTGCGATTCTCGCGGTCCGCGCGGAGGGCATCTGCGTTCTCGACCAGGAACTCGAGGCCGGCCTGCGGTCGATGGCCGCACCGATCCACAACGCCTCCGGGCTCACCGTCGCCGCAGTGAACATCTCCACTCCGGCCGCGCGGTACAGCCTCGAGGATCTGCATTCCGATCTCATCCCGTCGCTGCGGGTCACCGCAACCGACATCGAACAGGACCTCGCCACCGTCAACCGCTGACGCTGCACGAGGAATCTTCACGAAAGGCCTTTTCATGCGTGACGTCGTCATCTGCGAGCCCCTGCGAACGCCGGTCGGGCGCTTCGGCGGAGTGTTCAAGGACATCACTCCCCAGAGCCTCGCTGCCACCGTCATCACGGCGCTCGTCGAACGCACCGGCATCGACGGCAGCCAGATCGACGACGTCATCCTGGGCCAGGCGTCCCCGGGCGGCGAGGCTCCGGCCATCGGCCGGATCGCGGCCCTCGACGCCGGACTCGGCATCGACGTCCCCGGCATGCAGGTGGATCGCCGCTGCGGATCCGGTCTGCAGGCGGTCATCACCGCCGTGCTGCAGGTGGCGTCCGGCGGCAACGACCTCGTGCTCGCCGGCGGCGCCGAATCCATGAGCCAGGCCGAGTTCTACACCAACCCCAACATCCGCTGGGGTGTGAAGGGCGAAGGGGTGCAACTCGCGGACCGGCTCGCCCGCGCCCGCGTCACCGCCGGCGGCGCGAACTTCCCTGTGCCCGGCGGCATGATCGAGACCGCCGAGAACCTGCGCGCCGAATTCGACATCAGCCGTGAGGACCAGGACGCGCTCGCGGTCCAGTCGCACCAGCGGGCGGTCGCCGCGCAGGAGTCGGGCCGCTTCTCCGAGGAGATCGTCGGAGTGACGGTGCCGCAACGCAAGTCGGACCCGATCGTCGTCGACAAGGACGAGCACCCGCGTGCCGACACCACGGTGGAGTCGCTGTCCAAGCTCCGCGCCATCCGCTCCAAGATCGACTCCGCGTCCACCGTCACCGCAGGCAACGCCAGCGGCCAGAACGACGGCGCCGCCGTGTGCATCGTGACGACGGCGGAGAAGGCGAAGGAACTGGGGCTGAAACCCCTCGCCCGGATGGCGTCCTGGGCCGTCGCCGGCGTCCCGCCGCGCACCATGGGCATCGGCCCGGTTCCCGCCACGGAGAAGGCGCTCGGTCAGCTCGGACTGTCGCTGTCCGACATGGGTGTCATCGAACTGAACGAGGCCTTCGCCGCGCAGACCCTCGCCGTCCTCCGCAACTGGGACCTCGACCCCACCGACGAACGCCTCAACCCCAACGGATCCGGCATCTCCCTCGGCCACCCCGTCGGCGCCACCGGCGGCCGCATTCTCGCCACCCTCCTGCGCGAAATGGACCGTCGCGAATCCCGCTACGGGCTCGAGACGATGTGCATCGGCGGCGGCCAGGGGCTCGCCGCGGTATTCGAACGGGTCTGATCGGAAACGTCGTCACCTGACCCCGGCGCCGGAGACATTCTCCTGGCGCCGGGGTTCTTCCATGGGGCACGCAAGTCCGTCACAACCGGTGCAACTCGATGTCGCCGAGTTTCCCGTCGCGGGCGGTGGCGGTCATGTAGGTGCAGTGCGGCTGGCGCCGTCGATCGGTCGGCGAACCCGGGTTCAGCAGGCGCAGGCCGGTTTCCGTCGTGGTGTCCCAGGGAATATGGCTGTGCCCGAAGATCAGGACGTCGGTGTCGGGGTAGGCGGCCGACATCCGTTTCTCCCGGCCGGCGGAGGCCCCGGTCTCGTGAACGACGGTGATGCGCACCCCGGCGAGGGTCACGTCCACCCGCTCGGGCATCAGCGCGCGCAGTTCGTCGCCGTCGTTATTGCCCCAGCACGCGACGAGTCGCGACGACCGCGCCCGCACGGCCTCGAACGTGGACAGATCGACCCAGTCGCCGGCGTGGATCACCACGTCGGCGCGGTCGACCTCGTCCCAGACCCGGGTGGGCAGATCGCGCGCCCGTTTCGGGACGTGGGTGTCGGCCAGTAGCAATAACCTCACGGCAACAGTCTGCGCCGAATCCGCACCCTTTCTGCATCCGCACCCGTTTTCGCGTGCGAAAAGTGGTGCGGGTGCAGAAAAAGGGTGCAGGTGCCCAAGTAGGAGCTCTAGGCTCCCGCGAGCGCGGCGGCGTCCTCCGCCTGCAGCAGCAGACCCATGTGCTCACGCATCCGCTGGGCGTCGGGCTCGAGGCCCGTGAAGATCCGGAAGGAGTCGACGGCCTGACCGATGGTCATGCCGATTCCGCTGAGGGTCTGGGCACCGATCTCCCGGGCGCGACGGAGGAGTTCGGTTTCCGCCGGACGGTAGACGACGTCCGCGACCCACAGGTCGGGGCGCAGCAGTGCGGCGTCGAGCGCCATGCCGGGGTGGGCCGCCATGCCGATCGGCGTCGCATGGATGAGGCCCTGGGCCGCACCGACCGCTGCGGGAACGGCGGAGAGGTCGCCGGCCTCGATGTCCCGGTCCGGGAACAGTTCGGCGAGCGAGTCGCGCAGATCCTTCGAGCGCGCGGCGTCCGCGTCGATGATCGTGAAGTGTCCGACGCCCCGGGTGAGCGCGGCGTAGGCGACGGCCGCACCGGCACCACCCGCACCGAGTTGCACGACGCGATTCATGGGCGCGCCTTCGAGGCCCTCGTCCATGTTGCGCGCGAATCCGGACCAGTCGGTGTTGTGGCCGATCAGGCGCCCGCCGTCGATGTGGACCGTGTTGACGGCGCCGAGCTTGCGGGCGTCGTCGGAGAGGTCGTCGAGCAGCGGAATGATCGCCTGCTTGCAGGGGTGCGTGATGTTGAGCCCGTCGAACCCGAGCAGTTTGGCGGCCGCGAGGAGCTGCGGCAGTCCCTCGACGCCCATGCCCAGCGTGTCGAGGTCGAGGATCCTGTAGATGTACCCGACGCCCTGCGCGCGACCCTCGGCCTCGTGCAGTGGCGGGGTCAGCGATTTCGAGATCCCGGTGCCGATGAGACCGCACAGGTACGACGGGCGAGCGGCGGTGGGGACATCGAGGTCACGAGGGGTCATGGCGATCACTTCCGGGAGAGGGCTGGGAGCTAATTAACTATCTAGTGAGTTATGTCACGGTAGCATACCTCCATACCGCGCGGAAGACAGCACAGGCAGGAGTTTCACCGATGACACGAAGTAAGACGACGGGCGCCACCTCCGAGAAGGAGGCGGTCAAACGGACCCGCAACCCCGAGAAGACCCGGGAGAACATCCTGCGGGTGGCCATGACGGAATTCGCCGACAAGGGTCTGGCCGGCGCCCGCATCGACGAGATCGCGGCGAAGACCGCCACCACGAAGCGGATGCTCTACTACTACTTCGGCGACAAGGAGGGCCTGTACCGGGCGGTCCTGCAGCGTGCGTACGAGGAGATCCGCTACGAGGAGTCCCAGCTCGACGTCGACCACCTCGAACCGACCGAGGCGATCCGGGCGCTCGCCGAGCTGACGTTCGACCATCACGAGGCGCACCCGGATTTCATCCGCCTCGTCGCCATCGAGAACACGAATCGGGGCGTCAACCTCGTCCAGGCCGAGGGGCTCCCCGAGACACAGGCCCCGGCGATCCGCACGCTCGACAGGATCCTGCAGCGAGGCCAGGAGGCGGGCATCTTCCGCACCGACACGACGGCGCTCGACATCCACATGCTCATCAGCTCGTACTGCGTCTTCCGGGTGGCGAATCGGTACACGTTCAAGGCGCTGTTCGACTGGGATCTCACCGGCGCGGAGAACCGCCCACATCTGCGCACGATGATCGGCGACGTCGTCCTGGCCTACCTGCAGCAACCCGGAAAGTTATGAACTAACCATTTCGACCATTATTGACTCGAGGCTGTGACCTGGGTTACCTTGCTTGTACGACCTCAGGACACGGGCTCTTCCGAGCCCCCAGTGTTCACTTTCCTCGCTCCCCAGGAGTATCGATGACCATCGACTACGGCACCGGCGTCTCCGGTCGAAACGGTGACGGCAAAGGCCACTCGCCCGTCGACCCCAACGCTGATCCCACCAACGCGAAGAAGGCCGCGAAGGCCGCCTTCTTCGGCAGCCTGCTCGAGTACTACGACTTCTACATCTTCGCGTCGGCTGCTGCGCTGGTGTTCCCGCACGTGTTCTTCGAGGGATCGAAGAATCCGCTGCTGCTGTCGCTGGCCACCTTCGGCATCTCCTACATCGCGCGTCCGATCGGCGCCGTGTTCGTCGGACACTTCGGTGACCGGGCCGGACGCAAGAAGGTGATGATGTTCTGCCTGGTTCTCATGGGCGTCGTCACCTTCCTGATCGGCTGTCTGCCGTCGTCCGAGCAGGCCGGGATGGTCGGACCGGTGCTCCTGGTGCTCCTGCGCATCTGCCAGGGCGTCTCCGCGGCCGGCGAACAGTCGGGTGCGGGCTCGCTCACCCTCGAGCACTCCCCCGCCCACCGTCGCGGCTTCTTCTGCAGTTGGACGCTCACCGGCACCCAGGCCGGGTTCATCGTCGCGAGCCTCGCGTTCATCCCGGTCGCGGCGCTGCCCGACGAGGATCTCTACAGCTGGGGCTGGCGCGTCCCGTTCTGGTGCAGCCTCCTCGTCCTCGTCGTCGCCTACATCGTGCGTCGCAAGCTCGAAGAGCCCGAGATCTTCATCGCCAACAAGGAAGCGCTGGACGAGGCCCCGGCGCCGCTGCCCGTCGTCGATCTCTTCCGCACGCACTGGCGTGACGTTCTCCGTGTGGTCTTCTGCGCCTTCATCGCCGTCGTCAGCACCGTGTTCTCCGTGTTCGGCCTCGCCTACGCCACCACCCCCGAGATCGGGATGAGCCGCACCACCATGCTGTGGGTCGCGATCGCCGCCAACGCGGTGGCCCTGGTCTCGCAGCCGCTGCTCGGCATGCTGTCCGACAAGATCGGCCGCAAGCCGGTGTTCATCGGCGGCGCGATCGGTTCGGCCGCCGGAATCTTCCTGTACTTCGCCGCGATCGGAACCGGCAACGTGGCCATGATCTTCCTCGCGGGCATCCTGCTGATGGGCGGCGTCTACGCCGGGACCAACGCCATCTGGCCCTCGTTCTACGCCGAGATGTTCTCGTCGCGGGTTCGCTACTCCGGAATGGCAATCGGCACTCAGCTCGGATTCGCCCTCGCCGGGTTCGCACCGACCATCGCCCAGGCACTGCGTGGCTCCGACCCCAAGAACTGGGTGCCGGTGGCGATCTTCACCGCCGTCTGCGCGCTGATCGCCGCGGCCTCTGCCTCCACGGCCAAGGAGAACTCCCGCACTCCGCTGCTCGACCTCGACAAGGAGGACGTCGCGCTCACCAAGGCGAAGGCGAACGCGAAGGTCTGATCCACTCGGAAACGAACGATGCGCCCGGCACATGTGCCGGGCGCATCGTCGTGTCGGTGTCTAACGCCGCAGTTCGTGGGAGAGTGCCTCGAGTTCGTCGCCGCCGGCCATCTGCTGGGTGAGTTCTTCGAGGCTGATCTCGTCGTAGGTGCAGTCCAGCTTCTGGCGTCCGCGGTTGAGGAGCACGAAGTGGTCGCCGACCATGTACGCGTGGTGCGGGTTGTGGGTGATGAACACGACCCCGAACCCCTGTTCCTTGGCCGCGGAGATGTAGCGCAGCACCATCCCGGACTGCTTGACCCCCAGGGCGGCGGTCGGCTCGTCGAGGATCAGCACCCGGGCGCCGAAGAAGATCGCCCGGGCGATCGCCACACACTGGCGTTGACCGCCGGACAGCGACCCGATGGGGGCGTCGACGTCGGGCAACTCGATGCCCATCTTCGACAGCTCCGACATCGTGGTGGCGCGCATCCCGTTCGCGTCGAGGGTCTTGAGCGGCCCCTTCCGCAGTTCCTGGCCGAGGAAGAAGTTCCGCCACACCGGCATCAGCGACACCACCGCCA
>SEEV01000231.1 GCA_004211695.1 Rhodococcus sp. (in: high G+C Gram-positive bacteria)
GTCAAGGATGACCATCAATTCGTAATGACGCATAAGACCTCATCACCTCCTATGGACTAGTGAAAACGGCCACGGACTGTCCGTGGCAGGAGGGTCGTTGCGTCAGCAACCTTTGCAGGGTACACGACGAGCCCCTGACCAGCGAAATCAGGCCGACCGGTGTGATCCCGGGAAGCAGGGGGTAGGCCGACACGATGACACATGACAAGAAGTTGCGACAGGGCGACGAGGTCGAGTGGAAGACCCACGGCACCACGACGTCCGGCACGGTCGAGGAGAAGATCACCGAGGACACCGAGGCCGCGGGCCGCACGGTGCGGGCCTCCGAGGACGACCCGCAGTATCGCGTCGTCAGCGACAAGAGCGGTCGGGACGCCGTCCACAAACCCGACGCCCTGCGCCGGAAGGACGACTGACCGTCGCACCACCGCGTTTCCGCTTCGCACGCGGACCCCTGCGCACCCTAGTGTGGATTCATGCATATCGGAGCTCGGCAGCGGTCGCCGATCACGGCGCTCGTCGTCGGGTTGGCGGGCCTCTCCATGCTCGCCGGCTACCTGCAGAAGGCGCGGTGCGCCGGGGCGCCGTTCGACGGCGTCGGTCGAAGCCTGGCCTTCGACCGTCTCAAGGACACGCAGGTCTGCTACTCCGACATCCAGTTCCTGTGGCTCGGACGCGACGTCAACCTGCACGTCTTCCCCTACGTCAGCGGCGGAATCAACGCCGACGGCATCCTCACCGGCGGCACCGTCGAGTACCCGGTGCTCAGTGGTGTCCTCATGTGGCTCGGCGGCATCGGCTCCCACACCGACGCCGACTTCCTGCTGCACTCGGCGCTGATCCTCGCCCCGTTCGGTCTGCTCACGGCGTGGATGCTGGGGCGCCTGGCCGGGTGGTGGGCGCTGTGGTGGTCGGCGACCCCGCCGCTGGTGCTGTACGCGTTCCACAACTGGGAACTTCCGGTGGTCGCGACGTCGGTCGCGGCGATCTTCGTCATGACGCTCGAACGGATCCCCCTCCGCGCCCGGGCCGTCCTCGCGGCGGTGCTTCTCGCCGTCGGCTTCTGCCTCAAGCTGTATCCGGGTGCATTCGTGCTCCCGTTGATGGCGTACGTCCTCACCCGGAACGGCACGGCCGAGCGACGGTACGACGTGCGTGGCGCGCTGATGGTCGCGGCGGCCGCGATCACCACCGTCGTGGCGGTGAACCTGCCGTTCGCGCTCATCTCCTACAGCGGATGGCGGGCGTCGTTCACGTTCCAGGAGAACCGTCAGGCCGACCTCACCACCAACTCCATCTGGTACTGGGGCCTGCGACCGCTGTTCGGGCCGGTCACCGCCGACGCCCCGCTCCCGGCGTACGACCAGACCGTGAGCCTCCTGTCACCGCTGCTCGTGTGCGTGGCGTTCGCGATCGCCCTGCGGCTGGGCTGGCTGCGATTCCGACGCGACGGCGTGTACCCATGGATCGCCGTCAGCGCCGCGATGCTCTGCGGATTCCTGCTGCTGCACAAGGTGCATTCGCCGCAGTACACGCTGTGGCTCATCCCGTTCTTCGTGCTGTTGCGGGTGCCGTGGGGGCTCGTCGCGGCGTATCTGGTGGCCGACCTGTCGATGGGGATCGGCGTCTTCAAGTACTTCGGTGCCCTCGCCGCTCAGACGGACGCGTCGACGTTCGAGGTGCTGGTCAAGTTCGGGGTCTGGGGTCGCGCGGGACTGCTGGTGGTGCTGTTCTTCGTGTTCCTGCGCGCCGCGCTGCGGCATCCTCCCGCCCGGGGTCATACCGGCCCCGAGTCCGACCAGCGGCCGATGCTGAAATCCCCCGAGCCGGTGCGATGAGCGAATCCTGGTTCGCGCACCCCACTCTCACCGGACGGCACGTACGACTCGAGCCGCTGAGCGGTGACCACGTCGACGCGCTCGTGGCGGCGGTCGACGACCCCCGCATCTTCCACTGGACGTCGGCCGCGATCGCCGATCGCGACGATGCGGTGGCGTTCGTCCGCGCCGCCGACGAGGATCCGGCCCGGCTGGCATATGCGCAGATCGACGTGGGCACCGACACCCTCGTCGGCTCGACGTCGCTATACCTGATCGACCCGAGGAACCGCAGCCTCGCGATCGGGCACACCTGGTTGTCGCGTTCCGCGCAGGGAACACTCGTCAACGCCGAGTCGAAACTTCTGTTGCTGCGGCGGGCCTTCGAGGATTTGGGCGCGGTCCGCGTCGAATGGCACACCGACGAACGCAACGCCCACTCCCGCGGCGCCATCGCCAAGCTGGGAGCCGAGTTCGAAGGCATCCTGCGCAAGCACCGGCGACGCCGCGACGGGACGTGGCGGAACACCGCACTGTTCTCGATGATCGACGAGGAGTGGCCACGGGTCTGCCCCCGACTCGAGGCACGAGTCGAGGGCTGACACCGGTCGGATCACGTCACAGGACGGGGGCGGTGACCGTCACCTTCTTCACGAACTCGACTACAGCCGAGCGCATTTCGTTACTCTGCGGAACCGCGCCGGACATCCAGAATGCGCCGTGGAGGAGACCGTCGAAGCGGATTGCCTCCGTGTCGACCCCCGCCTGCCGCAGCGACTCGGCGTACGCCTCCGCTTCGTCGCGGGCCACCTCGTTCTCGGTGGTGAGCACGAGCGCCGGGGGAAGCCCCTCGAGACTTGCGGCGCGACTCGGAACCGCATACGGATGTGCCGCGTCCGCGGGCGACGACAGGTAGTTGTTCCAGAACCAGTCGAGGTCCCCGGCGCCGATCACGTACCCCTCGGCGAACTCCCGCCGGGACGGGAATTCGGCGTTCGGATCGATGACCGGGTAGATCAGCACCTGCCCCCGCAGCCGAGGTCCGCCGGCGTCGCGGGCGCGCAACGCGGTGACGGCAGCCAGGTTTCCGCCGGCGCTGTCACCCATAATGACGATGTTTCGCGGGTCACCGCCGTAGTGTTCGACGTTGTCGGCCACCCACTGCAGGGCGGCGGCCGCGTCGTCGGCGGCGGCGGGGAAGCGGTGTTCGGGTGCGCGGCGGTACGTCGCGGCCACCACGATCGCTCGGGCACCGTTCGCGACGGCCCGCGCCGGCTCGTCGACCACGTCGAGGTCGCCGGCGACGAACCCTCCGCCGTGGAAGTACAGGACCACCGGGTGTGGTGCCGGTCCTCCGGGCACGTAGATCCGCAGGGGGATTTCCTCACCACCGCTGCCGTAGTGCGCATCCTCCACCCGGGCGACGGGTTCGGGGGGCGCCTGCAGTCCGGTGAACGTCGCCACCACCGCTCGAGCCTCGTCGACGGTCATCTGCTCGAAAGCCTTCAGTCCCTGCGCTTGTAGTCCGGCGATCAGTTCTGCCGCGTGCACGTCGAGTGCCATGTCGGTCTCCTTCTACGAGTGGTGGGCGGGTTCAGGACACGGTGGAGGCGACGCGGGCCTCGGCGGGGGCGAGCGTGAAACCGGAATAGCCGGCCTCGACGACCTCGGCGCACGTGGCCCGGTAGGTGGGGGCGCCGCCGAGGTAGACCATGCAGGCGCGGGGTTTGCCGGGGATGTTCGCGCCCATGTACCAGGAGTTGGTTTCCGGCAGCAGGGTCTGGTTGGCGATGTCGTTGGTCAACGTGCCCCAGTCGCGTTCGGCCTGCGCGGTGGGTTCGATGACGTCGAGGTCGTTGCGGTTGAGGTGGCCGATCGCGTCGGTGGCGAAGTCGACGTGGTCCTCGATGGCCAGGGGCATGTTGTAGAGCACCGACGGCGACTGCGGCCCGGTGATCAGGAACAGGTTCGGGAACTCGTTGACCATGATGCCGAGGTAGGTCTTGGGGCCGTGTTCCCACTTCTGCGCCAGCGGCAGCCCGCCGCGGCCGCGGATGTCCATCGCCATCAGCGGGCCGGTCATGGCGTCGAATCCGGTGGCCAGGACGATGACGTCGACCTCGTAGGTGCGGTCGCCGACCCGGACCCCGGTCTCGGTGATCTCGTCGATCGGGGTGGACTTGACGTCGACGACGCTGACCGAGTCCCGGTTGAACGCCTCGTAGTAGTTGGTCTCGAGCGGGGGCCGCTTGGTGGCGTACGCGTAGCCGGTCGGGGTCAGCGTCGCGGCCTTGTCCGGGTCCTGGACCCGCTCGCGGATCCGGTCCCGGATGTAGTCGGCGATGGTGTCGTTGGCCTTCTTGTCGAACAGGATGTCCTGGTAGGAGTCGATGAACAACCGGAACCCGCCGGCGTTCCAGCGCGCGTCGAAGGTGCGCCGGCGTTCGTCGGCGTCGACGGCCAGCGCGGACGGCTGCACCTGGTCGAACGGGACGCCGAGGAAGTGGTTGCGGGCGGCATCGCGGACCGCACCGTAGTTCGCCTTGATCTCGGCGACCTCGTTCGGGTCGATCGGGCCGTTGCCGAGGGGGGTGGCGAAGTTGGGGGTGCGTTGGAAGACCACCAGTTCGGCGGCGTCCTCGGCGATGAACGGGATGGCCTGGATGCCGCTGGCGCCGGCTCCGATCACCGCGACCCGTTTGCCGGTGAAGTCGACGCCCTCGTGCGGCCAGTTGCCGGTGAGCAGCACCTGCCCGCGGAAGTTGTCGATGCCGCCGAATTCCGGGGTCTTCGGGACGGACAGGTTGCCCGCCCCGGAGATGAAGTAGCGGCTGCGCACGCTGTTGCCGTCGTCGGTGTGCACGGTCCACACCGAGTCCTCGTCGTCCCAGTGCACACCGATGACCCGGGTGCCGAACGTGATGTCCTTGCGCAGGTCGAAGCGGTCGGCGACGTGTTCGAGGTAGCGCAGGATCTCCGGCTGTCCGGCGAACTTCTCGCTCCACTGCCAGTCCTGCTGCAGGTCCTCGTCGAACGAGTACGAGTAGTGGACGCTCTCGATGTCGCAGCGGGCGCCGGGGTACCGGTTCCAGAACCAGGTGCCGCCCACATCGGAGCCGGCCTCGAACACGCGTGTCGTCAGGTTCATCTTGTCGCGCAGTTTGTGCAGCGTGTAGAGGCCTGCGAAGCCGGCTCCTACCACCACAACGTCGACGTCGGGGGCGGAAATAGTCTTTGACATGGTGCTGAGCTCCTCGCGAACGATGGGTTCCGGCTGAGTTCGAGGGCACAACCGGGGCATGCCAATGACGATGACCCACGTCACATCACCCCCACACGGGGTAAAACACCCCCTTCGTTACCTGTGTTGGCCGTCACATTCCGGTGGGGGTAGGTTCGTGCACACCCTGGCCGTTCGGAAATGGGAGACTTCCACTGACTCGCACGAGAGAACTCACGAGGTCGATGACCAGCTTCATCGGCCGGCGACGCGAGATCGAGGAAGCCCGCGGTCGCCTGCAACAGTCCCGGCTCGTGTCGCTGCTCGGTGCCGGCGGCGTCGGCAAGACACGGCTGGCCGAGGAGATCGCACTACGTTCCGCACGGGCCTTCCGCGACTCCGTGCGGTGGATCGACCTCGCGCCCGTCCGCGATCCCGAGGCGCTGCCCTCCGCGGCCGCGGCCGCCCTGGGTGTCACCGACCAGTCGAGCCGCGCGGTCATGGACAAGGTGATCGACGACCTGCAGTCGCTGCACGTGCTGATCGTCCTCGACAACTGCGAGCATCTGCTCTCCGCCGCACGCGAATTCGTCGGCACCGTCCTCGCCGCCGCACCGGAGGTCCGGATCCTCACGACGAGTCGGGAACCGCTCGGGATCGCCGGAGAGTTCACGTACATCCTTCCGCCGCTGAGCACTCCGGGCGACATCGAGGACTGCCGCGCCTCCGACATCGCCCCGTTCGAATCCGTGTCGTTGCTGGTGGAGCGCGCGCAGAGCGTGGTCGCCGACTTCCGTCTCACCGACGCGAACGCCCCCGCCGTCGCCCAGCTGTGCAACCAGCTCGACGGGATACCGCTCGCCATCGAACTCGCCGCGGCCCGACTGCGGTCGTTGTCGGCGTCGCAGCTCGTCGAACGTCTCGACCAACGGTTCGCGCTGCTCACCGGCGGCGACCGTGCGGCCATGCCCCGGCAACAGACGCTGCGCGCCCTCATCGACTGGAGTTACGAACTGTGCTCCGACACCGAGCGGCTGCTGTGGTCCCGGCTCGCCGTGTTTCCCGGCAGCTTCGACCTCGAAGCCGCCGAGGCGATCAGCGGGTTCGGTGCGCTGTCCGACACCCCGGTCATCGACGTCCTCGACCGGCTGGTCGGCAAAAGCCTTGTCACCGTGGACCGTTCGACCGAGAGGCTCCGCTATTCCCAGCTGATGACGGTGCGGGAGTACGGGCACGAACTCCTCGACCTCAGCGGCGAGCAGGACGAACTGTACCGACGGCATCTCGAGCACTATTCGGCTCGCGCCGGCCGGTCGTCGCTCGACTGGTGCGGGCCGGGACAATCCGAGATCCTCGCGGGACTGCGGATCGACCACCCCAACCTCGTCGCCGCACTCGACTGGGCGTTGCACGACGACTCGCAGCGGGCCGCGGCCGCGGAGCTGGCCGTCGCTCTCCGGTACCACTGGATCGCCGGCGGCAACCTGTCCGACGGGAGGACCCGGCTCGAGCGGATACTCCAACGACTCACCGAACCCACCCGCGAACGCGGCGACGTGCTGTGGGTAACCGCATGGACCGCGCTCATCCAGGGTGACCGCGACGCCGCCCGCGAACACCTCGACGAATGCACGACGATCGCCACGGCACTGGGCGACGAACGACTGCGGGCGCACGCCGATCACTGGGCGGGAATCCACGCCATGTTCTCCGGTCGCCCCGCCGACGCCATCGTGCTGTTCCGCGACGCCATCGCCGTCCACCGCGCCGTCGGCGACACCGCGTCGGTGCTGACCGCGTCGTTCGAAATGGCCATGGCACAGACCTACGACGACCGCCTCGACGACGCCCTGGAGACGTGCCGGGACGTGATCGCGGTGGCCGACGCGCACGGGGAGAAGTGGAACAAGGCCTACGCCCTGTGGGTTTCGAGCGTTGCCTACTTTCACCTCGGCCGACGCGACGACGCCGTGGACGCCGCCCAGCAGGCGCTGCGGATCCAGCGCGACTTCAAGGACAAGATCTGCACGGCCCTGTCGATCGAGGTGCTGTCGTGGGTGGCAACGTCGAGCGGCGACGCGAACGCGGCAGCGACGCTGTGCGGCGCCGCGAAAGGTGTGTGGCATCGGCTCGGCACGTCCGTCGCGGCATTCGGCCCGCAGATCACCGACGACTCGCTGTCGTCGGAGCGCATCGCCTCCGGCATGGTCGGGCCGGACGAGTTCGCCCAACTCGCAGCGCCTGCGGTCCGGCTCACCATCGAGCAAGCCGTCGACCTCGCGCTCGGCACCCGGCCCGAGGACGCGCCTGCCGCCCGCGCCGAGCCGTCTCCGCTCACCAAGCGGGAACAGGAGATCGCCGAACTGCTCGCCCAAGGCCTCAGCAATCGGCAGATAGCCGAGGCCCTGGTGATCTCGCGGCGCACCGTCGACGGGCACGTCGAGCACATCTTCGACAAACTGGGCGTCAGCTCCCGCACCCAGGTCGCGGCATGGGTCGCGGCTCGGGCGCATACTCCCGCCGCGGATACCAGCCGATAACCGGAACATAACCGCCGACTGCGCGAAAGGCACTGCACAGTCGGGCATCTGGACGGGTCTATACTCCACGTCGTCGCCCACTGGTCGTGGGCAGGACCACGGGGAGGCAACGCATGACGTCGCAGCAGCAGGACACCGGGGCCGATTACTGCGGGCCGCTGGCACCGCCGCCCGCCAGCGGTCTCCCGCTCGCCATCGTCGCTGTCTTCGCGTTCGTGCCGTTCGGCATCGTCGCGCTTCTGCGTTCGCTCACCGTCCACCGACTGTGGGAGCGCGGCGAATACGACAGTTCGGTACGCGCCGCCGCCGACGCCCGCCAGTGGTCGATCCGCGCGATCGCCCTCGGAGTCTCGATCGCCGTGTTCGCGGTCGGTGCGGCGCTGGTGCTGTCGAAGCCTTAGGGCGACACGCCCCTAACCGGTGGCAGGCGAAACGCTGTGAGCGGGAGCCGCTTCACCCCGTGCACGCGGACGTAGCCAGTCGGGTAGCCAGCGCGGTTGATCGTCGGGTGCCTGGTCGAGTACCCCACCCGAGGGATCGTCGATGAAGCCGTACCGCACGAGGTCCTCGCCGGGCCGGTAGATCTGCCGGATGATCAGTGCGCAGATGACGACGACGGCGACGTCGCGGACCACTACCGCGGCGGTGAACCACTGCTCGGGGAGTCCCTTGTTCGACACGCCCAGGTAGTAGAACATTCGCGGCACCCACACCAGTGCGTCGACGGTCATCCACGCCAGCAAGATCCGTCGGTGCGGGAACGCGAGCACGGTCAGCGGCACCAGCCACAGCGAGTACTGCGGGCTCCACACCTTGTTCGTGAGCAGGAAACCCGCCACCAGCAGAAAACACAGTTGTGTCAGCCGCGGACGGCGCGGCGCCGTCAACGCGATGTATCCGATCCCGACGCACACGAGGGCGAACAGCACGAACGACACCGCGTTGAGCACGGTGGGCGCCTGACCGGACGGAAGGATGCCGTCGAAGCCGGTCCAGCCCGTGAACGAAGAGATGACGTTGTAGACGGAGTCCGGGTCGGCGCCGCGTTCGGAATTGAGACGGAAGAACTCGGCCCAACCGCGTGGGAACAGCAGGGCGATCGGCAGATTCACCGCGAGCCACGCGCCCACGCCGGTCAGCGCAGTCACCGACCAGTCCCGCACTCTGCCGGTGCGCAGACACACCACCAGCAGAGGTCCGAGGAGGAGCAGCGGATACAGCTTGGCTGCGCCACCGAGCCCGAGCAGGATGCCGGCGAGCACCGGCCGTTTCCGCGACCACGCCAGCAGCCCGCCCGCCGCGAAAGCCGTTGCGAGGGGATCGAAATTCGTGAACACGTGCACGATCACGAGCGGGCACGCGGCGATCAGCGCGGCGTCCCAGATGCGGCGCCCGGCCAGCAGCGCGCTGGCCCAGACCGTGACCAGCCACGCCAGCGCCAGACCAAACGCGACGACATTGAAGTAGATCGCGACCTGCAACGCACCGGGCAGCCAGTGCACCGCGTCCCACGACTTCGCGATCGTCATCGCGCCGTACTGGTAGAGCCCGGAGATCACCGGGTACTCCATGTAGCGGCGTTGCACCTGACCGTTGCCGGCCTCCTCTTCCCACCACTTCTTGTAGGGAAAGGCGCCCTCGTTCAACCGTTCCGCGCCGTACAGCGGCACCGTGTCCGAGTAGCACATCGCGACGTACTGCCGGCTGCCGCTCCAGTCGAGCCCGAGCGCGCCGTTCTCACCGACCGGTGCCTGCTGAATGCACGGCGCCTTCGCGAACCAGCCGAGCGCGAGAAACACGATCGCCAGCAACAGAAGGGCGCGCATCGGGGTGAAGAACCGGCTGCGACCGACGACCGCGTGCCGTCCGATCGGACCGCCGATCACCCCGGACAGGTCGGCGGTCAGCGGGTCGGTGCGCCCGGGAAGGTCCCGCCAGTCCGCGGAACGCCGATCCTTCGCCAGAGGCGCGGGCGAGACGAATCCCGTCTCGCCCGCGTCTCGGACGGCGTGCGCGTCTGGGTTGTCGGCCACTCCGCGAGGCTACCGGTCGCCGTTAACGGGTCGGAACCTGCTGCTGGCCGTTACCCGCACCCGGCGGCGTGGTCGTCTCCGGCTCCTCCGGAACCGCCGGAGCCGGTGTGGTCTGCCGCGGAGCGAGACCCGGAATCGGAATGGTGATCCCGGGCAGGATCTCCACCGGAGACGGCGTCACGACCACCGGCGGCACGAGTTCCGTCGGCAACTGGAACGTGCTCGTCGGCGGCGCCGACGTCTTGGTCGGTGCGGGCGCCGAGTACGCCGGGACACCCGACTGACCACCGATCGCACCCGGCTTCGGGAACTTCTCGACGTCGGTGCCCTCGAGGGCGCCGTCCATCGTGTCCTTCCAGATGTCGGACGGCAGGCCGGAACCGTAGATCATGGCGCCGCTGCTGTTCTCCAGAGCCTGACCGTCGGTGGTTCCCACCCAGACCGCCGTGGACAGCGACGGGGTGTACCCGACCATCCAGGCGTCCTTGTTCTGCCCGGTGTCGCCGAGCTGCGCGGTACCCGTCTTCGCGGCCGACGGACGTCCGCCCGCCAGGTTGTGGTTGCGGGAGTATCCGGCGATGGGCTGCATCGCCGACGTCACGTTGTCGGCGACGTCCTTGTCGATACGGTCCTCACCGGTGTCGCCGCCGCGGTCGAGCAGCACGGTTCCGTCCGCGCTCACGACCTTCTGCACGAAGTGCGGGGCGTGGTACGTACCCGAGGCGGCCAGCGTGGCGTACGACGACGCCATGTCGAGGACCCGGGACTGGTACTGGCCGAGCACGATGCCGTTGTTCGGACCACTGCCGTCCGGCTCGGTCAGCGAGGGACCGACTCCGGGGATCTCCTTCGGGATGCCCGCCTTGTGGGCCATGTCGGCGATCGCCTGCGGTCCACCGTCGAGTTCGAGTTCCTGACGGTAGAAGCTGGTGTTCAGCGACCGCTTCAGCGCCTC